>NZ_JBMDXE010000159.1:0-38015 GCF_048594845.1 Rhodopseudomonas sp. | reverse complement strand
GGTCTCCTGCGCCTCGGCGAGGCCGAGCAGGTCGTGGCACTGTTCCGCGACCACTACAACATCCCGCTGGTCCACCGCGAGGCGTCGGACCTGTTCCTGGGCAAGCTGGCCGGCGTCACCGACCCGGAACAGAAGCGCAAGATCATCGGCAAGCTGTTCATCGACGTATTCGACGCCGCGGCCAAGGTGGTCGGCGGCGCCGACTTTTTGGCGCAGGGCACGTTGTACCCGGACGTGATCGAGAGCGTGTCGTTCACCGGCGGCCCGTCGGTGACGATCAAGTCGCACCACAATGTCGGCGGCCTGCCCGAACGCATGAACATGAAGCTGGTCGAGCCGCTACGCGAACTGTTCAAGGACGAGGTGAGGGCGCTCGGCCGCGAGCTCGGCCTGCCCGACGTCTTCGTCGGCCGCCACCCGTTTCCGGGCCCCGGCCTCGCCATCCGCTGCCCCGGCGAAATCACCGCCGAAAAACTCGACATCCTGCGCAACGCCGATGCCGTCTACATCGACCAGATCCGCAAGGCCGGCCTCTACGACAAGATCTGGCAAGCCTTCGCCGTGCTACTCCCGGTCAAGACCGTCGGCGTCATGGGCGACGGGCGGACTTACGAATACGTAGTTGGCCTGCGCGCTGTGACTTCGACGGACGGCATGACGGCGGACTTCTACCCGTTCGAGATGAGTTTCCTCGGCGCGACGGCGACGCGGATCATCAACGAGGTGAAGGGCGTCAATCGCGTGGTTTACGACGTGACGAGCAAGCCGCCGGGGACGATCGAGTGGGAGTGAGATGGGGCAGGTCGCGCCGATATCGCGGTTTGACAATTTCGCCGCCGATTAGCTGTTGTTCTGGCCGCATCTTACTTCTTCGACCACTCTGACCTACACTATTTTTCAAATGCGTTCTGCTTCGGAAGTAGACGTCGTGGTTTCGGGTATAAAGCCGATCCGGTCGCCGGGGCCCGCCTCATCTCCGGCAAACCATTCATAGTGCACAGTGTGAGCAACGTCCGATGGGGGTTCTTTGTTTTCAACAATCACCACCTGAACGTCGCCAGAAATGCTCTTGAGTGACTCCCAAAAGGCGACCTCTACGCTTTGGCTTACAGTGGTATCCGCACCACGGACGCCAGCCCCCCGCTTTTTGTAGCTTGTTAGGGGAGAGTCGATAATTACAAACCCTGGATGAGGCAGGCCCTCTCTCTGGCAGTAACGGACGAGGGCGATCACAAAGGCGGAATACAGGACAGCTCGCACTCCCTTGCCGTGAGACTGTCGAGTCTGACCGTCCACCTTGATATCATAAGCCTTTTGGTCGAACTCGACCCTGCCTTCACCGTTCCATTTCCACTCACCGAGAATGGCCTCGATTTCCTTGCATAGGGCATTTAAGGAATCGCCAGGTAATTCTTCCCATTGCCTCTTGCCGCGACTATTGCCGGCTGAGGTCTCTTCAATCCTCGCTTTGAGTGAACGAAGAGTCTCAGCCTGCAGAATGTCGTTGCGGGTAGTCTCCAATTCCAGGCGCCGGGCGTTCAGACGGTTCAGCTGTGCGGTGCTATTCGCAATTGCAGGTTGAACAATTTCAGTCAAGCGCCGCTCGGCAGAGAGGAATGTATCTTCTGCTATTATGCGCTCAGCGTTGCGCGCCTCTCGACGCCGCTTCAAGCTAGCGATCGCATCATCAAGATCGCGACGCTGGGCGAGGATTTTGGCCGCTTCTGCGCGGGCCGCGATGTATATGTCAGCGCTGGGCTGAGCGATTTTGTGGGCATGATCCTCGTTCATGCTCTGACCACAAAGCGGGCATGTCACTTCCTGCAAACTGCTAAAGTAATGGATACCTTCCGATACGAAGTCCAACCGGTCTAAATCCGAAGTATAATGTTCTGAGAGAAGTTGATATCTTGTCAATAATTGGTCAATCGCGAGGAGTTGCGTTTCTGCCTTTACCCTGACGGCGGCTGCGTCTTCGCGTTCTTGCATCAGCGTAATGCGCGTGTTCTCGACTACCAATAATCCATCAGAGACCCGAGTTATCGCTTCGTCGATCTTGTCGATTGAGTCGTCCGCGGGCTCAGTCGTATTTCTCTGAATGCGTTGTTCGAGCGGCGCAAGAAGGTCGTTGATAAGAGCTAATTGGCCATTGAGCCGTGCGACGGCAATCGCCTTTCTTTCTGTTGCAATCACGCTCGAGTCATCTTTCCCCGAGAGCATGTATGCAAACATGCGTTTCCGTGCGGTGTCGTCGAAGCGCGGCGTTCCAAGAACCGGCGAGTTCTCTTCGATCACGGACACCTCATCGACGATGATGATGGGAAGAAATGTCCGTATGGTGAGCCGTTGGGTTTCTCCATTGTTGTTTTTGCGCAATTGAGCTTCGGAAATGCCTGCGAACGGGAAGAGGATGGAGGTTACGTCGGGCGCTTTGCTAAGGCCGCGCCTGCGATTAGCAATGGTCTCTCCGCCGTCCACTATCGAGGCGATAGGGCATTTGTGAGCAGAAAGATCGCCGCCTGAAAGGCTTCGAACGAGAGAAAGGTATTCTCCTGCCGAGTTTTGGAATTCGACCGAGAGCTTCTCATACGGCTCAGCTTGCGGGATGCGCTTCTTTAGTTCGTCCGCACCAAATATGTAATCGAGGCAATGGAGCAAGTAGCTTTTCCCGGTGTCCGACTCTCCGGCAATGACATTGGCTCCGGCTCCAAATTTCACGGACGCGTCCTGAAGTCCTTTGCCGCTCAGTAAGATTTCTCTAATTTGGAGCATTATAGTTCAAGTTCCTTGATGGCGGATAATCGTTCAAATTCCGCGCCCCAGCGACCGATGTTTTCGGTCATATAGCGTTCCAATTCTGCATCTGAGTAAGTTGCAAATCTATTCACGACCCATTTAGCGCGCAACCGCAAGGCCGCGGCATAGGAGGAGGCAAGTAATTCTAGGAAGGGGGCAGTCAACTTTGTCGCTCGGAAGCTGATGCCGGTTGTGTCGAAGCTTTTGTCCAACAATTCTCTTGCGAACATTGCGTCTAGACCGATCCGAACTAGCTCGCGTTTTACAAGCAATTCACTACCTCGATACGGTACTGCCGGATGGAGGCTTGCTGGACCGTCAGCGACGTCGCCAGAGTGCACTAAGAGATAGTCGTATGATACTAAGCGCTGGAGATCGAACGACCGGCCGTCCGCTTGGTTCAGCGCGAACAGTAGTCTCAAACCGGATTCAATCGGCGTATTAAAGGGGCGTGGTTGATGGGCCGGTCGGCTCATTAGTCGCACCAGTGTACGCGGCCGGCGTTTGCCATTTGATGGCACATTCCTTCACGATCGTTGGGGAGGACGTGAGGCTCTAGCACGTGCCTGCTCAATTGCAGGGCCTGCGAGGCTTTGATCGTGGAGATAAGCCGTTGGTAGCCATCAGGCTCCCCAGTATGCCAATGATACAGGCCGTCAACAAATTCTTCCAACAGGGTCTCGAAGAAGGCTTCATCAGCCATTTGGTCCCGAGCAAGCTCTTTGAGACCCTCGGCGTGATAGAAAGTCAGGCGTGAGCGATCGAACAGGCGCTTGTGTCTATCGGAATGTGCAAAATCGGCTAAAGCCGACACCGATTGACCTAGATCTGCCGAGATGACGGCAAGTAGTTGGGTCACGTACTCATTCTCCCCTGGAGCAACCGCGGAAGGTGGCTCGGGCGGTTTGGGGCGTTCGATGAGAGGTAGACCGAAAACGGTGAGGTGGTAACGTGTCTGCGCGTGTTCATTGATCAGATCGAGCGGCTGTTTTGCCCTAAAAGCGGTGAATGGAATTTTCTCGATGTAGCACTTTAGTTCTGGGGTGAGATCGACTGGCTCTTTGCGAACTTCCGTTCTGATATATTTGTCCCAATTGTCGATGACGAACTTTCGCAGCGCTTCAGGTTCGTCCAGCAAATCTTGGAAGGGGGAGGTCACCCCCTTATGGGTGATAAAATGATACTCGTGCGGAAAGCTATAGTCGCCGCGGTGGCTATAAAAGACAACTTTGCCAATTTCCGCGGCTGCGGTCCCGGCCCCGAGTGCGGAGCCATAGTGCTTACATTGATAAAGGGTCCATCTGCGCTTTAGGGTCGTATTAGGGTCTAGCCAGGCAATGACATCGCGCCCTTTATCTCCTGCTCCCCCGCGCTGCTGAACTTCGATGATGCTAGGAACTTTGACAGCAAGGTAACCGCAGGCCCACTCTAGGGTAAATCGTTCAAATTCTGACGCGCTGAAATTAGCTAGTCGGTCGAGTGGAGCAACGGGAAGACCCAGCCCTAAACCCAAAAGCCTCGCGTTAGCGCCGGGCCATGGCGTGGGCGCCTTTAGGCGTTCTGTTCGGCTGATGGTTTTCTCGTTTTGAATAGTTGTCACGCAAGAACCCTTGGTGAATAGCTTTTAAAAATGCAATCCTAGGTAAGTTTCTATCTTCAGCCAAGGGGCGTTAGCTACTCTTCCTGGACGGCCTAGAATATGATTGAGGTCAAACGGCCGCTGCACCGGCCTTCGTTCGCGTCGTCCCAGGCCATTGTCTAGCGAGATTTGAGACGCTTTGGGCTCCGGTCCGAATGTCCGAATCGGAGCCAACCAATCCCGGCGGCGTCTGCCAACACCCGCTCACCCCGCCGTCCTTGTCCCGCCCTTCATTTCCCCGCCGACTGTGCTAAGCGAAGCGCCTTGTGAGGCGATGGACTGATGCGGAGCATTTCGAAGAGGGCGGTTGGTGGCGTGGTCGCGATGGTGGTCGCGCTCGCGAGCCAGAGTGCCGATGCGGGTGGCTGGGACACCGTGCACAGGTTCGTGCATCGGACCGGCAATTGCGGGCCCGGCAAGGAGGTGATGGCCTCGATGTACTCGATCGGAACGCGGACCAGCAGCGGGGAACCGATGAGGCACGACACCCTCACGGCGGCGTCTCACGACTACCCGCTGGGGACCAGCGTCACGGTCGTCAATCCGGTGAACGGCCGCACCTGCCAGATCCGCATCAACGATCGCGGACCGTATGGAAAGTCGCGCGAGACGGGCGTCAAGATCGACTTCGCGCCCGGCGCGGCGAAGTGCCTGGGCATGCGGGGCACGCAGTACGTCTGTCTGCCGGGTGACGACGCCATCGAACTGGCAGGTGTCCCGCGGATCCTCGACGGCGGCACGATCGACATCAACGGCACGAAAATCCGGCTGCAGGGCATCGACGCGCCGGACAGCGATCAGGTCTGCGTCGACGAAAAGGGCACGGGGTGGACCTGCGGCCTTGCGGCGCGCGACGAGCTGATCAAGCGCTTCGGCGACAAGCCATGGACCTGCCAGGTCGCCGGCCGCGACAAGGTCGGCCGATCGCTCGGCAGTTGTGCGGTCGGCACCGAGAGCGTTGCGGACTGGATCGTGCGCTCAGGGTGGGCCCTGGCGGTCTCCGGGTCTTTGCAGGCCTACGAGTCGTCGGAGGCGATCGCCCGCGAGGCGCAGGCGGGCCTGTGGTCCGGCGCGTTCATCGCACCTGCAAGCTGGCGCGATCGAAGTCGTCGCACCAAGATCGTCGGGGCCGACAGGGCGCCGAGCTCCGCGACAGAGATCCTGCTCGGTGCCGCGTCCACGGCCGACCCGCCGTCTCCGGACTGCACTATCAAGGCGAGTTTCGGCTGGACCGGCAGGTGCACCGCCCAGCGACCGGGTGGCCGGTCCTACGCCAAGCTCAAGATGGGGCCAGGCAAGCGCTGGTTCTGCAGCGTCCAGGAAGCCGAGGCGGCGGGCTGCCGGCCTTAGCAAGCAGTTAGGCCATCGGCAGGCCGGCGACCTGGCGATGGGACTGCCGCATATCGCTCGGCCATCGCCCGCGCCATCTCCGCCATCGCTTCCCTCAGCTCGGCGGGCTCCAGCACTTCCGCTTCCGGCCCGAGCCGCAGCAGCTCGGCTGCGGCGTGCCAGGACGTCGTGCCGACCGGAATCCTTGCCACGCGCCAGCCGTCGGCGTCCGCCCCGTCGTCGAGCTGCGTGCGGGTTCTGACGTAGGGCTGGCTCAGCGCATTTAGCAGCTTCACGCCGAGCGGGGACAGCCGGACAGTGGCGATGTTCGGATGAAGCTCGGCCTCCATGCGCAGCGTCGCGCTTTGCCAGTAGGCGACGAGATCGAAATCGGCCGGGCGCGGGAAGCGGTCGTCCAGCGCGGTGCAGTCGAGCACGCGAGCGATGCGATAGGTTCGGACGCTGCCGTCGACCTGTCCGGCCAGATACCAGCCGCCGCCTTTCAGCACGAGGCCGAGCGGCGCGATGCGCCGCTGCTTCTGCCCGCGCCAGCTCTGGTAGCGGATATCGAGCAGCGTCCCGCGCAGCACCGCGCCGGCAATGGCGCGCAGGTGCCTGGGCTCTTCGGCCTCGCTGAACCAGCCGGGCGCATCGAGGTGGAAGCGCTCCTGCATGCGGCCGGCGTCTTCGCGCACATTCGCCGGCAGCGCGGCCATCAGCTTGTTCTGTCCGGCGATCATCGCGGCATCGAGCCCGAGCGCGGCGGCGGGGCCGGGCAGGCCGGCGAGGAACAGGGCGCCGGCCTCGCTCTGCGACAGGCCGTTCAACCGCACCCGATAGCCGTCGAGCAGCCGATAGCCGCCGTCGGCGCCGCGGTCGGCATAGACCGGCACGCCGGACGCGGCGAGCGCGTCGATGTCGCGATAGATCGTGCGCACCGAGACTTCGCAGGCCTCGGCCAGGTCCGGTGCGGTGGCCCGGCCCTTGGCCTGCAGGGTGGTGAGGATCGACAGCATCCGGCTCGCGCGCATGATTCATTGAACCATACCTGACAGAAGATGTCAGGTATGGGCTGTTACGACAGTCGCCTCGCAAGCTGGCCGATGGAGACCGCCGTGACCGATCCGAACCGACTGACCCTGTTCTCTTCGCCGCAGACCCGGGCGACCGGCATGCGCGTGCTGCTCGAGGAGCTGGGCGCGCCGTACGACCTGCATGTGCTGAACATGAAGGCCGGCGAGCAGCGCCAGCCCGGCTATCTGGCCATCAATCCGCTCGGCAAGGTGCCGGCGATCCGCCGCGGCGATGCGCTGGTCACCGAGCAGGTCGCGATCACGATCTATCTGGCCGATCTGTTTCCGCAGGCGTGCCTCGCGCCATCGCTGGATGATCCGCTGCGCGGCCCGTATCTGCGCTGGATCGCGTATTACGGCTCGTCGTTCGAGCCGGCGGTGGTCGACAAATTCATGCAACGCGAGCCGGCGCCGGTGGCAATGTCGCCCTATGCGGACTACGACACCATGCTCGGCGCGCTTGCAGCGCAGCTTGCGAGCGGGCCGTATCTGCTCGGCGAACGCTTCACCGCCGCGGATGTATTGTGGGGCATGGCACTGAGCTGGACGATGAACTTCGGGCTGGTGCCGAAGACCGACATGTTCGTGGGCTATGCCGAACGTGTCACCGCGCGGCCCGCATTCCAGCGCGTCAACGCGGCCGATGTCGAGATGGCGGCGCAGCACGCCGCCGCTGCTGGTGACTAACCGCTATCGCCGCTGAAGCGCAGCATTGGCGGGACGATCACGACCGTCCAACGAATGCGGCGAGTTCGTCCGGCGTGCCGGCCGGAAACGCCTGCTTGAGATAGGCGAGAAACGCCGACACCCGCGCGCTGAGTAATCGCCGTGACGGGTAGAGCGTCCACAACGTGATGTCGGGGGCGTCGATGTCGCCCCAGGCCACGAGGGAGCCGTCGGCGAGATCGTGGCTGACCAACGACAGCGGCAGCCGTCCGGCGCCGACCCCGGCCCGGACGGCGTCGCGCGCCATGATCAGCGACGACACCGCGAGCGCCGGCTCGATTGCGAGCGTTGAGCGGCCGTCTTGGGTCTTCAGCGTCCATGGCTGCCGGTCGCCTGCCGAACGAACGACGGCAGGCGCTGGACGATTGCCTTCAGGCCGAGGGAGCCGGGGGCTGGCGACGGCCAGCAGCCGGTCGCGCAGGAAAATCCGGCCGACCAGATTGTCGTCGGGGTCCGGATTGACGCGTATGACCAGGTCGAAGCCTTCCTCGATCATATCCACCGGGCGGTCTTCGGTCGTGACTTCGAGCCGCACCTCCGGATAGCTCAGCGCGAAACCGGCCGCGATCTTGCCCATCGCGGTTTGCGAAAACAGCAGCGGCGCGCTGATGCGGAGCCGGCCTCTGGGCTTTTCG
The DNA here is from genome assembly GCF_048594845.1 of Rhodopseudomonas sp. Lineage (GTDB taxonomy): Bacteria > Pseudomonadota > Alphaproteobacteria > Rhizobiales > Xanthobacteraceae > Rhodopseudomonas. The sequence continues at coordinate 29,817 of NZ_JBMDXE010000159.1, read as the reverse complement.
CCGCCGGCCGCGATCGCCGCCGCGGTCTGCTCGAGCTCCGCGAGCAGATGGCCCGCGCGTTCGTACAGCGTCCGGCCTTCCTCGGTCAGCTTCAGCGTCCGACCGCCGCGTTCGAACAGCCGCAGCGCCAGCGCAGCCTCGAGCTCCGCGACCCGCCGGGACAGCGTGGCTTTCGGACGTCCGGCAGCCCGGGCGGCGCGACCGAAGCCACCATGCCGGGCCACGAGGGTGAAATCGGCTAGGGCGAGGAGGTCCATATCGTTCCACCAGTGGGACAGATCGTCCAGATATACCGTCTATCGGCTTGAATGTGGATCACTCATTTTCCGGATGTCTTCGAACCCCAACCCACGGAGAGATCCCATGACAATCCTGATCACCGGCGCCACCGGCCGCGTTGGCCGCCATCTCGTTCAGCAGCTCGCCGCCCGCGGCGCCAGCGTCCGCGCGCTGGTGCGCGACCCGGCCAAGGCCGATCTTCCGGCCGGCGTCGAGATCGCCAAGGGCGATCTGCTCGACATCGACTCGCTGCGCGCCGCCTTTGCCGGCGTGAACACGCTGTTCCTGCTCAATGCCGTGAGCGGCAATGAATTCACGCAGGCGCTGATCACGCTGAACATCGCCCGCGAGCAGGGCATCGAGCGCGTGGTGTATCAGTCCGTGCTGCACGCCGACCGTTTCGTCAACGTGCCGCATTTCGCGGTGAAGTCCGGCGGCGAACGGATGCTGACGCAGATGGATTTCAGCGCCACCATTCTGCGGCCCGCTTACTTCATCGACAACGAAACGATGATCAAGGACGTCGTCCTGAACCATGGCGTCTATCCGATGCCGATCGGCAGCAAGGGGATCGCCATGGTCGATGCGCGCGACATCGCCGAGATCGCGGCGATCGAGCTGATCCGACGCGACCAGGCGCCGGCAAAGCTGCCGACCGAGACCATCAATCTGGTCGGCCCCGATACGCTGACCGGCGCCAGCGCCGCGGCGATCTGGTCCGAGGTGCTCGGCCGCCCTGTGGTCTATGGCGGCGATGATCCCTCCGGCTTCGAGCAGAACGTCGCGAGCTTCATGCCGAAATGGATGGCCTATGAGATGCGGCTGATGGCCGAGCGTTATGTCAGCGACGGCATGGTGCCCGAGGTCGGCGACGTCCAGCGCCTGACCAGAATGCTCGGCCGTCCGCTGCATTCCTATCGGCAGTTCGTGACTGCGCTGACCGGACAGGCCTGAGCGCGCGTCACTCGCCATCCAGCGAACGCAGCGGCATCGGACGGAGAAACCGGATGCCGCTGTGTTGCTGGAGGTTCGTAGATCTCAGCGCTACGACTCGAAGTCGATGACGATGCGGCCCTGAATGTCGCCCTGGTGCATCCGCTCGAAGATCTGGTTGATGTTCTCCAGCCTGTCGGTCGCGATTGTCGCCTTCACCTTGCCGTCGCCGGCGAAGTCGAGTGCTTCCTGCAGGTCCAGCCGGGTGCCGACGATCGAACCGCGAACCGTGATGCCGTTCAGCACAGTGTCGAAGATCGACAGTGGGAAATCGCCCGGCGGAAGGCCGTTCAGCGACACCGTTCCGCCGCGGTCGACCATCGCCAGGGCCTGTTCGAACGCCTTCGGCGAAACCGCGGTGACAAGGACGCCCTGAGCGCCGCCGACGGCTTTCTTGACGAAGGCGGCGGGATCCTCGTGCCGGGCGTTCACCCCCAAGGTGGCGCCGAGCCGGCGTGCGAGGTCGAGCTTGGCGTCGTCGATATCGACCGCGATGACGTTCAGTCCCATCACCTTGGCGTACTGCACCGCCAGATGCCCGAGGCCACCGATGCCCGAGATCACCACCCAGTCGCCGGGCTTGGTATCTGTGACTTTCAGGCCCTTGTAGACGGTGACGCCGGCACACAGGATCGGCGCGATATCGACGAACGAAACGTGGTCGGGCAGATGGCCGACATAGTTCGGATCGGCGACGACATATTCGGCGAAGCTTCCGTTCACCGAATAGCCCGTGTTCTGCTGCTCCTCGCACAGCGTCTCCCAGCCGCCGAGGCAGTGTTTGCAGTGGCCGCAGGCGGTGTAGAGCCAGGGCACGCCGACGCGGTCGCCTTCCTTGACGTGCTTGACGTTCGCGCCCACCGCCGCGACGTAACCGACACCCTCGTGGCCGGGAATGAAGGGTGGCTTCGGCTTGACCGGCCAGTCGCCGTCGGCGGCGTGCAGATCGGTGTGGCACACGCCGGTCGCGGCGATCTTGACGAGGATCTGGCCGGCGCCCGGCGTCGGCACGGTTACTTCTTCGATTACCAGTGGCTTGCCGAATTCGCGGACCACGGCGGCTTTCATCGTTTTGACCATGAGGAGTTCCCTGACGTTTTGCAGACGGAGTGCGCGGCGCCTCGACGGACGCGTCGCGCGAAGGATCGCATCGCCGGCCGGATCGTCGTGGCCGGCGGCAGGCCGTGTCGCTAGAACCTGGCGTCGATATCGACGACGTCGATCAGCTTGTGGTTCACGAATTCCTTGAGGCCGAGGCCGAGCAGTTCGCGGCCGTAGCCGGAGCGGCGGATGCCGCCGAACGGCAGGTCCGCCTCCACCTTGGTCGGGTGATTGACGAACACCATTCCGGTCGAGATCCGCCGCGCGACCTCGGCGCCATGCTTCGGGTTTGAGGTGAACACCGAGCCGCCGAGTCCGTAGGGCGAGTCGTTGGCGATGCGCACAGCATCGTTCTCGTCGGCGGCGCGAAACAACATCGACACCGGGCCGAAGAACTCCCAATAGCGCGCCGGATTGTCTTCGCCGAGGTCGGTCAGGATCGTCGGCTGCACGAACGCGCCCTGATTGGGGACGGGCGGCCCGACTTCCTCGGCCTTGGCCCCATGCGCGACCGCCTGACGGATGCGGTCCTTGATCTCGTCGGCCGCGCCCTGCGACGACAGCGGCGCCAGCGTCGTCGCCGCATCGAACGGATCGCCGGCTCTCAGCTCCGCCACGCCCTTGCGATAGCGTGCCAGGAACTCGTCGTACACCTCGTCGACGATGATCATCCGCTTCGACGACACACACACCTGGCCGCCGTTCCAGTGCCGGCCGAACACTGCCCACCTGACGGTCTTGTCGAGGTCGGCGTCGGCCAGCACGATGAAAGCATCGGCACCGCCGAGCTCCATGGTGGATTTCTTCAACGCCTTGCCGGCGAGGCCCGCGATGGTGGCGCCGGCATCTTCCGATCCGGTGAGTGCGACGCCGTGCACGCGCGGATCGTTGATGATCGTCTCCACCTGTGAACGCGTCGCGTAGAGGTTGATGAACGCGCCGCTCGGCAGCCCGGCCTCGCGCATCAGTCGCTCGAATGCCGCCGCGCTTTGCGGAACGTTGGACGCGTGCTTCAGCAGCATCGTGTTGCCGGCCGACAGCTGCGGCGCGATGATCCGCGCGATCTGGTAGTACGGAAAATTCCACGGCTCGATCGCGAGCAGTACGCCGAGCGGCTCGCAGACGATCACGGCCTCGCCCTCGGCCGGATCGGCGACGGGCAATTGCTCGGGGGCGAGCAGGCGTTCGGTGTTGTGAACGTAGTACTCGAAAATCCTGGCGGAGAGCTCGACCTCGGCCTTCGCCTCGACGAACAGCTTGCCCATCTCCAGCGTCAGCAGCTTGGCGTAGTCCTCCGCATCTCGCCGCAGGAGGTCCGCGGCGCGCTGCAGCACCGCGCCCCGCGCGGCGAACGACATTTCGCGCCAGGCCAGAAACGCATCATGCGCGGCATCGATCGCCTGTGCGATCTCCTGATCGGTGGCATTCGGGAAGGTCTTCAGAGTCTCGCCCGTGTACGGAAAGGTCGTGGCGTAGCTCATTGGCTGTTCCTGTTCGTGGACTACGACGAAGCGTGTGGGCGTAACGTGTCGGTCCTGGACGGAAGCCGATATTGACTTGCGTCAAGCTCCTGCGAACCGCTGCTATCTCCCGAATTCGACGCGTGTCGTCGTCACAGGTTTGCCTCAACTTTTCGCGGCTCAGTTGAGTGCTGTCGTGGTGCGCGACTGATCGTCGAAATCAGATGCAGGTGAGCCTCACGCGGGCAGGATCGCGTGTCTACCTTGGTCAACTACGTGTGTCTCGCGCGCCACCATTGCGCGCCGCGATGCCCGCGCGATGATGACTAATCGAAGTGAGAAGAGGGCGCTGCAACCGAACCGCCTCCTGCGCAGGGCTGAAGATGTCAGCGCTATGACAGTGCGCCGCCAAGATAAGCGGACACGATCACGTGAAGCGCGGAGAATCTGCTGCAACGGCCGCGGCCTCGGTCGCGGTAGAGCACTGCTGGCCGGCTTCGACTGCCGGTCTATCCGTGTATGCTGGCTCGATCCGTTTGAGCCTTGCCGGAGAAGAACGTGGATCCGATCTCGGCCGTTGCCGCATTCACCGCCGCCGCAGCGCTGTTGACCCTCACGCCGGGCCTCGACACCGCGCTGGTCCTGCGCACCGCCACCGTCGAAGGCGCCAGGTCCGCCATGGCGGCGGGCGCCGGTGTCTCAGCGGGTGTGCTGGCCTGGGGCCTGCTGGTCTCGCTCGGACTCGGAGCGTTGCTGGCGTTGTCGGAGATCGGTTACCGGGTGCTGCAGATCGCCGGCGCGGCCTATCTGATTTGGCTTGGGGGCCAGATGATCCACGCGGCCCTAAGGCGCCATCCCGCCGCGCCACTAACGGCGGAGCCGGCCGGCGGCGAGGGGCCGCATGCATCTCCCGCCGGCTGGTTCTGGCGCGGCATGGTGACCAATCTGCTCAATCCGAAGGTCGGCGTGTTCTACGTCAGCTTCCTGCCGCAGTTTATTCCCACCGATGTACCGGTGGTCGCGTTCAGCGTCGGCCTTGCGGCCATTCATGCGACGATGGGTTTGCTCTGGTTCGCGGCGTTGACGGCGGCGACGCGTCCCCTGGCGCGCCTGCTGCGCCGCCCCGGCTTCACACGCAGCATCGACGGGCTGACCGGTGCCGTGCTGATCGGCTTTGGCCTGAGGCTGGCGCTGGAGCGGCGAAGCTGAGGAATACCTGCGCGCTCGGACTCAGACCTGCGCCAGAGCGAAGCCGTAAATGATCATGCAGGCGCCGTGCGGGCGTTCCGCTGCGAGCTGCCTGGCGATCTCGACGACGGAGCCGCGCACGACACGCATCTCTGGCGACCCCAGGCTTTCGACGACGGCCGCCGGCGTCGATGGATCAAGGCCCTCCGCGAGCAGGCGCTCGACCAGCGCCGGGAAGGTCGCCTTGCCCATATAGATACAGGTTGTCGCCGCCGGGTCGGCCAGCGCAGCGATATCGAGGTCGCCGGGCAGGCGGCCGTCGACGTCGTGACCGGTCACGAGCTGAACCCGGCGCGCCACGCCGCGCTTGGTCAGAGACGCACCCAGGGCCGCCGCAGCCCCGGTCGCAGTGGTAATCCCAGGCACGATCTCCACGGTGATACCGACGTCGCGCAACGCGCGCAGCTCTTCGTCCGATCTGGCGAAGATCGTCGGATCGCCGGCTTTCAGCCGCACCACACGTTTGCCGGCCCGCGCATAGGCCACGATCAGCCTGCTGACCTCGTCCTGCTTGGGCGAGGGATGGCCGGCGCGCTTGCCGACGGCGACGAGTTCGGCCTCGGAGTTGACGAAGGACATGAAGTCCTCGCCGGCGAGATCGTCGTACAGCACCACTTCGGCCGCCTGCAGCCGCTGGATCGCCCGCAGCGTCAAGAGATCGGCATCGCCGGGCCCGGCGCCGACCAGCGCGACGCTGCCGGGCGGGAAGGGTGAGGTCGGAGAGCCCGGGATCACGCGGCAAGCTCCTGTGCAGTGTCGATCAGATGGAAGAATGTACCGGTGACGTGCCCCCGACGGCTGCCGGTTTCAGCAGTCGCGGCACCCGAGGCGTCCCGGATGCTGGCGAGCGGTTCGTCGCCGACGGAGAGCACGCGCGCATAGTGATATTCGTGGCCTCGCAGCACGGCGCCTGCGGGATGGCCGGCGGCTGGTGCCTGCAGCGTCGCAACGCGGTAGCCGAGATGCAGCTTGCGCTGTGCGAAGTCGGTTTCTAGGCCGAGCAGGCCGGCCATGGCGTGGCGCGCTCCGTCGGCATCGATCAGCCCGGAGCCGAGTACCATGTAGCCGCCACACTCCCCGTGGACTGCGCGCGTTTCGGCGAAGCCGCGCAGCCCTCCCATAAATCGCGAAGCCGCAGCGAGGCGGCCGGCGTGGAGTTCGGGATAGCCGCCGGGCAGCCAGGCGGCATCGCAGCTGTCGTCCGGCGCTTCGTCGGCAAGCGGCGAGAACGGCACGATATCGGCGCCGGCGGCGCGCCAGCCGGCAAGCAGATGCGGATAGATGAAGGAGAACGCGTCGTCGCTCGCCAGCGCGATGCGCTGGCCCGGGGGCGCAAAGGTCGGCGTCGCCGGCGTATCAAACCGCGCGGGCTGCGCGGCCCGTTCGAGCGCGGCAAGATCGATGCCTTGCTCGGCCAGAGTTGCCAGCGCCTCGAGCCGTTCGCCGAGTTGCGCATGCTCGCGCGCCTGCACCAGACCGAGGTGACGGTTTTTGATGGACTGGCTGGTGTGGCGCGCCAGTGTGCCGAGCACCGGGATCGGATGCGCGGCGAAACCGGCGCGGACCAGCGTTTCGTGCCGCGCGCTCGCGACGTTGTTGAGGATGACACCCGCCACCCTCACATCGTCCCGATAGCGCGCGAAGCCGAGCGCCACAGCGGCGGCGGACTGCGACTGCCCGGCGACGTCGATCACCAACACTACCGGCCAGCCGGTCGCCGCCGCGATGTCGGCGGTTGCGCCATGCCCCCACGCGCCGGCGTGACTGCCGCCGTCGAACAGACCCATGACGCCTTCGGCGATACAAAGATCAGCGCCGGTCGCCGCGCCGAGAAGCGCGGCAACGCGGCCGCGAGTGAAGGCCCAGGAGTCGAGATTGTAGCAGGGCCGGCCGGCCGCGGCGGCATGGAACGCCGGGTCGATGTAGTCCGGCCCGCATTTGTACGGCTGCACGACGCAGCCGCGGCGTCGCAGCGCGGCCAGCAGCGCCAGCGTCACGGTGGTCTTGCCGCTGTTGGTCGACGGCGCAGCGATGATCAATCCGCGCGGATGAGTGCGGCCGTGGTTAGTCACAGGCGCTATCGTCCTGTGCCGAGCGTCGATAGCGACGGTCGTAGCCGGCATCGTACAGCGCGCTATCGCGGAAATCGGTCGCGGCCAGGGATGGGCCGACCAGGATCAGCGCGGTGCGATCGATACCCGCTGCCGTCACCTGCGCGGCGATCGATGTCAGCGTGCCGCGGATGATTTGCTCCTCGGGCCAACTCGCGCGCACGACGACTGCGACCGCGCAGTCGTCGCCGTAGTGTGGGCGCAGCGTCGCGACCACCTTGTCCAGCACATGCGCCGACAGATGGATCGCCAGCGTCGCGCCGGTCGCCGCATAAGCGTCGAGCGTTTCGCGCGGCGGCATCGCCGAGGCGCGGCCTGAGGTCCGCGTCAGCACCACGGTCTGCGCGACTTCGGGAAGCGTGAGTTCGCGGCCCAGCGCCGCCGCAGCAGCGGCGAACGACGGCACGCCTGGCGTCACCGTATAGGCGATGCCGTGCGCTTCGAGCCGCCGAATTTGCTCACCCATCGCGCTCCACACCGACAGATCGCCGGAGTGCAGCCGCGCAACATCGTGGCCGGCTTCGTTGGCCGCAACAAACTCTGCCGTGATGGCGTCGAGATCCAGCGGCGCAGTGTCGACGATGCGGGCGTTCGGCGGGCATTGCGCGATGAGTTCGCGCGGCACCAGCGAGCCGGCATAGAGGCAGACTGGGCAGCGCCTGACCAGATCTTGCCCGCGCACGGTGATCAGGTCCGGCGCGCCGGGGCCGGCGCCGATGAAGTGGACGGTCATCAAGTGGTCTCCTCGATCGCGACCGCAGCGGTAGCCTGGCGGTCGCGCGATACCAGGCGGGACACGGTAAGGCGGGCAGTCGGGCCGGCAGCTGCCAACGCAGCCGCTTCGCAGACGCTGCCGACGCCGCGAGCGCGGTGGACTTGCTCTGAATGAGTGTTGATGCGCGCCGAGGCCTGCTGCAGTGTTGACGCATCAATGGCGAGGCAGGGCAGAGCGGCGGCTTCGGCCGCAGCGATCAGCGGTGGGTACGCGCTCTTGTCCGTCGGTGTCGCGAGCAGCTTTGGCTGCGCGGGCGCCGCGGCATCGCGCGCCGCAGCGATGACTTCGGCGATCGACGCCTGCGGCGCTGCCGGGCGAAATCCGAGGCCGATCACCACGCGCGTCATTTGCGGACGCTCCACTGCACCACCGGCATTGCGGCGCGCCACGCGGTGAGGCCGCCGACCGGAGCGGCGCGCTCGACGCCGAGCCGCAGCAACTCGCCGCCGTGGCGCGCGTGCCAGGCGATCAGCAGCGCTTCGCTCTCCAGCGTCACGGAGTTGACGACCAGGCGGCCGCCCTGCGGCAGCGCCTGCCAAGCCGCGTCGAGCACGCCAGGCCTGCTGGCGCCGCCGCCGATAAATGCGGCGTCCGGCGTCGGCAGATCAGCAAGCGCCTCCGGTGCCTGCCCGAGCCGCAGATCGAACTGCGGCACGCCGAGCGCCTCGGCATTGGCGCGCGCGTTCGCCAGCCGATCGGCGCGCGCCTCGATGCCGATCGCGCGATTACTCCGCGCCGCGAGCAGCCACTCGATGCCGATCGAGCCCGAGCCGGCGCCGATGTCCCACAACAGCACGCCGCCGATCGGCGCGAGGCTCGACAGCGTCAACGCGCGCACCTCGCGCTTGGTGAGCTGGCCGTCGGTCTGAAATAGCGCATCGCGCAAGCCGGCCGTGACGGGAATGATTGCGGCGTCGGGTTCTGCCGCGACCGCGATGCCCAGCGCGACTGGCGCGGAAATATCAGGAAACGCGAGGGCGGCGGCTGTGGCTCGGCGAACGCGCTCGCGCGGCCCGCCGAGCGCTTCGAGCACGGTGAGCTGCGAGCCGCCGAATTTCGACGTCGTCAAATAGGATGCGATCTGCGCGACCGCTGCTCCGTCGCGGACCAGCACGATCAGCCGCGTTTTCGGCCGCAGATGGGGCCGCAGCGCCGCGATCGGCTGCGCGTGCAGGCCGAGCGTGATCGTGGTCTCAAGTCGCCAGCCGAGCCGCGCTGCGGCCCAGGAGAACGTCGACGGAGCAGGGAACGCGGTCCATTCGTGGGCAGCAAGATGATCCGCCAGAACGGCGCCGGCGCCGTGCCAGAACGGATCGCCGGAGCACAGCACGACAACCTTGCGGCCGCGTTGCGCCAGCACATCGGGCAGCGAGTCCGCGAACGGCACGCGCCATGGCAGCGATGGCTTGCCGAGTGCGCTCACCATCGCCAGATGGCGCTCGCCGCCGACCACCAGCTCGGCCTGTGCCAGCAGCGCGCGTGCTTTCTCCGAGAGGCCTTCGAGGCCGTCCTCGCCGATTCCGACGATGGACAGCCATGGCGCGGCTATGTCATCGCTGAGCGCCATGGCACCTCGCTCCGACAAGCTCCTGCGCGTGTTGATCCTCGGCGGCACTGCCGACGCGAACCGGCTCGCGGCGGCCGTGGCGGCGGAACCGCATATCGACACGGTGCTGTCGTTCGCCGGCCGCACCGAGACGCCGAAGCTGCCGCCGATCCCATCGCGGATCGGTGGTTTCGGCGGCGCCGCCGGATTGATGGATTATTTGCGTGCGGAGCGGATCGATCGCGTCGTCGATGCGACGCATCCGTTCGCCGCGCAGATGAGCCGCAACGCGGTGGAAGCCTGCGTCGCAACTGGAGTGCCGTTGCTCGCCCTGGAGCGCGCGCCGTGGCAGCCGCGGAGTGGCGATCGCTGGATCGAGGTCGACGATCTGCCGGCAGCGGCGATCGCGCTCGGCGGGGCGCCACGCCGCGTGTTTCTCGGCATCGGGCGGCAGAACCTGGATCTGTTCGCTGATTATCAGCAGCACAGCTATCTGGTCCGGCTGGTCGATCCACCACGCGGGCCTCTGCCATTGTCGCAGGTCGAGGTTGTGGTCGCGCGGGGACCGTTCGATCGCACTGCCGATCGGGCGCTGCTCGCCGCGCATCGCACCGAGATCGTGGTTGCCAAGAATGCCGGCGGCGATGCCGCGGTGGCGAAGATCGAGGCTGCGCGCGATCTTGGCTTGCCGGTTGTGATGGTGCGACGGCCTTCGATCCCGCCGCGGCGCACCGTCCCCAGTGTGGCCGATGTGATGGACTGGCTTGTTCACGACAGCACCCCGACCGAGCGCGGCGTGTAGACAAAGCGCGTCCCGTCGGCGCGTTCGATCACGCGGGTTTGCGAGGATCCAATCATCACCACGGTGCGCATATTGGCGCGGTCCGGCTGCGCGTCGCCGAGCGGTACGACGTCGATCCGTTCCTGCGGCGCGCTCACCGCGGTCGCGAAGATCACCGGCACCGAGGCAGGATGAATACCGCGCAGCAGCGTGAAGGCGGCTTCGAGCTGCCACTGCCGCGCTTTCGAAATCGGATTGTACAGCGCGATGATGAAGTCGGCCTCGGCCGCGGCGCGCAGCCGTTTCGCGACCGTGTCCCACGGCTTGAGATTGTCCGACAAATTGATCGCGCAGAAATCATGGCCCAGCGGCGCGCCGATCCGTGCCGCCGCGGCGAACATCGCGCTGACACCCGGGAGCACGCGGATATCCAGGTCGCGCCAGGACGGCTCGCCAGCCTCGACCGCTTCGAACAACGCAGCCGCCATCGCGAACACGCCGGGATCCCCGGAGGAGACGATGACGACCCGCCGGCCTTCAGCTGCGAGCCGGAGTGCGAACGTAGCGCGGTCGATCTCTTCGCGATTGTCGGAGCTGTGCCGGCGGACGTCCGGGCCTGCCTCGACGCGCGCCACATAGGGTGCGTAGCCAACCAGGTCGGTCGCGGCGGCGAGCGCGGCCCTGACTTCCGGTGTGATCAGTTCGGGCGCGCCGGGCCCGAGACCGACGACGATGAGCGAGCCGCTCATGGCCGTCGCCCCTGGCCGTGAACGAGGATCATGGAGAAGTAGGGCGCGTCGTCGGTCGGCTTGTCAGCAAGACGCAGCACGGTCTCGCCGGCCATTGCGCCACGTTCCACGTAGATGGCGCGGTCGAGCAGACCGACGTCCTGCAGCACGCGCCGCACTTTCGGCAGGTTGCGGCCGAGCTTCATGATCACCACGGCGTCACCGGTGCGGACCACTTCGGCGAGCCGGTCGGCGCGCAGCGTGGCAGGCACCACGCACAATACGTCGTCGCCGTAAGTAATCGGTGTACCACTGGCGGTCCAGCAGGCCGCCATGCCGGAGATGCCCGGCACCACCACGACCGGCACGGCGCCGACCAATCGATCGTAGAGATGCATGAACGAGCCGTAGAGAAACGGGTCGCCTTCGCACAGCACGACCACGTCGCGGCCATCCGCGACATGCGCCGACAGCCGCGCGACGCATTCTTCGTAGAAGCTGCGCAGCGTCGCCGCATAGGCGGGATCGTCGAGCGGAATTTCCGTCGTCACCGGATAGTCGAGCGGCTCCTCCACGACGCCGTCAGCCAGCATGCCATTGACGATGGTGCGCGCGTGACCGGCGCGGCCGGCCTTGCGGAAATACGCGACGACCTTGGCGGCGCCTACCAGCCGTGCGGCGCGCACGCTCATCAGGTCCGGATCGCCCGGGCCGACACCTACGCCGTAGACGGTCGGTTTGCTCATTCGCGTTCGCTCGCGAGCGCGTTGATCGCGGCGGCGGCCATTGCGCTGCCGCCGCGGCGGCCTCGCACCACGACGCAGGGCGCCGGCGCGGCCTCAAGCAGCGCTTCCTTGGACTCGGCGGCGCCGACGAAGCCGACCGGAATGCCGATAATCGCGGCGGGCTTCGGCGCATCGGGCTCGGCTAGGATTTCCAGCAACCGGAACAGCGCGGTCGGCGCATTGCCGATCGCCACCACCGCTCCGTCGAGCCGTTCTCGCCACAGTTCGAGCGCGGCCGCCGACCGCGTCGTGTTGAGTTCGGCGGCGAGCCCCGGCACGCGCGGGTCGCTCAGCGTGCAGATCACTTCGTTGTCGGCCGGCAAGCGTTTGCGGGTGACACCATTCGCGACCATCTGCGCATCGCACAGGATCGGCGCGCCGGCCCGCAGCGCAGCGCGGCCTGCGGCGACGAGATCGCCATGAAAGACGATATCGTCCGCGACATCCACCATGCCGCTGGCATGAATGATCCGCACCGCGATGATCTCGGCGTCGGGCGCAAAGCGTGCGAGTTTGGCCTCGCCGCGGATGATGGCGAACGACTGGCGATAGATCGCATCACCGTCAGTCTCGTAGACGTAGTTCAACGTGCTTCTCCGCGGATCGGTTCGTGCGGATCGCAATCGATCTGTGCGTCGGAGGCCGGGCCAGCGAGCCACGGTCCGATCGACAGGCCGGCGGCCAGCGATAATTGGGTGAGGACCGCGCGGGCGGACCGCGCATCCGCGCGTCGGCACAGCGCAGCCAGTCGGCGCAGGGTGGTGCGCGGCAGGTTGGAGAGCGTGTCGAGCGACGGATCGGTTTGCTCAGTCGCAGCGACGACGGCGAGGGCAATCCGCCGGTCGTGCGCGCTGGCCGCAACGGCTTCGACGCCCCGTCGCCAATCGTCGAGGCCCTCCGGCAGATGGATCAGTACGCCGCGTGCGGTGGCGATAGCGGCGTGCAGCGGTTCTTCAGGATGCGGCACGAGACGCTGAACCTTGGCCAGATACAATGTTGGCAGATCGCGGCCGCCGCCGTGCCACGCCAGCGCGTAGCGGGCCAACTCGGCATCCGAGCAGGAGATCACGACGAGATCGGCTGGACGCGCGACCGCATGCGCCGGATCAGATCCGTCGCGATCATCGGACGTGACAATCGTGAGCGCCATCGCGCCGTTTCCGTCGGTTGATCATCGCGCGTTGCGATGATGCGAAACCGGCGAACGGACCTGCACTCCGAACGGCCGAACTTCACCCCGGAACACCCCGCCCGGAATGGCGTCAATCAGCAGGCGACGGCAGGTCTCCTGGCTCACGGGTCGTCGCCAGCGCAGCCTTCCCGGAGGATCCAGTGGCGTGTTGCAATGGCTCGCCGTTCACAGTTGCGGGGGCAGCTTCGGCACGTCGCATCCAGTCAGGATGGCGCTTCCGATATTCCCTCTTCGTCCCGTCCGAAGACAGGAACCGTCGGCGGAGCGATGTTTGATCTGAAAACCACAGGGTGTCAATCGAGCTGACCGTCCGGCCCGCAGCCGCAACCGTGCAATAATTTCGCGCGGACTTGCGATGGATCAACACGTGCCGGCGATCGGCCCCGAACCGATCAGTCCCCGCGCTTGCGCCCGGATGGCCTCGCCGCTGCCGTTTCGGCGGCTGCCCGCAGCAGGGCCGCCGCCCGGAACGGCGCGTGGATCGCCTTGGTGAAAGGCAGCACCAGAAAGAACCCGAACACGAGACCGAGATGTGCCGTCAGCGATAGGCCCATCGCTGCCGTGCCACGCAGTGCCAGCACGGCGAGACCGCTGAGCGTCACCAGCGCGAGCAGGATCAGGAAGGCGACGTTGAGCTGGACTTCGTGCGGATCGGACGGCTGCTTGTCGGCGCGCCGTTCGAGCGACAGCAGACCGCCGATGCCGGCGAGCATCGCGACTCCGCCGATAGTGCCCAGCATCACGGGGAGGCTCAGCAAAGGATAAGGCGCGAGCCAGCCGAAGGCGTGGTGATAGATCGCCGCCACGATGGTCGAGAGTACGGTGCCGAGGAAGCCGGCGACCATGACGTGGTGGGCGATCCTGCGCTGCTGCGACGGGCGCTCATCGACATCGTTGCATCCCGGCCCGCCGCCGCCGAGATGGCGCAGCGTCGTGATGTCTCGCAAGGCCGGGCGCAGTGCGCCGAGGATCGCGCTTGCCGGCAGCGGCGGCGCGATCGCGCGCCAGTAGCGCAGCGTCGCGAGCGCGATGCAGAGCACAGCCCACAGCAGCGACGCGCCGGCGGCCCCCGCCATCAGCGGCCATGGCAGCACGCGATAGAACGCGCCGGCGCGATCATCGGCGACGAAGAGTTCGGCCGGAGAGGCTGAGAGCAGCACGGCGGCGAGCGTGAACAGCAGCGCGGCGCCGACCACGACAGCGATGCTGAGGAAGGGGCGGCGGAATGCACGGCCCAGCGCGGCGGGCCATAGATAGTCCGCGTAGGATCGCTGACGGAGCGCTGCGAGCGTCGCCGGCAGATTGATGGCGAAGGGATGCGGCGGCGTGTACTGGCACACACTCCAGCAGCCGCGACAGTTGTGGCAGAGATTGGAAAGATAAGCGAGGTCGCTGAGTTCGAAGCGGTGCTGATTGTCGATCGCCGGAAACACCGGACACAGGCCGTCGCAATACATGCAGGCTGTGCAGATTCGAAGCTGGCGCTCGGCCTCGGCGGTCGGATCATCGGGCGACATGGCGTGCCGCCTCCTCACCGGCGAGACGGCCGAACACGGCCGATAGCGTGATGCCGAGGCCGGCGAGATAACCGCGGCGCAGCACATTGGCGGCCATGATCATGCCGGCAGCGTAGAGGCCGTCGCGGGAGCGTCCGTCCGCCCACACCACCCGCAGCCGGTCGTCCACGGCGACGCCGTGGTGCACGAACGTGATGCCGGCGCGCATCGGATAGGCCGCGAACGGAGCGCGTACAAGCCGGCCTGCGCTGGCCGGCGGCGCGGCGTTGAACGAGGCGACTGCGGCTTCGAGCGTCGCCGGATCGCAGCCGAGCGCCACCGCGAGAGACGCGATCGACTCCGCCACGATCGGCGCAAAGGCCTGGGGTGCGGCGCGCTGCAGGCCGTCGGCATCGAGGATGAGGTGGGCGGTCTGGTCGGTGCAAGCCGCGATACGCGGACCCCAGCGCGCATAATGCGTCGGCTCCTGACCGGCCCCGACGGCATCGATCCGGGCGCCCGCGGGATCCACCACCATGCCGAAAGGAATCGCGGTGATCCGGGTGACGATGCCGCCGTCGAAGCGCGGGCCGCGCGCGTCCACCGCCACCATGTGGCAAACCGTGGGGTCGCCGACCGCGCCTGCGCCCAACCCGATCAGATGATCCAGCATCCGTCCGTCCGCGTGAGGCGTTCCGCGCACCATCAGGCCGTCGCCGGCTTCTCCATGATGCGCACGGAGCCATGCGGCATCCCCGCCGGGGCCGCCGGCGCAGACGATCACGGTGCGCGCTTCGATCACGGACTTCCCCGGCGCGCTGCCCGCGACTTCGACGATCCATCCGTCGCACGCGACGTCGCGAAGCGCACGAACCTCACTGTCACTGCTGGTCGCGATGCCGAGCGCGGCGGCTTGCCGGTACAGCGCATTGACCATCGCCTTGCCACCGCCGAGCGGAAACACGGTGCGGCGCGAGTAGGGCACCACGCCGAGCGACGGTGGCTGCATCGCGACGCCGTGCTCGATCAGCCATGACACCAGCGTCTCGGAGCCGGCGATCATGCGTTCCGTCGAGGGGTGGTCGGCCGTGCCACCGGTGACGCTGTCGAGTTCGGCGCGGAATTCAGACGCCTGATAGCTGTCCGGCACGTACGGGGTGGGCTCGCCGTGCACGACCCGGAAGTTCCGGGCATGGCGCGCGTTGCCGCCGCGCATGGCGAAAGGCCCATTGTCGAGCAGGCGCACCGAGACGCCGCTGCGCCGCGCGGCAAGCGCCGCGCAGAGCCCGGCAATGCCGCCTCCGACCACCACCACATCCCAACACGAACTCACCGCGACCCCAGGTGACTGTTCCCATGGCCCTTGCATCGCTCGCGCCGGGCGGCGCGGGCGTTGGGCGCTCCGTCTTAGGGCCCGCGTGGCTGCCGCTGTCAATCGCGGCGATGCTCGCCACTCACTCGGTGCGGATCTTCAGCTTGGTCGAACCGGTGTAGCCGTAGACGCTATGGAGCAGCGTCAGGATCTCGGTGGCGATCGCGGCGTCGGTTAGCGTGAGCGGATAGCTTTTGCTGTAGTTCGGGGCGCGCCCGGGTTCGGCATAGCCGGCTGTGGTCAGGCGTGCGATCTTGTCCGGCGTCAGCACGGCGGTCAGTGCCGGCCAACTCTCGGCCGACTGTGCCTCACAATACAGCGCCACGGGCGGTATCTCCGGCATGCACTGGATGTAGCCGATGCCGCTGTCGAACACGACATAGACCTGCTGCGTGGCGTTGATGCGGAGACGCTGTATCTCGGCGGTCGTACTCGGCCCGTACAGCGTGAGCAGCGCGGCCAGCGTCTCGGTCCGCTGCGGTGTTTCCGGCGCCTTGTAGGAGCAGCTCAGCAGGGCGGTGGGCAACATCGATTTGGCGTCGTTGATCATGCCGGCGAGGTTTTGAGACGGCCCATTGCGCGGCGGGCAGGGCATGTCGACCACCCAGGAGGTGCCGAATTCGAGGTCCGGGATGTTGATCGCATACGCCTCGGTCAGCGCCTTGAGCACATGATCGGCGATCTGTGCGGTCGGCATATCGCCGGGAAACGTGCGCGTGTAGTTACCGAACGCCGGATCCAGCACCCAGCCGAGAGCGACGAGGCGCGACTGACGCTCTGCATTCAGCACCCGCGCGAGTGAAGGCTGCAGCGTGACGCCCGCGGCCTCGCAGCGCATGTCGCGATTGGCCAGCCGGCGGCACTGCACGTACTT
Source organism: Rhodopseudomonas sp. (assembly GCF_048594845.1). Classification (GTDB taxonomy): domain Bacteria; phylum Pseudomonadota; class Alphaproteobacteria; order Rhizobiales; family Xanthobacteraceae; genus Rhodopseudomonas. The sequence continues at coordinate 13,076 of NZ_JBMDXE010000159.1, read as the reverse complement.
GTTGCCATCCCAGATGGTGGCGTAGCCGACGCGGTCGGCTCTGACGAGGGTGGTGATGTTCTGCAGCGCGGCGTCGATCCGTTCGGTCGGTGATTGCGCCGCTGCCGGCGCCAGACCGGCGAGATTCAGCAGCGCGACGACGAGCGCCACGCAAAGTCCGCGAACTCCCATCGAACGCCCCCACGCAACCAGTCACGCGAGCTCTCAAGCCCCGCTGCAATGGAACGATAGGCGAACATTGAAATCAACCTTAGGTTGATACCAATGTGTTTTCAGCCCCAGCTCTGCAGCCTGCGGAGCTGCGGCGTCTTCTTGTGCTGATGCACGGCCATGCGGCCGAGCAGATTGTCGAGCTCGGTGATCGCCTTGAACAGATAGGGCCCTTTGTTCAGCATCACGCATTCGGCACGCGCCGCCATTGCGGCGTCGGTCATCTCGCCGCGCGAGGGCGTGCCTTTCTTGACGAGTTGCTCGAGCACCTGCGTGGCCCAGATCACCGGTACGTGCGCGGCCTCGCCGATCCACAGGATCTCCTCCTGCATTTCGGCGAGCCGGGCGAAGCCGATCTCGACGGCGAGATCGCCGCGGGCGATCATCACCGCGGTCGGCTGCTGGCCGGCCGCCTGCACCAAAATGTCCGGCAGATTCGCGACGGCTTCGGGCGTCTCGATCTTCAGCACCAGCGCCAGCTCGCGCCAGTCGTCGGGACGACGCTCGGCGAGCGCGGCCTGCAGCGTTTCGACGTCGGCGACGGATTGCACGAAGGAGAACTCGATGCCGCCGGCATGTTCGGCGACGAAATCGAGATCGTCGCGGTCCTTTGCCGTCAGCGCCGGGATGTCGAGCAGCGTGTCGGGGAAATTGAGGCCTTTCTCCGGCTTCAGCCGCAGTCCCTTGTCGGACGTCGAGGTGACGCGGCCGATCAGGCCCCAGGGCGTCTTGCGCTCGATGCGGATGCACAGCTTGCCGTCGTCCACGAACACCCGCGCGCCGACCGCGCTGTTGATCAGCGGATCGCTCAGCGTGCATTCGATGGCGAAATGATCTTCGGCGAGATCGATGCGATGAAACGAGCCTTCCGCCACGATGGCGATCAGGTCGCCGGTGAGGATGCGTTCGCGGCCCTCGGGCGCACGCGCGGCACCCGTGCGGATCTTCGGGCCAGCGATGTCCATCAGGATCTTCATCCGATGGCCGGTGGCTTCCTCGGCGACGTGGAGATGATTGATCATGCGCTGCCACGCCGCGGCGTCGTCATGCGCGCAGTTGATGCGCACCGCTTCGACCTTGCGTTCGGCGAGCCGGAGCATGAAAGAGGGATCGTCGGCGGCCTCGCTGGGGCAGGTGACGAGCAGCGCGGTGGAGCGGCCGCTCGATGGCGCCCCGAACATTTCCTCGCTGCGCTGGGCGAGTTCGTGCTCGCCGGCGAAGAACTGCCGCTGCGACGGCCGCACGGATTGCGGCTCGCCGCAGAGTTCGCCGAGCGTGGCGCGGACGGCGTGAAGCGTCGGCATCACCCGGCTCTCCAGACGTCCGAGGGACGACAGCCCGAGCGCGGCGAGCGCGCGCTGCAGCGGCCGCAGGTCGTGCCGGCGCAGCGCCAGATAATGCGCCAGGTTGGCGGCGCTGGCGTTGAAGCCCGGGCGCTCGATCCTGCTGGTCCAGGCCTCGACGCGCGGGCGGCTGTCGGCTTCGATCTCGGCGATCAGCCGGTCGATTTTCTGCTTCAGGCGATCGATTTCGGTCGACATGGCGAGCTCGCTTCATCAGCCGCGGCCAAACCGGCCGCGTCAGCCCGCTCTAGGAGCCGTCGATGTAACTCCTGTGACAGCGAGAGGCCCGAGTCTGCGACCTTATGCGCATACGATCCCGCAGCTGCCGCGGTGAAGCCGTCCACAGCCGACCGGCCGCCGTGCTTGACGGGCAACGGGCGCGGGGCCTGAATGCAACGTCCCTGCAAATGAGGTTTCGTTTGTCCGTCACCATCTTCGGCATCAAGAACTGCGACACCATGAAGAAGGCGCGCGCCTGGCTCGACGGCCACGGCGTTGCTTACGACTTCCACGACTACAAGACCGCTGGCGTCGACAAGGCGGACCTGATGCGGTGGGCCAAGCTGGTCGGCTGGGAGACGCTACTCAACCGTGCCGGCACGACGTTCCGCAAACTGCCCGATGCAGACAAGGAAGGGCTGACCGAATCCAAGGCGATCGCGCTAATGCTGGCACAACCGTCGATGATCAAGCGGCCGGTGATCGAGACGGGCAAGACGCTGCTGGTCGGGTTCCGGCCGGAGGCTTATGAAAAGGCCTTCGGGTGACCTGATCGGGCTCCTTGCCCACAGCGGATCGCTCACTAACGCTGGCCTGCATTGCATCTTGCGCACGGCTGGCGAATAGCGGCATAGTCCCGCCCCAGAAAGACGGGTCGGCCCGCCTGCCAGGGCGCGCGGCACCGGACAGCAACAAGAATTCGGCCGCGGACGTGCCTCCGCCGCGGGACCGGGCAGGGGGAAGTTCTACTTGGCCGATGACATCATTCTCGAAACGCACGGTCTGACGAAGGAGTTCGCGGGCTTCTTTGCAGTTCGCGACGTCAATCTGCGGGTCCGGCGCGGGCACATCCACGCGCTGATCGGCCCTAACGGCGCCGGCAAGACCACCTGTTTCAATCTGCTCACCAAGTTCCTGCACCCCTCGGCAGGCAAGATTCTCTACAAAGGCCAGGACATCACCGCGACCGCGCCGGCCGATGTGGCGCGTCTCGGTCTGGTGCGTTCGTTTCAGATCTCCGCGGTGTTTCCGCATCTGACGGCGCTCGAGAATGTGCGCGTCGCGCTGCAGCGCCAGCACGGCCATTCGTTCGACTTCTGGCGCTCCAAGAGCGTGCTCGACAAGTATAATCAGCGCGCGCGCGAATTGCTGGAAGACGTCGGCCTCAGCGATTTTGCCGATATCCCGGCGGTCGAGATGCCGTATGGCCGCAAGCGCGCGCTGGAGATCGCCACCACGCTGGCGCTCGATCCGGAGATGATGCTGCTCGACGAGCCGATGGCCGGCATGGGCCATGAGGACATCGACAAGATCGCCGCGCTGATCAAGCGGATCTCGGCGAAGTACACCATTCTGATGGTTGAACATAATCTCAGTGTGGTCGCCAATCTGTCCGACGTGATCACCGTGCTGACCCGCGGGCAGGTGCTGGCCGAAGGCCATTACAACGATCTGACCCAGGACGAGCGCGTCAAGGAAGCCTATCTCGGAGCGGGTCATGGTTGAGGCGACGACTTTGAACCGGACCTCCCCCGCAGCGAGCGGCAACGCGCTGCTCAGCGTGCGTGACCTGCAGGCGTGGTACGGCGAGTCCCACATTCTGCACGGCATGAACTTCGAAGTGCGCACCGGCGAAGTGGTGACGCTGCTCGGTCGCAACGGCGCCGGCAAGACCACGACGCTGAAGTCGGTGATGGGCATCATCGGCAAGCGTACCGGTACGATCAATTTCGATGGTCACGACATCAGCCGGGCCTCGTCCGACAAGATCGCCAAGCGTGGCATTGCGTTCTGTCCCGAGGAACGCGGCATCTTCGCCAGCCTCGACGTGCGTGAAAATCTGATGCTGCCGCCGCAGGTGCGGCCGGGCGGATTGTCGCTCGAGCAGATCTTCGAGCTGTTCCCCAACCTGCGCGAGCGGCTGAAGAGCCAGGGCACCAAGCTGTCCGGCGGCGAGCAGCAGATGCTGGCGATCGCCCGCATCCTGCGCACCGGTGCGCGCTTCCTGATGCTGGACGAGCCGACCGAAGGTCTGGCGCCGGTGATCATCCAGCAGATCGGCCATACCATCGCGCGGCTGAAGAAGGAGGGGTTCACGATCCTCCTCGTCGAGCAGAACTTCCGCTGGGCGGCGACGGTGGCCGATCGCTACTACGTGGTCGAGCACGGCAAGATCATCGATGGCTTCGCCAATGCGGAACTCGAAGCCAACATGGACAAGCTGCACACCTATCTCGGCGTCTGACGCCGCTGACGTGACTTCTCGCTGAGAGCTGGAAACACTTATGTCGATCAATATCCAGGCCTTGTTGGCGCAGCTTCTGGTCGGGCTGATCAACGGCTCGTTCTACGCGCTGCTGAGTCTCGGCCTCGCCGTGATCTTCGGCATGTTGAACATCATCAACTTTGCCCACGGCGCGCTGTATATGATGGGCGCGTTCTGCGCCTACTTCCTCCTGAACCTGTTCGGCATCGGCTATTGGTGGGCGCTGATCCTGGCGCCGCTGATCGTCGGCGCGTTCGGCATGCTGATGGAGCGGACGCTGCTGCAATGGCTGTCCGGGCTCGATCATTTGTACGGCCTGCTGCTGACGTTCGGCGTTGCGCTGATCATCCAGGGCCTGTTCCAGAACTATTTCGGCTCGTCGGGTCTGCCTTATGCGATCCCCGACGAACTGCGCGGCGGCATGAATCTCGGCTTCATGTTCCTGCCGATCTACCGCGGTTGGGTCGTCGTGTTCTCGCTCGTGGTCTGCCTGCTGACCTGGTACCTGATCGAGCGGACCCAGCTCGGCGCCTATCTGCGCGCCGCCACCGAAAATCCGACGCTGGTCCGCGCTTTCGGCATCAACGTGCCCCGCATGATCACGCTGACCTACGGCCTCGGCGTCGGTCTCGCCGCGCTCGCCGGCGTGCTGTCGGCGCCGATCAACCAGGTGAGGCCGCTGATGGGCGCCGACCTGATCATCGTGGTGTTCGCGGTGGTGGTGATCGGCGGCATGGGGTCGATCATGGGCTCGATCATCACCGGCTTCGCGCTCGGCGTGATCGAGGGATTGACCAAATATTTCTACCCCGAGGCCTCCAACACCGTGGTGTTCGTGCTGATGGTGTTGGTGCTGCTGGTGAAACCCTCGGGGCTGACGGGACGGGCAAGCTGACATGGCGACGATTACTGAGAACTCCGTTCCCGCAACCACCCGCCGTCCGGTGCGCGACGAGATGATTGCCTTCGGCCTGATGACGGCCGTGCTGGTGATCGTGCCGTTCACCGGCGTGTATCCGTTCTTCGTGATGCAGGGGCTGTGCTTTGCGCTGCTGGCCTGCGCCTTCAACCTGCTGATCGGCTATGGCGGCCTGCTGTCGTTCGGCCACGCGATGTTTCTCGGCACCGCCGGCTATGTCACTGCCCACGCCCTGAAGGTCTGGGACCTGTCGCCGGAACTGGCGATCATCGTCGGCACTACGGGCGCCTTCGCCCTGTCTATCATCACCGGCCTGATCGCGATCCGCCGCCAGGGCATCTATTTCGCAATGATCACGCTGGCGTTGTCGCAGCTGCTCTACTTCATCTACCTGCAGGCGCCGTTCACCCACGGCGAAGACGGCATCCAGGGCATCCCGCAGGGCAAGATGTTCGGCGTGATCGACCTGCAGAATGCCACCACGCTGTATTTCATGGTGCTGGTCGGCTTCCTGATCGGCTTCCTGATCATCTATCGCGCCATCAATTCGCCGTTCGGCGAGGTGCTCAAGGCGATCCGCGAGAACGAGCCGCGCGCGATCTCGCTCGGCTACAAGACTGACCAGTACAAGCTGCTGGCCTTCATCCTGTCCGGCACGCTGGCCGGCTTCGCCGGAGCCCTGAAGGTGTTCGTGGCGCAGAATGCCTCGCTAACCGACGTGCACTGGTCGATGTCCGGTGAAATCGTGCTGATGACGCTGGTCGGCGGTCTGGGGACCATTTTTGGCCCGGTGATCGGCGCCTTCGTGATCATCGCCATGCAGCAATATCTTGCCGGATTCGGTCAGTGGGTCACCGTCATCCAGGGTGTGATCTTCGTCGCCTGCGTGCTGACCTTCCGCCGCGGCATCGTCGGCGAGATCGGGCACTACTTCAAACGCTCGCTGTAAGGCAGTCCGAAGCCGAGGCGGCAAAAAGTCAGCCACCACCAAACACAACAAAGCCGCTGCGCAATGGCCTGCGCGGTGGCTTTTTGTTGATGCTTGCCGAGATGCCTTAAGCCTTCGGGGATGGCCCGTGGACCGTGGGCTCGAGCGGCAGTTCCGCCTCCGTGGCATGCTGAGCGACAACTGGGGCTTCCCGCCGGGCGCGGTGCGGCTTCTTCCGCACCTTGGTGAGCTCGACGGCTTCACTCATCAGCTTCTCGACGTCGGCGGTGTATTTCGGGGGCGAACCGCCCGCCGTGTCGGCGAGACTGACTTCGACAGGAGGCACAGGCGGCTCCCGCTGCTCGTCGGCAGTCAATGGTTGCTCCATTGAAGTCTCGGAAGCGACGACTGTGCCGGAGATCTGCTCCGGCTCCGGCTTCGGCTCGGGCTCGGGTAGCTGCGGCTCGGCGACAGCCGGGCTCACAGAAATTCCCGACGGCAAGATCGCCTGATCGTTCGCCGTCGGCCTTGCGGTCTGATTCGATCCGTCGGCCGTGTCGGCCGGGTCCAGCGCGACGGCCGGGACCGACGCCGCCTCGGATGGAGCGGCGTTTGACGATGCCGCGTGGCGGAGTGGCATCGGAGGCAGATCGGCAGGCGGGGTCTCAGTGACCGTCAACACCTCTCGGACGAGTTCGTTGACGTCAGCATCGGCCATGGCCCCAGGGGAGTGAGCCGGGACATCCGGCGTGATCTGTTCGACGGCAGGCCGCGGCGGCAGCGCACTCTTCCGGGCGATGACGTCTTCGCGCGTCTCTGCGTCGTGCGGCATCGTCGCGCGGCGGGGCGGGCTGCGCCGCGGCCGGATCAGGGTGCGGACGTCGAGATCGCTGGGGAAGTAGTCACGCTCGTCGTGATCGGGCAGGGCGTCGTCCACGGCATAGTCGCGAGCGGCGAACTGGGCGGCCCGGCTCCGAGCGGGTTCATAGCGCGGCGCCGCTTCGTAATCGGATGGCTCGTAGCGCGGCGAAGCGGAGCGGGCCGCGTAGTCCCTGCGGTCCGGATCGCGTTCAAAGCGTCGGCGGTCATAGTCCCGCTCGAACTCGTGACGCGCAGCCGGTCGGCGATCCTGATAGCTGTGCCGCGGGCCGCGACCGGTATCGCGTCGCTCGTCGTCCCATCGCGCGTAGATCTGGTCGTCGTGGCGCTCGATGGAGCGAGGATCATAGCCGTCATCGTGGTGAGCGCTACGCCAGGTCTCTTCGTGGCCATGACGCTCGGCGGAAGCGTGCGAGGGCCGCGCGGCGGCGCGCTCAGGTGCAGCGGCCGGGGGCGGCGCCGGCTGCTTCATCGTGACCGCCCCGAGGCTCATCGTCGGCAGCGTGATCGCGGCGATTGCCGGAGCAGGCGCGGCGGGCGCCGGTTTGTCGTCGTCGAGGTCCTCGTTGTTCTCGATCCGCTGCCGCGCGCGTTCGACCTGCGCTTGAATCTTCGCGGCGTAGACGCTGGGCGGCGAGAAGAAGATTTTCGCAACAACCGGAACGATTTCCAGGAAGATGATGAACAATCGCGTCATCCATGAGAACAGCGTCATGGTGGCGCCGTCCTTCGGATCGTTCTTCAGCTCCTGATAGGCGGCGATCCGGGTCAGCGGGTCGATCCGGTCCTTCTTCTCCTGGTAATAGGATTCCGCCAGCGCCTTCTGCCTGAACTCGGCGACGTCGGCGGCCTTCGAGGCTTCGAACTGCTTGAGGTCGGCGCGCGCGGCGTCGATCCGCGCCTGCAGCGCGTCGGCCTTGGCCTTGATGGCGCCGCGCTCCTGGTCGCGCACTACAAGAGCTTCACCGGCGATCTTGGCCTGGGCGGCGCGGAGGTCGTCGCGTTTGAGATGAAGCTGGCTGATCTCGGCTTCGCGCGCGGCGCGCTGGGCGATGAAGGCTTCCTTCTGTTTGCGGGCGAATTCGTAGCGCGGCCCGGCGCCGGGCCGGCCTGAGTTGTTCGGCGACGCTTTAAGGCCGAATTCCTCGGCGTTCATGTCGGCGATGTAGCGCTGGATGGTGCGGTCGATCTGGGCGATGTCGGCGCGCACATCCGCCTCGCGCGTGACCAGCGCCTTGATCTGCTGTTCAATGTCATCGGTGCGCGTCTGCAGCGTCGGCTCCAGTGCAGGCGCCTCCGTCAGGGCGTCGCGATGCAGCGCTTCCAGTGCGTCGATACCGGCCTGCCGACGCGCGGCCTCTGCATTCAGCCCGGCCTCGTATTGCGCGATCTTCGCGTAGATCGGCTGGTTTGCGGCGATGCGGTCGGCCTCGATCTTCTCGTTGATCGTGCCGGAGAAGATCGCGAGCTCCAGGAACATCGCGATCACCCAGGCGAGACCGAACGACATCATCAGCCTGATACCGACGCGCACGAACCGCCACGCCGTCTGCTTGGCCTCCGCGCCGGACTGGATCGGCGCGGTATTCCAGAGCGTGCCTTGATAGAACCAATCGGATTGGCACAGCGCGCGGTCGAACATCAGCACGGTGAGGCCGATCACCCCGGAGACGAGCAGCCGCGTCCAAACATTTGCGATCATGTAGCCGGTGGCATGATACGACACGCCGACCACCACGATGAACGAAAGGCAGAGCGATGCGCCGAGATGCGCCGCCCACAGCTTGTCGGAGGCGGGGCAGGTCGAAAGCGTTTTGCGATCGACTCCGGCGATGACACCCAGTGCGCGTTGAATCATGGCCGCCCAATTCTGCGGTGAACATCCGCCGCGGTTGGAAGTGACAGGTCCGCGCGAGTCTAACAGTTCGTTTACGAATTCAATACGCGACGCTCTATGCAGGAGCTGCGTCGAAGCTCTTACTCCGGCTCAGAACTTGCTGCTAAGTGGTGATAGTCAGAGAAGAACTCGGCTCGCGCGAAGCGTTGATCAGCAGCCGCGCCCGTCCTCACAATTTTCCGCGGGGGTGCGGTGATGACGACGCGCTCTTTCCTCCGATACCGCTCGCGATGTAAGCAGGACTCGGCTGGGTCCGTTGAACGCCGAGGTGATTCGCGAGGCGAGGGACCGATCCGCTCATGCTGCGATGCAAGTGCAGCGTGGGTCCGTTTCTGTGGATGGGGCTCGGGGCGGGTCGGACGTCCGAATTGCGCTGTACGCGTTCGCGTGTCCGTTGGAACTCAATCCGGCGATCCGTCGGCCGGCTTGCGAATGGGCGGTTGCCTGACAACGCCTGAAATGTTTTATGACGCTCCTGTGACGTGGTCCGACGCCCGGACCAAGTCCCGTCAATCGGATACCTCCCAATGCTGCGTTACTTTCGAGCCTTTCTGCCGAAGGAGGAGAGGTTTTTCGACCTGTTCGCCCGGCATGCCCAGACCGTCGTCCATGGCGCGCAGGCGCTCCAGGACATGCTGCGCGGAGGCGACGAGACGCTGGTGCACTGCCAGCGGGTGAGCCATTTCGAGGCCGAGGCCGACGCCATCACCCGCGAGGTGCTGACCGCGGTGCGCCGCACCTTCATCACCCCGTTCGACCGCGTCGACATCAAGAACCTGATCACCTCGATGGACGACGCCATCGACCAGATGCAGCAGACCGCCAAGGCGGTGATCCTGTTCGAGGTCCGGGAATTCGAGCCGCCGATGCGCGAGATCGGGACGCTGCTGGTCGAGAGCGCCAATCTGGTCGGCAAGGCGCTGCCGCTGATGAAGTCGATCGGGCCGAATCTGCAGATGCTGACGGCCATGACCGAGGAAATCACCAAGCTGGAAGGCCGGGTGGACGATCTTCACGATATCGGGCTTAAGGAGCTGTTCCTCAAGCACCGCAACGCCAACACCATGGACTACATCGTCGGCGCCGAGATCTACGATCACCTCGAGAAGGTGGCCGACCGGTTCGACGACGTCGCCAACGAGATCAACAGCATCGTCATCGAGCAGGTCTAAGGGCAGGGCCTTATTGTGGACGCTTCGATCGGGCTGCCCATTCTGGTCGGATTGATCGCCGTCGCGCTGCTGTTCGACTTCCTGAACGGCCTGCACGACGCCGCCAATTCGATCGCCACCATCGTCTCGACCCGCGTTCTGCGGCCGCAATATGCGGTGTTCTGGGCGGCGTTCTTCAACTTCGTCGCGTTCCTGATCTTCGGCCTGCATGTCGCGAATACGATCGGCACCGGCATCATCGAGCCGAGCGTGATCGATTCCGCGGTGATTTTTGCCGCGCTGGTCGGCGCCATCGTCTGGAACATCGTGACCTGGGCGCTCGGGATTCCGTCGAGCTCGTCGCACGCGCTGATCGGTGGCCTGCTCGGCGCCGGACTGGCCAAAGCCGGGCTTTCCGCCGCCGTGTGGAGCGGACTGACCAAGGCGCTGCTCGCTATCGTCCTGTCGCCGGTGGTCGGCTTTCTGCTGGCGTTGGTGCTCGTGGCGATCGTGTCATGGGCGTCTGTGCGCTCGACCCCGTTCGCGGTCGACCGCGCCTTCCGCATCCTGCAATTCGCCTCGGCGTCGCTGTATTCGCTCGGCCATGGCGGCAACGACGCGCAGAAGACGATGGGCATCATCGCCGTGCTGCTGTACTCGCAGGGCTATCTCGGCAGCGAGTTTTCGGTGCCGTTCTGGGTGGTGATCTCGTGCCAATCGGCGATGGCGCTCGGCACGCTGATGGGCGGCTGGCGGATCGTGCGCACCATGGGGCTGCGCATCACCAAGCTGACGCCGATGCAGGGTTTTTGCGCCGAGACCGGCGGCGCCGCCACGCTGTTCATGGCGACGTTCCTCGGCGTGCCGGTGTCGACCACCCACACCATCACCGGCGCCATCGTCGGCGTCGGCGCGGCGCGGCGGATGTCGGCGGTGCGCTGGAACGTGGCGAGCTCGATCGTCTACGCCTGGGTGATCACCATCCCGGCCTCCGCGCTGGTCGCCGCAGCTGCCTATTGGGCGACCAAGCTGCTGCCGTCGTTCTGATCCGCTGCGCGGCCGGCGGAACCAGCCGATCCCCTCGGGCTTGTCAAAGGTCTCCAATCTCTCAGGAAAGTGCGGTCCGTGATGCTGAAGCAGCCCCGATTGCGCAGCATCGACGCCCCGCCGCCGAAGCCGCACGCGCCGCCTTGTGAACCGGGCGTCGTCGCGGCGAGCGTTTACGCGCACGGCCAACTCGTCACCGACATCACCATCGAACAGGCCGGCGAGTGGGCCGCCAAAGACGGGCATGTGGTCTGGATCGGCCTGCACGAGCCGAGCAGGGATCTGCTGGAGAGGGTGGCCGGTCAGCTCAAATTGCACCCGCTGGCGATCGAAGACGCCATCAAGGCCCGGCAACCGCCGAAGGTCGAGCAGTACGACGACGCCTTCTTCGTCGTCGCCCGCACCGCGCAGATGGAGCACGAACAGATCGCGTTCGGCGAGACGCATATCTTCGTCGGCAAGGGATACGTCGTGTCCGTCCGGCACGGCGCCTCGACCTCCTACACCGTCGTCCGGTCGCGCTGCGAGGCGAGTCCGAACTGGTTCGCCGAGGGCGAAGACTACATCCTGTATGCGATCCTCGACTTCATCGTCGACAACTACCGGCCGGTCATCGACCGGATCCAGAGCGACGTCGACAATCTCGAGGAGGAGGTGCTGCGCCGTTCGCATCTCGGCCGAATGGACGGCCTGTATCGGCTGCGGCGGGAGCTGCTTAAGCTGAAGCGCGCCGTCGGGCCGATGGTCGACGTCTGCAAGCGGCTCGAACATGCCGATCTGATCGCTCTCGATGCGCCGCTGAAGCCGCTGTTCCGGGACATCCTCGACCACGTCAACCGTGCCGAGGAAGATATCGACCAGCTACTGCAGATCCTGGCGTTCGTCTTCGAAGCCAGCATGATGGCGGGACAAGCGCAGCAGACTGAAATCGCACGGCGGCTGACCGCGTGGGCCGCCATCCTGGCGGTGCCGACCGCGATCGCCGGCATCTATGGCATGAATTTCGAGCACATGCCGGAGCTGAAATGGCAGTACGGCTACTACGGCGTGCTCGGCGTCATCGCCTGCGTCTGCGGGTTTTTGTACTACCGGTTCAAGCGCGTCGGCTGGCTGTAAAGACCGGCCAAAGCAATTCAGCGCCTGACGGATTCACGGCGGCATGGGCCGCAAGCATCGGGACCGCATCCGTCCAGGCGCGCTATGCGGGCCTCTCCGGATGACGATTCCGGATGTGAAGCGCGCGTTCACGCCCCTCAACCGAAGACGTGCTCCCGGCTTCAGGTCACCACCTTCAGGCCGACGATGCCGGCGACGATCAGGCCGATGCAGGCGAGGCGGCTGAGCGTGGCGGGATCGCCGAACAGCATGATGCCGAGCGCCGCGGTGCCGACCGCGCCGATGCCGCTCCAGATCGCATAGGCGGTGCCGATCGGCAGCGTCTTCAGCGCCAGGCCGAGCAGGGCGACGCTGATGACCATCGCTGAGACTGTCAGCGCGGTGGGCAGCAGGCGGGTAAAGCCGTCGGTGTATTTCAGGCCGAGAGCCCAGCCGATTTCCATCAGGCCGGCGATGAACAGATAGAACCAGGCCATAGGGGCCTCCTTGCGCACGTCCGGTCGGTCTGCATCCAGGGGGATTTTGGAAGGCCATCCAACAGGATGGCGCCGGCGCTTGGCGCGGTCTGCGAGGAGGCCGGGTCGTCCCGGCCGAAAAGGTGATTTTGAGGTCGTCCTCGACCCCTTATATGAGACACGCCGCCGCGCCGCGCAACCACCGGCGCAGCGACCCGCCGGAAGCCCTTGATTGCGCCGGCTTTCCCTGCCACAGGCTGAGTATGTCCGACACCGCTGTTCCGGCCGACGCGCCGTCCTCGACCCCGTCTTCGCTCGCCCATGAAGTGGCGCGGCGCCGCACCTTCGCGATCATCTCGCATCCCGACGCCGGCAAGACCACGCTGACCGAAAAGCTGCTGCTGTTCGGCGGCGCGATCAATCTCGCCGGCCAGGTCAAGGCCAAGGGCGAGCGCCGCAACACCCGCTCGGACTGGATGAAGATCGAGCGCGACCGCGGCATCTCGGTGGTCACCTCGGTGATGACCTTCGAGTTCGACAACCTCGTCTTCAACCTGCTCGACACCCCGGGCCACGAGGACTTCTCGGAAGACACTTACCGGACGCTGACCGCGGTCGACTCCGCCGTGATGGTGATCGACGCCGC
>NZ_JBMDXE010000158.1:0-11073 GCF_048594845.1 Rhodopseudomonas sp. | reverse complement strand
GCCATTTTCGTTTAGGGCGTTTATTTCTTTGGGGCATCTGTTCGAGAGGCGGTGCTTGGGGCTCCCTCACCCCAACCCTCCCCCGCAAGCGAGGGAGGGGGCCCTGCAGCGGTCGGGGTGAGGGGATGCTTTTCCCGCCAGCACAGCGCGCTCCCTCTCCCGCTTGCGGGGGAGGGGTGGGGTGAGGGCGACGCGGGCGAAGCGCCGGCCGCTGAAAAAGAATCGCTAGCCCCGCGTCGCCTGCCAGACGCCGTGGCAGCGGTCGCCCTGGATCAGGCCGCTCCAGTAGCCGGAGCCGGTGTTGCCGGCGAGGCGGCCGCGGCCGGTGGCGACCGAGGCACCGACCGAGATCCGCACCGCGACGTTCCCGCCGCCGGTGATGCCGCCGGTCACCTTGCCGCCGCCGGCCGAGGCGACGCGACGGCCCTGCACCAGAAACGGCGCGTTGTAGGTCGGGCTGCAATTGCCGGCCCGGGTGGCGAACACCACGTTCCAGGTGCCGTCGAAATTGGCGGCTCGCCGCGGCGCGGCCTCGGCGACGGGCGCCAGCGCGGTCAGCAGGACAGCGGCGAGCAGGCTGGACCGGGCGAGGCCGCGGGAGCCGGCAAGGGGCGGATCAGCGGGGAAAGTCATCGGGGTCTCCAAATGTCGGGTCGCCGGACGGCGGCAATGCGCCCCAGCCTCGGCGCGAATCCTTATGGAAGTGTCTAACGATGATACGACGGCGCGAGGGCGCAGCGGGTTCGCTGTGCCAGCCGATCGCTGCGCCGGCCAGGGCCCGCGAAGCCGCCGTTAAGCGTTGCCAATTCGGCTTTGCTCTGTCATAAGCCCAGCCTTCATCGCCCGGCTGATCAAGGGCTGCCGTGGCGGTGAGCCCTGCGGGACTGTCTCGATTGAGGTAAGTTCTGCAATTTCAACGCTCTAGCGAGCATATTCGCCGCCGCAGCGCCTTCGGGCGCTATTTGCGCGTGGCCTGAGGAGAGCCAAATGCCCAAGTTGAAGACCAAATCGGGCGCCAAAAAGCGCTTCAAAGTTACCGCTACCGGCAAGGTGATGTCCGCCCAGCGCGGCAAGCGCCACGGCATGATCAAGCGCACCAAGAAGCAGATCCGTCAGCTTCGCGGCACCCGCGCGATCTTCAAGACCGACGGCGACAACATCAAGAAGTATTTCTTGCCGAACGCCTGACCGTTCTGGCCGCGCAAGCGCGCGGCAACCTCATCATCGGGCCGCGTCCGCGCGGCCAAGCAAACCCATTCAGATGAAGGAGATCAGTCATGGCTCGCGTCAAACGCGGTGTGACGGCTCACGCCAAGCATAAGAAGGTCTACAAGCTCGCCAAGGGTTATCGCGGTCGTCGCAAGAATACGATCCGCACCGCCAAGGCCGCGGTCGACAAGGCCGGCCAGTACGCGTTCCGCGATCGCAAGCGCAAGAAGCGGACGTTCCGCGCGCTGTGGATCCAGCGCCTCAACGCCGCGGTGCGTCCGTTCGGCATGACCTACAGCGTGTTCATCAACGGCCTGTCGAAGTCCGGCATCGTCGTCGACCGCAAGGTGCTGTCGGATCTCGCGATCAACGAGCCGGCGGCGTTCCAGGCGATCGCCGAGAAGGCCAAAGCCGCACTCGCGGCCTAATGCGTCAAGGCCGCGCTCGCGGCCTGACGTGCCACTAGGTTGACCTTCATCGCCGGGCTTGACCCGGCGATCCATCTTCCTGAAGTGATGGATGCCCGGGTCAAGCCCGGGCATGACTGCATTTGGGGACGGCTTCGCGATGTCCAACCTTCAAGACCTGCAATCCCAAATCCTCGCCGATATCGCGGCGGCGTCGGATGAAGCCGCGCTCGAGGCAGTGCGCGTCGGCGCGCTCGGCAAGAAGGGCTCCGTCTCGGCGCTGTTGGCCACGCTCGGCAAGATGGACCCCGAGCAGCGCAAGACCGAAGGCGCCGCGATCAATCTCGCCAAGGACGCCATCAACGCGGCGCTGACCGCGCGGCGCGACGTGCTCAAGGCCGCCGCGCTCGATGCGCGGCTCGCGGCCGAAACCATCGACGTCACGCTGCCGCTGCGCGAGCCGCTGGCCGAGGCCGGCCGCATCCATCCGCTCAGCCAGGTCTGGGACGAAGTCACCACGATCTTCGCCGACATGGGCTTTGCGGTCGCCGAAGGTCCGGACATCGAGACCGACGACTACAACTTCACCAAGCTGAACTTCCCCGAGGGCCATCCGGCCCGCGAGATGCACGACACCTTCTACTTCAACCCGAAGGAAGACGGCTCGCGCCTGTTGCTGCGCACGCATACTTCGCCGGTGCAGGTCCGCACCATGCTGAGCCAGAAGCCGCCGATCCGCGTGATCTGTCCGGGGCGCACCTATCGCAGCGATAGCGACCAGACCCACACGCCGATGTTTCATCAGGTCGAAGGCCTGGTGATCGACAAGGGCAGCCATCTCGGCCACCTGAAGTGGATCCTGCACGAGTTCTGCAAGGCGTTCTTCGAGGTCGACAACGTCAATATGCGGTTCCGGCCGTCGTTCTTCCCGTTCACCGAGCCGTCGCTGGAAGTCGACATCCAGTGCCGCCGCGGCAAGGACGAGATCCGCTTCGGCGAGGGCGAGGACTGGCTCGAGATTCTCGGTTGCGGCATGGTGCACCCCAACGTGCTCACCGCCTGCGGCCTCGATCCCGACGTGTACCAAGGCTTCGCCTGGGGCATGGGCATCGACCGCATCGCCATGCTGAAATACGGCATGAGCGATTTGCGGCAGCTGTTCGAAGCCGACGCACGGTGGCTGAGCCACTACGGCTTCAAGCCGCTGGACGTTCCGACGCTGGCGGGTGGACTGAGTTCGTGAGCTTAGTCCGATCAGGCGCAGGCGCGTTTGTCGGGCTGTACGTTGAGGCTGCGACAAGCGTCGCCCTCACCCCACCCCTCTCCCGCAAGCGGGAGAGGGAGACCGGCTCCGGCTCGGCGGAACGGCTTTTACTTACCACCGATCACTCCGGCGAGCCTGTTAGTCTCGGACTCTCAAGAGAGCACAGCGCGCCCCCTCTCCCGCGTGCGGGAGAGGGTTGGGGTGAAGGCGCCACGGGCACGGAGATCGCCATGGACGATCCGAAGCAACCAACTTGGAATGTGTCGCCGGGCCAGCGCCGCCATGCGCGCGAGCTGCGTAAGAAATCGACGGATGCCGAGCGGCTGATGTGGGCGGCGCTGCGCGACAAGCAGCTCGACGGCTTCTCGTTCAAGCGTCAGGTGCCGATCGGACCGTATATCGCCGACTTCGCCTGCCACGCGAAAAAGCTGGTGGTCGAACTCGATGGCGGCCAGCATTTTTCGGACGGCGGTGAGCGCGCCGATACGGCGCGGACGGCGGCGATCGAGGCGCGCGGGTTTCGGGTGATCCGCTTCAGCAATGCCGAGGTGATGGGTAATCGTGAGGGCGTGCTGCAGAGCATTGCGGCCGAGCTTGCGGCAAGGGCCCTCACCCCAACCCTCTCCCGCAAGCGGGAGAGGGAGCGCGCCGAGCGTGCGGGGAAGCCACGGCCTGCACAGACCAATGCGAAGCACCGGCCTGCACGAGCCGATACGACGCAAATCACGAAGCCGACCGATTCGGACTAACGACATGATCCGCAGCCTCTCCATACGGCACGGCCGGCTCCCTCTCCCGCTTGCGGGAGAGGGGTGGGGTGAGGGCGACGCGGGCACGGCTTCGACTATTCAGCACGACGCGCGCACCGCGCGGCCAGACGGAAGTAACAACCCATGAAACTCACCCTCTCCTGGCTGAAAGATCATCTCGACACCGACGAGCCGCTGGATGCGCTCGCCGACAAGCTCACCATGATCGGGCTCGAAGTCGAGGGCATCGAGGACAAGGCGAAGGCGTTGGCGCCGTTCACCATCGCCAAGGTGCTGAGCGCCGAGAAGCATCCCAACGCCGACAAGCTGCAGGTCTGCAGCGTCGATGCCGGCGATGGCGGCGCGCCGGTGCAGGTGGTGTGCGGGGCGCCGAATGCGCGGGCCGGCCTCGTCACCGTGTTCTCGCCGCCGGGGACGTATATTCCGGGCAAGAACATCACGCTCGGCGTCGGCAACATCCGCGGCGTCGAGAGCCGCGGCATGCTGTGCTCGGCCGCCGAACTGGAAATCTCCGACGATCACGACGGCATCATCGAGCTGCCGGCCGACGCGCCGATCGGCGCCGCCTATGCGGACTGGGCCGGGCTCGGCGATCCGGTGCTTGATATCAATCTGACCCCGAACCGGCAGGACTGCGCCGGCGTCTCCGGCATCGCGCGCGATCTCGCCGCGGCCGGCATGGGCAAGTTCAAGGATCCGTCGGTCAAGCCGATCAAGGGCGAGTTTCCGTGCCCTGTGAACGTCACGGTCGAAGACGCCAAGCTGTGCCCCGGCTTCGCGCTGCGGCTGGTGAAGGGCGTCAAGAACGGCCCGTCGCCGGAGTGGCTGCAGAAGCGGCTTGCTGCCATTGGCCTGCGGCCGATCAACGCGCTGGTCGATATCACCAACTACCTGACGTTCGATCGCTCGCGGCCGCTGCACGTGTTCGACGCCGCCAAGGTGAAGGGCAATCTCGTCGTGCGCCGCGCCAAGGATGGCGAGACGCTGCTGGCGCTCGACGGCCGCACCTACACGCTCGACAGCAACGTCTGCGTCATCGCCGACGAGCACGGCGTCGAATCGCTCGCCGGCATCATGGGCGGCGAACTCTCCGGCTGTTCGGCCGACACCACCGACGTGCTGATCGAATCCGCGCTGTGGAACGAGATCAACATCGCGCAGACGGGCCGCCGGCTCGGTATCAACACCGACGCGCGCTATCGCTTTGAGCGCGGCGTCGATCCGGCCTTCATGGTGCCGGGGCTCGACCTCGCCACCAAACTGGTGATGGAATTCTGCGGCGGTACGCCGTCCGAAACCGTGGTGGTCGGCAATGCGTTCGGCGACGACCGCATCATCGATTTCCCGCTCGCCGAGGTGAAGCGGCTGGCCGGCATCGAAGTGCCGTTCGCCGAGGCGCGCCGCATCCTGACGCAGCTCGGCTTCATGGTGGCCGGGCAGGGCGCGGTGGTGAAGGTCGCGGTGCCGTCGTGGCGCAGCGACGTGCACGGCAAGGCCGATATCGTCGAGGAAATCGTCCGCATCTATGGGGTCGACAAGGTGCCGATGACGCCGTTCGAACGCGGCGACGCGCCGCGCAAGCCGGTACTGACCCAGATCCAGACTCGCACCCGCCGCGCCAAGCGCGCACTGGCGGCGCGCGGCCTCACTGAGGCCGTGACCTGGTCGTTCATCGCCAAGCAAGCGGCCGAATTGTTCGGCGGCGGTCCGCCGGAGCTGGCGCTGGCCAATCCGATCGCGTCCGACCTCTCCGACATGCGGCCGAGTCTGTTGCCCGGGCTGATCGCATCGGCGCAGGCCAATGCGGATCGCGGCTATCCGGATCTGGCGCTGTTCGAAGTCGGCCAGATCTTCAAGGGCGACCGGCCGCAGGATCAGTTCGTGGCTGCGAGCGGCGTGCGCCGCGGCGTCGCGTCGTCGGCCGGGCTCGGCCGGCACTGGTCGGGCTCGGCGCCGGCGACGGCGCTTGACGCCAAGGCCGATGCGTTCGCGGTGCTGGCCGCCGCCGGCGCGCCGATGGCCGGGCTGCAGATCGCGACGGGCAAGCTGCCGGCCTGGCTGCATCCGGGCCGCTCCGGCGCGATCCAGATCGGGCCGCAGAACGTGCTCGGTTATTTCGGCGAGCTGCATCCGCGCGTGCTCGAGCAGCTCGGCGCCGATGGCCCGGTGGTGGCGTTCGAGGTGATCCTCGACAAGATCCCCGACGCCAAACAGCGGCCCACGCGCGCCAAGCCGGCGCTGGAGCTGTCGGCCTTCCATCCGGTGTCGCGCGACTTCGCGTTCATCGTGGAACGCAAGGTGGCGGCCGCCGATCTGGTCCGCGCCGCGCAGGGCGTCGACAAGAAGCTGATCACCTCGGTCGGCGTGTTCGACGTCTATGAGGGCAAGGGCATCGACCCCGACAAGAAGTCGGTGGCGATCGCCGTGACCCTGCAGCCGCGCGACAAGACCATGACCGACCAGGAGATCGACGCGGTCGGTGCCAAGATCGTGGCGGAAGTGACGAAGAAGACCGGCGGCACGCTGCGCGGCTAACGCGTTTAGCTAACTACTTCAGCGCCCGCGTCGCCCTCACCCCAACCCTCTCCCGCAAGCGGGAGAGGGGGCTCGCCGTGCGCGGGGAGAGGTTGCTACTCACAGACTTTGCGATTCGCGATCTATGCTGCTTGTGCTGCTCAGCGCTAGTCGGCGTCGACTATCGATGCACCGCATCGCCCCGCAGGCAGCGCGCTCCCTCTCCCGCTTGCGGGAGAGGGGTGGGGTGAGGGCGCCCCGGGCAGTGAGCTGATGGCACGCTTAGGCCCCGAGCGCACCCGGAACGACTCGCGGAGAAGCTATCGCCACCACGACGGCGTGCCGTTCGCCGTGGCCGGCGGGCGTTCGCGTTGCGGCTGGCGTTCGCGGCGCTGTTTCTGTTTGCGGGCGGGCTTCTCCGCCTCGGGCTCCTTGACCGGGCCGAGCCGCTTCAACGCGGCATCGGCGGCGCGCTCGCCGGAGTCCCAGGCGCCCTGCACGGTGCCCCACATGTCTTCGCTGGTCGCTTCACCGGCGATCAGCAGCGTGCCGAGCGGTTCTGCGAGCACGCGGCGCATCGGCTGCGCGCCGGGCGCTGCGGCCGACATCGCGCCAAGCACGTAAGGGTTGGCGTTCCAGCGCGCCACCGCCTTGCGTTCGACCGCATTGCCGATCTCGCTGCCGAACAGCTTGCCGAGCCATTCCAGCGCGAACGCCTGCATGGCGGCGTCGCCCTGCGCCGCCAGATCGCGGCCGAAGTTGCCGGCGACATCGACGGTGCACAGCGACGAGCCGTTGATGTTGCCGTAGAGCGCGGCGGTGCGCGGGCCGCTGCTCTGCTCGATCAGCAGTTCGTCGCGCGACAGGCCGAGCGGGTTGCCTTTGAACTGCAGCGCGATGCGGTCGGTGCTGCCGAGCTTGAGCTTGCCGGCGGCGTCGAGCTGACGCTTCGGCAATTCCGGCGTGAACTTGATGGCGCCCGAACTCAGCACGTTGGTCGAGACAGTGAGGATGACGGCCTTGGCATTGATCCGTCCGGCCGCGGTCTCGACGCCGGTGTCGCGGCCATTCCAGACGATGCGGCTGACCGGCGTCGACGTCACCAGCGGCAGTGGCGCGGCGAGTCGCGCCAGCAGCGTGCCGAGTCCCTGCCTGGCGCCGACCAGCACGTTGCGGTCGGGCGCGCGGGTCTCGTCCATCGCCGACAGATCGCCGAGATCGGTGCCGCTCGCATAGGGGCCGAGCACGAAGTCGATGGTCGGGCCCCAGTCGCCGAGATCCTTGGGCAGCGCCGCCGCGCAGGAGACATCGACCTTGCCGCGCGCGGCCTCGTCGATGGCGCGGCTGGCCCGCACCAGCGTCGCCAGATAGTCCTCGGTCTCGCGCGCCCGCGCGTTACGCCGGCCGATCCTGATTTTCTGGCCCGGCGGCGCCGGGACGATGTCGATGCCGACGCTGCGCGCCTGCTTGGCGATCGGGTTGGTGTCCGGATTGTGCAGGAAGCGCGCGCCGCGATCGAACGGCGCCGCGAAGCCGTCGGTATCGGTGAGGCAGCGCCCGCCGGGCTGCGCCGCGGCTTCCACCACCAGCACCTTGCGGCCCGCCGCCACGATGCGCCGCGCCGCCGCGATGCCGGCCGCGCCGGCACCCACCACCACGACGTCCACCTCGCGCGGCAGCGCTGCCCGCGCCCGCGTGGCGAACGCCGGGATCAGCGCGAGGCCGGCTGAGCCGGCAAGGAAGCTGCGGCGCGAGATTGTCATGTCATGGTTTCCAAAGCCTTTGCGGCCGCATCGGTCCGTTCGCCGCCGCACGCGGGCGCCCGGCGGCTTCGACCAGCCGCGACGCAGCGGGCGCGTGCGTCAACTCCGCCAATGCGTTCGTCTCCATCTCGGTGCATCGCGCCCCGCACACGCGCGACGGCCCAACTTGCCGGAATCGCTGCAGCGCGGCAACGGGGCATGGTGAATCAGGTGTCAGTGCGGTGCGGAACCGATGAACTAAATTGCAACCGCTCTGGACAATCATCGCACGGCGACTTCGACATCGGAACGCGGCCGGAGCGGACAATGGGTTTGGTGCTCGATGCCGTCGGCAAGATGCTTGCCGGCTATCTGCAGAAGGAAGAGCCGGGCTACGAGCCGTTCACGCCGAGCGACCCCGACCATCTCCGCACCATCATGCAGCCGGGCGACGTGCTGCTGGTCGAAGGCAATGCGCGCATCTCCGGCATCATCAAGTATCTGACGCAGTCGACCTGGTCGCACGCCGCGCTGTATGTCGGGCCGATCGACGGCGCGGCGGCGCCGGACGGCGAGCCGCATGTGCTGATCGAAGCCAATATCGGCGAGGGCGTCACCTCCTCGCCGCTGTCGCGGCATCTGGCCTATCACACCCGGATCTGCCGGCCGGTCGGACTGTCCTACGAGGACCGCCACACCGTGTGCCGCTACGCCATCAACCGCATCGGCTTCGGCTACGACACCAAGAACATCATCGACCTGATGCGTTATCTGGTCCCGCTGCCGGTGCCGCAGCGCTGGCGGCGGCGGATGATCGCGCTCGGCTCCGGCGATCCGACCAAGATCATCTGCTCGGCGCTGATCGCCCAGGCGTTCGACGCGGTGCGCTATCCGATCCTGCCGAAGATCACCAAGGCGGGCAGCCGCGCCGCGCGCCGCGAGATTCTGCACATCCGCGATTCCTCGCTGTACATGCCGCGCGATTTCGACATCTCGCCGTATTTCGACGTTGTGAAGCCGACCATCGTCGGCGGCTTCGACTACACGGCGCTGCACTGGGCCGACAAGCAGAAGCCGCTCGCCGAGACGGGGCCGTTCGGCGCGCGCGAGGAGCCGGCGGACGCTGCGCCGTCGCTCGTTCCGGGCGAAGTCGATCCGATACCCGAGGCCGGCGTGATGATCGAACCGTCGCGCGGCTAGCGGCGACCTACTCACGTTCGGCTCCGCCGACATTCAGCCCAACGCCGGACAGCTGATCGCGCGGCTTTCATTGCCGCGCGAGGATCTGAAGTAATTCAACGTTGCTGGTATCGCAGGGAGCGATTGACGTCGCATCGCGTTCGTTTGTCCCATTCTCGTACATGCGCTGGACGAGCCTTGCAACGTCACGCTGATCCAAGCTGAGCAATCGGGTCCAGTCTTGATCCTTGCAATGGCGATTGAACGGACGGAGGATCGCGGCCGTTCGGCGGATCGGAAGCGGAGTTCTGAATGACGTAGTGCCAATCGACGCATCACCAGGAGGAAGTTCATGTCCAACGTAATTTCCACCGAAGCCGCCAATCTGATTTCGCGCGCGGCGCGTTTGCACACGGCGGACACTCCCGCCAGTAACGTCTATCTCCACCACAACATCGTTCCGCGCGGCACGGTGTTCTCGCCCGAGCACGATCACATCGTCGTCGCGCAGGACAGCGCCGTCACCTTCATCGACGACGAGCCCACCAAGAACTGGGGCCACAAGTGCCGCTATCTGATGCAGGACGCCCGTTCCGGCCGTGTCCTGCAGGAGGTCCACGCGCTGATGCCGCCGAGCTTCGCGTTCGGCGTCGACTTCAAGTCCGTGCATATCGGCACGCCGCCGCACATCGTCAGCGATTTTCCGGTGCTGCACCTGCCGCAACTGCCGCCGTGGATCTTCTTCAACCCGTCGCAGTGGTACGCGATCCTGTATGCAGGCGCGTCCAATAACCGGCACCTCAACGACATCGAGTTCCTGTATCGGACGCTGGTCCACACCTACAAGGTGCCGAAGGCCAATATCACGGTGCTGAACTACAATGGCACGCTGAACTACAACAACAACGACTGGACGCCGCATGTCGGCCCTGTCGGCAACTGGCCCGGCGACAACACGCCCTATCAGGTCAAGATCGACGGCAAGGGCACTCGGCAGGCGCTGCTCGACGCTATCGCGGCGGTCGGCAAGAAACTCGGCGCTAACGACAAGCTGCTGATCCACACCAACAACCACGGCGGACGCACGCCCAACAACAAGAGCTCGACGCTGTGCGCCTATGAGGGGCCGGTGACGCTGCCGAGCGATTTCGGCGCGGCGCTGGCGGCGCTGCCGAAATACAAGGGCCTGATGGTGATGATGGAGCAATGCTTTGCGGGCGGCTTCATCGACGCGGTGATCCAGAAGACGACCGCGACCTGCACCAGCATCGCCACCGCGGTGGATGCGTTCACCTCGTCGGACGGCGGGCCGAATTTCGATCCCTACGCGCTGTCGTGGATTCGCGCGATGGCGAACGCGACCGAGAGCGGCGGCGTGCTGGTGCCGCCGCCGGTGCTCGACGCGAACAATCACGTCACGGCGCAGAGCGCGTTCGACTGGTCGAAGACCCGCGGCGGGCCGGACGACAATCCGCAATACAAGCAGAACGCGATGTGCGGCGGGACGCTGACGCTGGCGCCGGATCCGGGCTTCACGATCCATCTGCCGCCGCTCTATGTGAAGCTGTGGCCGTGGGAGATCCTGCCCGATCCGGGTCCCGAAACGGTCAAGAGCCTGCTGCCGACGCTGGTCGAGCAGGCGGGCCGTCATGACGTCGGCGTTCCGGCCGGCATCGCCGAGGCGCGGGCGGCGGTCGCCAGCGCGGCGCGGAGCCTGCATTGAGACTCGCTTATCAGGCCGCCTGCGCGGCCGTGAAGCAGGCGGTGCCCCCGGAGCGCGGCGGCACCGCCGAAGTCTCGATTGATCCGCAGCCTTACGCGGCGGGCGATCCGCTCGGCCTCGACCGTGAGTTTCGACCGGCGGATTCCGACCTGTGGCTCGGCTTCATCGACCTCGAGCCGCACAAGAACTGGGGCCACCAGGCGCTCGCGGTGCTGGTCCGCGACGGCGGCACCGAGATTCGCCCGGCCCTGTTTCCGCCGGCGCT
>NZ_JBMDXE010000157.1:0-4356 GCF_048594845.1 Rhodopseudomonas sp. | reverse complement strand
AGATCGTAGATGATGTTGTAGTAGCGGATCTCGATGCCGTTGCGCTTGGCGGCCGCAGCGGCCTCCTTGTTGGCGCGCACCGAGAAGCCGAGGATGACGGCGTTGAAGCCTTCGGCCAGCGTGACGTCGCTCTCGCTGATGCCGCCGACGCCGGCGTGCAGGATGCGCGCGGCGACTTCGTCGGTGCCGAGCTTCTCCAGCGAGCCGAGGATCGCTTCCAGCGAGCCCTGCACGTCCGCCTTGACGATCAGCGGGAAGTCCTTGCGGCCCGAGGTCTTGAGCTGGCTCATCATCTGCTCGAGCGAACCGCGCATGCCGACCGCAGACGCCGCCTTCTCGCGCTTCTGATGGGCGCGATAGGAGGTGACTTCGCGGGCGCGGGCTTCGCTCTCGACCACGGCGAGACGATCGCCGGCTTCCGGCGGACCATTGAAGCCGAGCACTTCGACCGGCACCGACGGGCCGGCTTCCTGCACGGTTTCACCGATATCCGAAATCAGCGCGCGGACGCGGCCCATTTCGGCGCCGGCCACGATGATGTCGCCGACCTTGAGGGTGCCGCGCTGGACCAGCACGGTGGCGACCGGACCGCGGCCGCGATCGAGCTTGGCTTCGATCACGGTGCCCTCGGCCGGGCGGGTGGTGTTGGTCTTGAGATCGAGCAGTTCGGCCTGCAGCGCGATCATCTCGAGCAGCTTGTCGAGATTGGTCTTGTTCTTGGCCGAGACTTCGACGTCGACGACGTCGCCGCCCATCGATTCGACCTGGACGTTGTGCTGCAGCAACTCGGTGCGGACCCGCTCGGGGCGCGCATCCGGCTTGTCGATCTTGTTGATCGCCACGATGATCGGAACGCCGGCCGCCTTGGCGTGATTGATCGCCTCGATGGTCTGCGGCATCACGCCGTCGTCGGCCGCCACCACCAGGATGACGATGTCGGTGACCTTGGCGCCGCGGGCGCGCATCGCGGTGAACGCGGCGTGGCCGGGCGTGTCGATGAAGGTGATCTTGGTGCCGGTCTCCGGCGAGGTCACCTGATAGGCGCCGATGTGCTGGGTGATGCCGCCGGCTTCGCCCGACACCACGTTGGCCTTGCGCAGCGCGTCGAGCAGCGAGGTCTTGCCGTGGTCGACGTGGCCCATCACGGTCACGACCGGGGAGCGCGGCTCGGTGTCGGTCGAATCGTCGACGACGTCGAACAGGCCCTCTTCCACGTCGGACGCGGCGACGCGCTTGACGGTGTGGCCGAGTTCTTCGGCGATCAGCTGCGCGGTGTCGGCGTCGATGACGTCGTTGATCTTGTGCATCGCGCCTTGCTTCATCAGCATGCGGATGACGTCCACGGCTCGCTCCGACATGCGGTTGGCGAGTTCCTGGATCGAGATGGCTTCCGGAACGACGACTTCACGCACCAGCTTTTCTTTCGGCTCGTTCGAGGCGTGGCCCTTGAGGCGCTGGGTGCGGCGGCGGAACGAGGCGATCGAGCGCTCGCGGACGTCGTCGGCATTGAGCGCGGTGACCAGGGTCAGGCGGCCGCGCTGCTTGGAGGCGCCGGGCTTGTCGGCCGGCTTCCGCGCCGGCTCGCTCTCGCCGAAGCGCTTCTTGGCCTCGGTCTCGGCCTTGCGCTTGGTTTCTTCTTCCTGGCGGTGACGCTCTTCCTCGGCCTTGCGGCGGGCTTCGGCGGCTTCGCGCTCGGCCTTTTCGATCTTTTCCTGCTCGGCGCGGCGGACCGCTTCGATCTCGGCCTGCTTGCGCTCCTCGATCTCGCGGACGCGGGCGTCGGCCAGCGCGGTGGCGCGGGCGCTGCGCTCGTCCTCGGTCAGGGTGCGCAGCACCATGCCGCTACGCGCCTGCTGCTGCGGCGACGGACGCGGCTGCTGACGCGGCGGGGGCGGAGCCGCGGGCGCGGCCGGCGCGGGCTTCTTGGCGACTTCGGGCGCCGCCGGTTCGGGCGCGCCGTCGCCGATGCGTCGCTTGCCCCGCTTTTCGACCACCACCTGCTTGCTACGGCCGTGGCTGAAGCTCTGGCGCACGACCCCCTGCTCGACGCGCGGCTTGAGCGTCAAGGTCTTGGTCGGCATCGTCAGAGTCTTGTCGCCAGGAGTTTTCGTATCAACCATTCAGTCGTCCCAATCCTTCAACGTCGTGCGCATTCGCACGAACTTCGTCAGCAGCTTTTACGTCAGCGGCGTCGTCAGCAGCGTCTTTCGGCGTGTTGATCGTCGTTCCCGCCACAGCCGCACCCGCAATAGCCGCATTGGCATTGCCGTCATCCGCCAGCCGGTATCGGACCAGAATCTGGCAGCGCGACAGGAATGTTTGTCCGGCCGGGCCTGCAAGCAGTGCAGCATGTATCACATTTGACCGCCCCAATGCCAAATCCAATTGTTCGGACGTGAGCACGTTGAGGACGGGAAATTTCCGCGAACCGGGTGCGTCCTCGTCGAATTGACGAGAAACCGCGCCGAGCTTGCGGATTCCATCGGCGGCGCCGTCGGCGGCGTGCAGCATCGCCACCGCTTCGCGGCTCTTCAGCGCAGATTCCACCTTGCCGAAGCCCGAGACCACCTGACGCGCCTTGGCGGCGATCGCCAGCGCGTCGCAGACCGACTGCACCAGCAGCCGCTCGATATCCTGAGCCAGCGTCGGCGAAACCTTGACGTCGCGTTTAAAACCTTTGGCGAACACCCGGCGGCGCACCGCCTGCTCGACCATCTCCCGGGACGCCGTGACCCACAGGCCGCGGCCCGGCAATTTCCGTTTCAGGTCGGCCACCACCTCGCCGGTGGGCGCGACCACGAACCGGATCAGTTCGGATGTCGGCCGAACCTGCCGCGTGACCGCGCACATCCGCTCGGTCGCGGACTTTCCGGTCCGCGGTCCCGCGTCGAGATCTGCAGCATCATCGGCGGCAGCAAGCATTCGGTCGGCAAGCCTTTCATCACTTCAAACGCATCGGTTCGGATCGCGCGGCATGGCGGCTCACTCCGCCTCGGCCTCGGTTTCCGCGTCCTCGCCGGTGGTCTTGGCGAGTTCTTCCTCGGTGATCCAGCCGGCCTTGACGCGGGCCTGCATGATCAGATGCTCGGCGTCCTCACGCGAGATTTCGACGCCGTCGAGAATGCCGGCGTACTTCACCGGCTCGGCGCCTTCCTTGCGTTCGGTCCAGCCGACCAGATCGTCGGTCGCGCAGCCGGCAAGGTCTTCGACCGTCTTGACGTCGCCCTCGCCGAACTTGACCAGCATCTTCGAGGTGACGCCCGGCACGTCCTTGAGGGCGTCCTCGACGCCGAGCTCGAGCCGCCGCGCTTCCATCTCCGACTCGACACGGTCGAGATATTCGCGCGCACGCGTCTGGAGTTCCTCGGCGGTCTCTTCGTCGAAACCTTCGATCGACGCCAGCTCGCGGCTGTCGACCATCGCCAGTTCCTCGACCGAGGTGAAACCTTCGGAGGCAAGCAGCTGGCCGACCACTTCGTCGACGTTCAGCGCTTCCATGAACACCCGGGTCGAATTCTCGAAATCGGCCTGACGGCGCTCGGATTCCTCGGCCTCGGTAAGAATGTCGATGTCCCAGCCGGTGAGCTGCGAGGCCAGACGCACGTTCTGGCCGCGGCGGCCGATCGCGAGGGATAGTTGGTTATTGGTATCCGGAACCACAACCTCGATGCGCTCGCGATCTTCGTCGATCACGACCTTCGAGACTTCGGCCGGCGCCAGCGCGTTCACCACGAAGGTGGCGATGTCCGGCGACCACGGAATGATGTCGATCTTCTCGCCCTGCAGCTCGTTCACCACCGCCTGCACGCGCGAACCGCGCATGCCGACGCAGGCGCCGACCGGATCGACCGACGAGTCGCGCGAGACAACGCCGATCTTGGCGCGCGAGCCCGGATCGCGGGCCACCGCCTTGATCTCGACGATGCCGTCGTAGATTTCCGGAACTTCCTGCGCGAACAGCTTGGCCATGAACTGCGGATGGGTGCGCGACAGGAAAATCTGCGGCCCGCGGGTCTCGCGGCGGACGTCGAAGATATAGGCGCGGACGCGGTCGCCGTTGCGGAAGGATTCGCGCGGCAGCATCTCGTCACGCCGCACGATGGCTTCGCCGCGACCGAGATCGACGATCACGCTGCCATATTCGACGCGCTTGACCACGCCGTTGACGATCTCGCCGATGCGGTCCTTGAATTCGCTGTACTGCCGATCGCGCTCGGCCTCGCGCACCTACAGCACGATCACCTGTTTTGCGGACAGCGCGGCCATGCGGCCGGAATCCCGCGGCGGCAGCGTGTCGGCGATGGTGTAGCCAATCTGGGCGCCCGGGTTGGCGCGCTGCGCGGGCATCAGCGAGAT
>NZ_JBMDXE010000156.1:0-3848 GCF_048594845.1 Rhodopseudomonas sp. | reverse complement strand
CCAGCGCCGGTCAGGTAGATTCACGACAAACTGACCACGTACACCTTGGCGTACAGAACCTTGCCGCTCTGCACGCGGTTTTGCCACGGGTCGCCCGCTTTGTCTGTCACTACGCCGCAACGGTTCAAAATGTTCCGGCAGGAAACTTTGCCTCCGCCGCGCCACATTCTCTCAGGGCGTGTCTGCCGCCGCAGACGCCTGCGCCGCGCGAGCGGCTTCCATCTCGTCGAGCTTTCGGTACAGCGTCGAGCGGCCAATCTTCAGGCGCCGCGCAACTTCCGACATCTGGCCGCGATAATGCGAAATCGCGAAGCGGATGATCTCGCTTTCCAACTCATCGAGCGGTCTCACGTCGCTGCCGCTCAGCATCGGCAACTGGCCGTGCGTCGAGACCGGCGCGATCGGGACTTCGTTGGCTGCGACGAATTGCGCCGACGTGGGCGGATCGAGGATCAGCGGCTCGCCGTCGGCTTCGCCGGTCGGAACGGTGGACGGCGCGCTGGCGAGCGGGAAATCGTCGAGGCCGAGCTGATCGCTCTCGCTCATCACCACGGCGCGGTACACGGCGTTTTCGAGCTGGCGGATATTGCCGGGCCAGTCGAGCTGGGCGAGCCGTGCCATCGCCTCGCCGCTGATGCCGCCGATGCTGCGATTTTCCTCGGCGCAGAACCGCACCAGGAAGTGACGCAGCAGCGGTGCGATGTCCTCGCGCCGCGTGCGCAGCGGCGGCACCGTCAGCGGCAGTACGTGCAGGCGATAGAACAGGTCTTCGCGGAATTGCCCGGCCTTGACCCGGTCGAGCAACCGGCGATTGGTGGCCGAGATGATGCGGACATCGACCTTCTGCGGCTTGCGTCCGCCAACGGCTTCGACCGCGCCTTCCTGCAGCGCGCGCAGCAGCTTGACCTGTGCGGCCAGCGGCAACTCGCTGACTTCGTCGAGGAACAGCGTGCCGCCGGAGGCTTCGACGAACTTGCCGATGTGGCGGTCGGTGGCGCCGGTGAAAGCACCCTTCTCGTGGCCGAACAGGATCGACTCGACGAGATTGTCGGGGATCGCGCCGCAGTTCACCGCGACGAACGGCTTGGCGCGGCGGTCGCTTGAGCCGTGGATGGCGCGGGCGAACATCTCCTTGCCGACGCCGGACTCGCCTTCGATCAGCACCGGGATCGAGGAGCCGGCCGCTTTCTCGGCGGCGCGCAGCACCGTAGCCATCGAATCGCTGCGGGTGATGATGTCGGAGAATGTCAGCACGCCATCGCGGCTGTGCCGGATACGCTGCAGCTCGCCCTTCATGGCGCTGGCATTCAGCGCGTTGCGCAGGCTGACCTGCAGCCGCTCGATGCCGACCGGCTTGACGACGAAATCGTGGGCGCCGGCGCGCATCGCCGACACCACGTTGTCGATGCCGCCATGCGCGGTCTGCACGATCACCGGCACGTTGAGGCCGAGCTCGCGGATCTTGCCGAGCACGCCGAGGCCGTCGAGGCCGGGCATCACCAGGTCGAGCACCACGGCATCGATCGCGGCCGCATCCGGCGCAGTGAGCAGGGCGATCGCGGCATCGCCGCTGTCGACCAGAACGGCTTCGTAGCCGCACTTCTGCACCATGTTCTCGACGAGCCGGCGCTGCACCGGATCGTCGTCCGCAATCAAAACACGCTCAACCATCTACGCTCACAGACCCAAATGTGTCCGGGCTCAACTGTCCCGAATTGGTGCACCATGGGCGCGAAAGCGTTAATGCTTCATGAAAGTTTCAAAAATGGCGACGCGTGCGGCCAGACTTCCAGCGCGCCGCGATAGATCATGTCGCCGGCCACATACAGGATGATGGCGAGGCCCACATAGGCGATCCAGCGGTGCTTGTGCAGCAGCCGGGCGATGAAGCTGGCGGCGAGGCCCATCAGGGCGATCGACAAGGCGAGGCCGAACACCAGGATGATCGGATGTTCGCGCGCGGCGCCGGCGACGGCGAGCACGTTGTCGAGCGACATCGACACGTCGGCCAGCGTGATCTGCCACACCGCCTGGCCCAGCGTCTTGGTCGGCGCCGCGGCGGTGCCGGCCTCGATGTCCTCGTCGCTCGGATGCTCGGTGCGCAGCTCGCGCCACATCTTCCAGCACACCCACAGCAGCAAAACGCCGCCGGCCAGCAGCAGGCCGAGGATCTGCAGCAGCTGTACGGTAACGCTGGCGAAAGCGATACGCAGCACGGTGGCGGCGATGATGCCGATCAGGATCGCCTTGCCGCGCTGTTCTTTCGGTAGGCCGGCGGCGGCGAGGCCGATCACCACGGCGTTGTCGCCGGCGAGCACCAGGTCGATCATGATGACCTGGGCGAGCGCGGCAAGACCGTCGGGCGTAAAAATGGCGAGCAGTTCGTTCATCGGGGCCTCTCTGTGTGAACGTCCAGTCCGACATCACAGTTCAGGCGAACTGCCAGAGGGGCCCGGTCCAGGACGAATGGGTGTGGTGAGTCGTAGTGGTCGCGCGGGCTGCGTTCAAGCGCCGCAGGGCGCGCCGCCTTGTCGCAGGACGGTATCGCGTTCGCGGTTCTCAGGTTCGATGGAACCCGCCTTGAAAGAGCCGCTTGCGAAGGCCACGTCTTCGCGAGTAGCGTTTTGCAAAGCCATTGAAGCCGTTGACGAAAGTTTCCATGTCGAAATCAGCCACCCGCCGCGTCGCCAAGCCTGCCGCAAAATCCTCCGCCAAAACAGCAGCCAAGCCAGCGGCCAAGAGCGCCGCCAAGCCGGGCGCGACCAAGAAGGCGCTCAAGGGGGCCGCGAAGACCATCGGCAAGGCGGCTGTCCGCAAGCTCCCGGCCGGCAAGGCCGCCGCCAAGCCTTCAAGGGCGCCAGTAGCGCCGAAGGCGGCGAAGCTGCCGGAGTGGAATCTGGCCGATCTCTATCCGGCGATCGATGCGCCGGAAGTCGCCGTCGATCTCGACAAGCTCGACGCCGACTGCGCCTCGTTCGAGGCCGACTACAAGGGCAAGCTCGCCGAGGAGACCGCGAGGGACGGCGGCGGCGCCTGGCTCGCCGGCGCGGTGAAGCGCTACGAGGCGATCGAGGATCTCGCCGGCCGCCTCGGCTCTTACGCCGGGCTGGTGCATGCCGGCGACAGCGTCGATCCGGTGAAGTCGAAATTCTACGGCGACGTCTCCGAACGGCTGACCGCGGCCTCGATCCATCTGCTGTTCTTCACGCTCGAGCTCAACCGCGTCGACGATGCGGTGCTGGAGCAGGCGATGCAGACGCCGGAGCTCGGCTACTACCGGCCATGGATCGAGGATTTGCGCAAGGACAAGCCGTATCAGCTCGAGGACCGCGTCGAGCAACTGTTTCACGAGAAGTCGCAGACCGGTTACGGCGCCTTCAACCGGCTGTTCGACCAGACCATCTCGGCGCTGCGCTTCAAGGTCGGGGCCAAGGAGCTGGCAATCGAGCCGACGCTGAACATGCTGCAGGATCGCACACCCGCGACTCGCAAGACGGCGGCTGAAGCGTTGGCCAAGACCTTCAAGGCCAATGAGCGAACCTTCGCGCTGATCACCAACACGCTCGCCAAGGACAAGGACATTTCCGACCGCTGGCGCGGTTTCAAGGACATCGCCGACAGCCGCCACCTTGCCAACCGCGTCGAACGCGAGGTGGTCGATGCCCTCGTCGCCGCGGTGCGCGAGGCCTATCCGCGCCTGTCGCATCGCTACTATCGCCTGAAGGCGAAATGGTTCGGCCGCGAGGAGCTGGATTTCTGGGACCGCAATGCGCCGCTGCCGTTCGCCGCCACCGGCACGATCGCCTGGCCCGAGGCGCGCAACATGGTGCTGACCGCGTACAACGCGT
>NZ_JBMDXE010000155.1:0-11061 GCF_048594845.1 Rhodopseudomonas sp. | reverse complement strand
AAATCATGTACGATAGTTCACCTTCATTAACGGTTGGCGATCAATCTCCGCGCCGGAGAAATCAATGGCTGACACATCTATCGAGTGGACGGACGCGACTTGGAATCCGGTTGCGGGCTGCACGATCGTTAGCGCTGGCTGCACAAATTGCTATGCCATGGAAATGGCTCGCCGCCTTCAGGCTATGAACATAGCTAAGTACAAAGGACTTACTCGAAAGAGCGGAAGGCGAACGATCTGGAATGGCGTCGTTCGCGAGGACCACGACGCGCTGGACCTTCCAGTGCGCTGGAAAAAGCCCCGGAAGATATTCGTCAATTCAATGAGCGACCTATTTCATGAACGAGTGAGCGACGATTTTATCCTCCGCGTATGGGACGTAATGCGCGAAACGCCGCGCCACAACTATCAAATACTGACCAAACGCCCTGAACGAATGGGCGCGCTGCTTCGTTCTAAAGTTCCCGAAGCGCTGCCGAATGTGTGGCTGGGAACGAGCGTTGAAAGCGGTGACGTGACAGGACGCATTGATTATTTGCGAACTGTTCCTGCCGCCATACGCTTCATCTCCTTTGAGCCCCTAATCGCTCCTGTCGGACGTGTCGACCTGAACGGGATTGATTGGGCCATCGTTGGAGGCGAAAGCGGCCGGGAGGCAAGGCCCGTCAAAGAAGCTTGGATTGACGACATCTACGACCAATGCCAGCTACACAAAACCGCATTTTTCTTTAAGCAGTGGGGCACATGGGGCAAAGATAACAAGCGTCGCTCCAAGAAAGACAATGGCCGCGAATATCGAGGTCGCGAGTGGGATGAAATGCCCAAGACCGCGCTAGCATTGGGCGCGTAGTCGGGCACTCAACTACACTGGGGAAAGATGGTCGGAAAACCCTATGAGTGGAAGGCTGGCGCTGAGCTGGAAGAACATTCGCGCCGCAAACACAAGATTGTTCGACAATATTTTGCGCGCTATCTGGCCGTCCGCTGCCAGCGACCACAGCAGTCACGCTTCCGAATTGCGATTGTGGACGGATTTGCTGGTGCTGGCGCATATAATTGCGGTGCCCCGGGATCGCCGTTGATTTTCATCCAAGAGCTTCAGCGAGCCACCGAAGCATTCAATATTAAACGCGCGGCAGAAGGCATGTCGCCGATCGATATCGAGTGCCTGCTAATCTTCAATGATTTTGACCCAGATGCAATTGATCTCCTAAAGATGAGAGCTGAGCCACTAATTGCAGCATCGAAAGACACGATCCCGCGACTACACCTGAGAGCAGAATATTACAGTGACCGGTTCGAGTCTATCTATCCAGCCATTAAGAGCCTCATCGAGCGCGGAAACTACCGCAGCGTGATTTTCAATCTGGACCAGTGTGGCACTAGCCACGTTGAATACGAAACCATTACTGATATCTGCAAATCGTTCACGTCGGCCGAAATTTTTTATACGTTTATGATCACGTCACTTCTCGCATTCTTGCAACGGACGGATCGAGCACAATTAAGCAAGCAACTCAGACCCTTCGGACTTACCGAGGATGACCTAAACAACCTTGACGGCGTCAAGAACAACAAAGAATGGTTGGGAGCCGCCGAACGCATCGTATTCAATTCGTTCAACAGGTGCGCTGCTTATGTCAGCCCTTTCTCGATCAACAATCCAGATGGCTGGCGATACTGGTTCATTCACTTCGCTAACAACTATCGAGCCCGACAAGAATACAACAATGTGCTACATGAGAACGCCACTATGCAGGCACATTTCGGGCGCTCCGGCCTACATATGCTATCTTATGATCCCTCGCACGACGGCGCGCTCTACCTATTCGATCCCCCTGGACGCGAAGATGCCAAACAGCAGCTTCACAACGACATTCCGCGATTGGTTACGAGCTTCGGCGACGCAGTGCCAGTTGGTGAATTTTACAGCAGCATTTACAATTCCACGCCGGCACACACAGACGATGTCCATGCCGTAATCATCGAAAATCCAGACTTGGAGATCGTTACGGAGCAAGGCGGCGAACGAAAGCGCCCTAACACAATCAAACCCGGCGACATCCTTAGAATGAAGCGCCAACGCAGTTTTCCGATCTTTTACTGATCACTTCCCCCCAAACACCCCATTCAACTCCGCCCCCTTCGCCGTCCCCGCCAGCGCCGTAAACGTCCCCTGCTCGGCGATCTCGCGCGCGGCGGTCAGGAAGCCTCCCCACGCGGCGCGCGCCAGTGCGCCGCCGACGCTGATGCGGCGGACGCCGAGGGCGGCGAGGTTGGCGACGGTCATGGTGGCGGGCTGCACCGTGAGGACGTTGAGCGGCTTCGGCGCGACGGCCTGCACCAGCGTGGTGATCTCGGCTTCGGTCGAGATGCCGGGCGCGTACAGGCAGTCGGCGCCGGCGTCGGCGAATGCCACCAGCCGCGCGGCCGTCTTCGACAGGTCGCGCTCGCCCCACAGAAAACCTTCGCAACGCGCCACCAGCACCACGTCCTCACCGGTGGCGTCGATCGCGGCGCGCGCCGCCTGGATGCGGGCGACGCCGAGGGCGTCGTCGTAGAGCGGGCGCGCCTTGTCGCCGGTGGCGTTCTCGATCGACAGGCCGGCGATGCCGGTCGCCACCGCGCGGGTGACGTTGGCGGCGACGCCGTCCGGGTCATCAGCGAAGCCGCTCTCGAAATCGGCGTTGACCGGCAGATCGGTGGCGGCGCACAGCGCGGTCAGATGCGCCAGCACGTCGTCACGGGCGACCTGATTGTCGGCGCGGCCGATCGACCAGGCGAAGCCGGAGCTGGTCGAGGCCAGCGCCTGGAAGCCGAGATGCTGCAGCAGCCGCGCCGAGCCGATGTCCCATGGGTTGGGCAGCACGAAGCAGCCCGATTGATGCAGCTGGCGAAACGCGGCGCGCTTCTGCGCGGTGGTGGTCATCGGCGGTCTCCCTGATTTTCGGACAGGCTAGCATGGCCGGGCGATGCCGCATCCGCCCTGCGAGCAGGACGATCGGCGATCGTTGCATGTGACATCGCGGCGGATCGTCGGGCCGAGCTGCCGCGGCCCGCCAACTGTCCCACTCTGTGACGCCGGATTGCGCCGACGTTAACGCTCGGAACGCGGGAGGAACAAACCGGTGACGAATCACAGCGAATCGGAGGCGCCGGGTGGTGGCGCGCTGCATCTCGCGCCCGTGAGCAACCGGACCTACGAGAGATTGGAGGCCGTAATTAGTTTAGCGCTTCATCACCGGCGACAACCGTTAACGTTCGTGAGCAGGCACGGAGCGCAGCCGCCTGCGGCTCGGTGCATCGCCCCGCGGGCGCTTTGCTCGTCGGATCGGGTGGGTGTGTCAGCATGAGACACGCGATCGAGGCCGCGTTAAGACATTGAACGCAGGCGGAACAAACCATCGACGAATCACAGCGAATCGGGCGCCGCGAGAGCACCCCTGCTGCATCTCGGGTGGGCATGCTGGGCGATGCTACTAACTCTGGGCGCGGAATGTTTGTCCGGGTCTCTGTGGGACGGCAGAAGTGTTAACGCACGCGATCCAGAGCGCCGCAGCCTGCTTGAGCGCAGCGAGATGCGGGGTGAGCATCACCCCGGGGTCGCTGCGCTCGCCCGGGCTACAGGGCGCTGAGCCGCCTCACCCGATCTCCACGACCTCCAGCTCCTGCGCCCCCTTGCCCACCACGTCGCCGACCTCTTTGCCCATCAGCAGCCTTGCCACCGGCGAGGCGAACGAGATCGTGCCTTGCTTGGGGTCGGCTTCGTCTTCGCCGACGATGCGATAGGTTTGGACGCGGCCGTCGGGGCGACGGAAAGTGACGGTGCTGCCGAAGGCGACGACGTCGTTACTCTCCGGCTCGGGCATCAGTTGCGCACTGCGGACGCGGATGTCGAAGTAGCGCAGGTCGCGCGCGGGGATCGCCTCCGCCTGCCGGCGCTCATTGACGTCCTCGATGGCGGCAACGGCCTCGACGCCGGCGCGCGCCTCGGCGAGCTGCGCTTCCAGCGCGGCCAGGCCGGCGGCGGTGACGAGATTGGGGTGCTCGGAAATCGGACGGTCGGGCAGCATCGTTTCCGATGCGGTCGCGGCACTGTCTTCCTTGGTGAAGGCGACGCTCACAGGGGTACTCCGTCGTAAAGGCGATGGGCGTGCGGCGGGTCGCCGCGCAGGCGCGACGGCGCCACGCACGCCCCTATCAACGCGCGACCCCGAATTTCGCTTCGCTGCATCCGGGCACCGGCTGGCCGGCGAAGCTTCGGACGAGCGCCCGACCGGGGCAAGCCCGGCTTCCGGACCGCGATGGTGCGCCGCCGCTCAGTTGCTCCGCGTCCAGGTCGAGGATTTGCAGATCAGGCCGCCCATCGCGCAGCCCTGCGTGGTCAGAGTGCCGCCGGCGAGGCTCATCTTGCCCGAATACGTCTTGCCGTCTTCCGGATTGAAGGCGCTGCCGCTCCAGGCGTCCGGGCCGGTGGGCTTCATGTCGAAGAACACCTTCTGGCCGACTTTGGCCGGCGTCTCGACGCCGGGCTTGATCCACACCAGCGTGCCGCACAGCGCGCCGCCGCAGGGCGCGAACTTCACCTTGGAGGCGCCGGTGTCGCGCAGCCAGGTGCCGGCAACGTCGTCGGCGCGCGCCGCAGTGCCGCCGGTTGCAGCGATCACCATCAGCAGCGCGGCGCCGATGCCGGCGCGAGTCATCGAGAGCTGTCGCATGGTCCCTCCCCTGTTTTGGATATGGTGTGGTTGCTGGCCAGACAATCGTGCGGCATGGCGCAAGTCAATCGGCGCAGGCCGCGCGCCTCAATCGAGCGCGGCGGCCTGCACGATGCGGTTTCGCCCGTGGTGCTTGGCCGCGTAGAGCGCCGCGTCCGCTGCTTCGAACAGGCTTTGCGCCGCGCCGCCAGGCTGGCAGGTCGCGGTGACGACGCCGAAGCTCGCGGTGACGACACCGGCGATCGGCGATGCGTCGTGCGGAATGGCGAGGTCCAGGATGGCGGCGCGCAGCGACTGCGCCACCACCAGCGCGCCGGCTTCGTCGGTGTCCGGCAAGATGCAGACGAACTCCTCCCCGCCCCAGCGCGCGGCGAGGTCGGACGGCCTGAACATCCGCTGGTCGATCACTTCGGCGACGCGCTGCAGGCATCGATCGCCCTGCAGATGTCCGTAGTGATCGTTGAAGGCCTTGAAGTGATCGATGTCGATCAGCACCAGCGACAACGGCGCGCCGGTTCTGATATGTTTGACGTAGCTGGTGGAGAGCACGCTGTCGAAATGCCGGCGGTTGGCGATCGCCGTTAGTTCGTCGGTGAGGGTCGCCTGAAGCAGCTTGTGGTGCATCTCGGCGAGCTGCTCGGCCGCGCGCTTGCGCTCGGTGATGTCGCGGACCACCGAGCAGTTCATCTTGCGACCGAGGCATTCTACGAAATTGACCGTGACCTCGACGGCGATGTCGAGGCCGTCCTTGGTGCGGTTGACGGTCTCGATGGTGAACGAGCCCCTGGTTTCCACGTCGCGCCAATGCGCCGCCCAGATCTCCGCGTCGAACAGCGGATCGAGGTCCAGCACCGTCATCGACAGGAATTCGGCCTGCGAGTAGCCGAGCAGCTTGGTCGCCGCCGCGTTGACGAACATCACCCGCCCGTGCTCGTCGAGCCAGATGATCATGTCGGCGATCCGGTCGATCGCGTATTTGGCGAGCAGCGCGGTTTCGTTCTCGCTGCCGGTCGCCGCGCAGGACGGATCGGACAGGTCCGGCTGCTCGGGTCCGCGGGCTCCGCGATCTACCATGTCGTGCATCAGGTCGGCTCGTGTGGCGCCCGTGCGAGCGCCCCTCTCACAGAGGCTTTTCCATCGCGGCAAGCGCATTGCGCGGACAAATACGTCGCCAATGCGGCGCGGTTGCGGGAACCCGCAAGGGGACCCGCGGCATGCTTAACCCGTGGTGAGCCTACCCGGCCATCACCGCATCGAGCCGCCCCAGCACCGCCGCAATGTCCGCCGTGACCTCGTCGGCGGTCACCCACACCACCCTGTAGTCGCGTTCCTCGAGCCAGGTTTTGCGCGCGGCGCGGTCGGCCGCGACGGCCTCGCCTTCGTCCGGGTGGATCAGTTCGATGACCAGGCGGCGGGTGAAGGAGACGAAATCGGGGATGTGGCGGCCGACCGGCGTCTGGCGCTTGAAGTTGCCGGCGAAGCGGCGGTCGCTGCGCAGTTTCTCCCAGAGCAGCCGCTCGGCATCGGTCGGGTTGCGGCGGAGCAGCCGTGCGAGGCCCCGCAGCGAGCCGCCGTCGGCGTCCGCAGCGCCGCCGGCCGCACGTTCGGCCAGCAGCGCGCGCAGCCGCGTCGCCTGTTCGCCGTCGAGCACCCCGCCCTTGGCCGGGCCCTTGCGGCCCTCGGCGATCGCCATGATGGCGCCGTGCAGGGTGTGGATGTCCTGCCGGGTCGGATCCATCCGGGTGAAGATGTTGCGCAGGTTCACCAGCATGGTGTCGCGCTTCTCCGGCGGGCGAAGGAACTCGACGCGGTCGAGCTCGGCGACGAGGTTGTCGAAGAACGCCTGCATCTGGTGCTGCGACGCCGGCTCGGACCGCTCCGGCATCGCGAACGGCAGCGCGCCGGCGGTGGCGTGCTTGAACCATTCGTAGCCCATCAGCAGCACCGCCTGCGCCAGGTTCAGCGAGGCGAAGGCCGGATTGACCGGGAAGGTGACGATGCGATTGGCGAGCGCGACCTCGTCGTTCTCGAGGCCGTGCCGCTCCCGGCCGAACATGATGCCCGCGGTGACGCCGGTCGCGGACGACGCGACGATCTCCTGAGCGGCGGCTTCCGGCCCGACCACCGGCTTGGCCTGGTCGTGGGCGCGCGCGGTGGTGGCGAACAGCAGCGCGCAATCGGCCACCGCGGCCTCGACGCTGTCGAACAGCTCGACCGCGTCGAGGATGTGGTCGGCGCCCGCCGAGGCGCGCGTCGCGGCGATATTCGGCCAGCCGTCGCGCGGCTTTACCAGACGTAAACGCTTCAGGCCGAAATTACCCATGGCCCGCGCGCACATCCCGATGTTCTCGCCGAGCTGCGGTTCAACCAGAATCACAACAGGCCCGTCGAGGTCCACCGCGGGCTTGGATTTATCGGTGCCTGAACCGGCCATGGTTGAGCTTTCGGATGAACCGCCCCGGTGTCGCACGAGGTCGGCGGCCAGAGCTGCGTTGAGATTATAGCGGAGCTTGAACAAGGCGGCCGTGCCGGCGCCGTTCCGCGCCCCTGCTGGTGCCAAGGCCGGCGCGTTTTCTCAAGCGAAATAATGTGTTTACGAAGAGAATTGACGGTTCGTTAAGAACTTGAGGTTCCGGCTCATCCGACGCGTGAGCAGGAGCCGCCGCGAAGGCCGCCGGACCATTGTGCCGCGAGCCCTTCCGCCATGCGCTGGAACGTTGCGAATCCTGCGCAATTGCCCGCCCATTCAGCTTTCCAGTGCGCGCCGGGCAGTGCTATAGCGGGCGCGGCTCAAGCCCAATCCCGCCCAGAACGAAGCGCTGTCCCCAAAGAAGGCCCGATCCCGCATGGCGAAAATCAAGGTGAAGAATCCCGTCGTAGAACTCGACGGCGACGAGATGACCCGCATCATCTGGCAGATGATCAAGGACAAGCTCATCACGCCGTTCCTTGATGTCGAGCTGATGTATTTCGACCTCGGGATGGAGCACCGCGACGCGACCGACGATCAGGTCACCATCGATGCGGCGAACGCCATCAAGCAGGTCGGCGTCGGCGTGAAGTGCGCCACCATCACCCCGGACGAAGCGCGGGTGAAGGAATTCGGCCTCAAGAACATGTGGAAGTCGCCGAACGGCACGATCCGCAACATCCTGGGCGGCGTGATCTTCCGCGAGCCGATCATCTGCAAGAACGTGCCGCGGCTGGTGCCGGGCTGGACCAAGCCGATCGTGATCGGCCGCCACGCTTACGGCGACCAGTATCGCGCGACCGACATCAAGTTCCCCGGCAAGGGCACGCTGACGATGAAGTTCGTCGGCGAGGACGGCACCGTGATCGAGCGGGAAGTGTTCCAGGCGCCCGGCGCCGGCGTCGCGATGTCGATGTACAACCTCGACGAGTCGATCAAGGACTTCGCCCGCGCGTCGCTGAACTACGGCCTGATGCGGAACTACCCGGTCTACCTGTCGACCAAGAACACCATCATGAAAGTCTATGATGGTCGCTTCAAGGACATCTTCCAGGAGATCTTCGACGCCGAGTTCAAGAAGGAATACGACGCCAAGGGCCTGACCTACGAGCACCGCCTGATCGACGACATGGTCGCGTCGGCGCTGAAGTGGTCGGGCGGCTACGTCTGGGCCTGTAAGAACTACGACGGCGACGTGCAGTCCGACACCGTGGCACAGGGCTACGGCTCGCTCGGCCTGATGACCTCGGTGCTGATGACCCCGGACGGCAAGACGGTGGAAGCCGAAGCCGCCCACGGCACCGTCACCCGCCACTATCGCGAGCACCAGAAGGGCAAGGCGACCTCGACGAACTCGATCGCCTCGATCTTCGCCTGGACCCGCGGCCTCGCGCATCGCGCCAAGCTCGACAGCAACGAAGAGCTGGCCCGCTTCGCCGACACGCTGGAGAAGGTCTGCGTCGAGACCGTCGACGCCGGCGCGATGACCAAGGACCTCGCGCTGCTGGTCGGCGCCGACCAGCGCTGGCTGTCGACCGAAGGCTTCCTCGACAAGGTCGCGCAGAACCTCAACAAGGCGATGAGCGAAACCAAGGCCGCCTGATCGGGCCTACATCGCAACGTTCAAAGGCGCGGATGCTCTCCGCGCCTTTTTCTTTGCCTGCTCGACTGCTTTCTCAGCGCTTCGCCCCTTATGCTGCGCACCTATTCTCCCCGTCGTTCGAAGGCTCTCCCCATGACCTCACTCCTCACCTTCGTTGCCGCCGCGGTGATGGAGATCGCCGGGTGTTTTGCGTTCTGGGCGTGGCTGCGGCTGGACAAATCCGCGCTGTGGCTGATCCCCGGCATGATGGCGCTTGCGGTGTTCGCTTATCTGCTGACGCTCGCCGACAGTCCGCTGGCAGGGCGCGCCTACGCAGCCTATGGCGGCATCTACATCGCCAGCGCGCTGCTGTGGGGCTGGGCGATGGAAGGCAACCGGCCCGACGCGTGGGACGTGGTCGGCGCCGCGATCTGCCTCGTGGGCATGAGCGTGATCCTGTTCGGGCCGCGCTCGCTGCCGGCCTGACCGGCTCGGTCCTATCGCTTCGCCTCGCGGCCCGTTGCGATGTATTGACGCAGCTACGCCCGAATTTGATCGAGCCCCGCGCGGCGCTGGCCGCCGCGTGATCTGGAATCAAAATGACAACTGCAAGCGATATCGGCGTCTACCGTGAAGCCCTGGTGTTTCTCGGCACCGCCGGCGTGGTGATTCCGCTGATGGCGCGGCTGCGCATCAGCCCGGTGCTCGGCTTTCTCGTCGCGGGCCTTGTGCTCGGCCCCTATAGCCTCGGCCGGATCGGCACCGGCATCCCATGGCTCGAGGCGATCACCATCACGTCGCAGGACGCGGTCGACCGGCTCGCCGAACTCGGCGTCGCCTTTCTGCTGTTCACCATTGGGCTCGAGCTGTCGTTCGACCGCCTCTGGACGATGCGCCGGCTGGTGTTCGGCCTGGGCATGCTGCAGGTGGTGCTGACCACCGCGGCGATCGCCGGCATCGCCATCGGCTTCGGCAACACGGTCGAGGCGGGCCTCGTGATCGGCGCCTGCCTGGCGCTGTCGTCGACCGCGATCGTGCTGCAGCTGCTCGCCGAGCAGAAGCGGCTGGCCACGCAGACCGGACGCGCCATCTTCGCGGTGCTGCTGGCGCAGGATCTCGCCGTGGTGCCGATCCTGTTTCTGATCGTGGTGCTCGGACAAACGCACGGCGACGCCGCGCAGGGCAGCGGCGCAACGGCGTCGGTGTGGTTCGGCCTGAGCATGGCGTTGATCCAGGCCGTCGCCGCGATCCTGGTGATCGTCGGTTTCGGCCGGCTGGTGCTGCGCCGGCTGTTCCGGCTGGTCGCGCACACCCGCAACCGCGAGCTGTTCATGGCCACCATTCTGTTCGTGGTGGTCGGCACCTCGCTGCTGACACACGTCGCCGGCCTGTCGATGGCGCTCGGCGCCTTCCTGGCCGGGCTGGTGCTGGCCGAGACGGAGTTTCGCCGTCAGGTCGAAGTCGATATCGAGCCATTCAAGGGCATGCTGCTCGGGTTGTTCTTCATCTCGGTCGGGATGCGGATCGACGTCGCCGAAGTCGCACGCTATCCGATGATGGTGGCGGCGTCGGTAGTCGGCATGGTGGCGCTGAAAGCTGTGCTGGTCGCCGGGCTGACGCGCGCGTTCGGGCTGTCCTGGCCGGTGGTGGCGGAAGCCAGCCTGCTGCTCGCCGGCGGC
Source organism: Rhodopseudomonas sp. (assembly GCF_048594845.1). Taxonomy (GTDB): domain Bacteria; phylum Pseudomonadota; class Alphaproteobacteria; order Rhizobiales; family Xanthobacteraceae; genus Rhodopseudomonas. Next base: position 612 of record NZ_JBMDXE010000155.1, on the reverse strand, counting down.
GGTGAGTTCGCTTTCCTGGTGCTCGGCCTCGCCAGTTCGAGCGGGCTGGTCACCCACGAGGTCGAGCAGTTCATGCTGCTGGTATCGTCCGGCACAATGATGCTGACGCCGTATCTGGCGCGGCTGTCGCGCAAGGCCAGCACGCGCGTGCGCAACGCCAGCGCGCTCGCGGCCGGCCACGCCGATCCCGGCCCGGCGGTGGAAGGTCGCATCATCGTCGTCGGCTATGGCCGCGTCGGCCGCATCCTCGGCGACATCCTGAACAAGCAGGAGAAGCCGTTCATCGGCATCGAGATCGATCCGGAAGCGGTGGTGCGAGCGCGCCGCGCCGGCCACAATCTGGTCTATGGCGACGCCACGCAGCGTGCCTTCCTACGCAAATGCGGCCTCGCCGAAGCGCCCGCGCTGGTGGTGACGATGCATGACGCGACTGCTGCCGAACACGTCGTCGCCGCCGCCCGCGCCGAGCGCCCGGATCTGCCGGTCATCGTCCGCGCCCGCGACGCCGAACACGCCCGCCGGCTGTTCAAGCTGGGCGCCACCGACGTGATCCGCGAAGTGCTCGAAGCCAGCTTCGAAATCGCCTCCACCGTGCTGCAAACCCTCGGCACC
>NZ_JBMDXE010000154.1:0-10111 GCF_048594845.1 Rhodopseudomonas sp. | reverse complement strand
AGCTACAGCCGGTGAGGCAACTCCGGCCTGTCCGGTGGGACACCGACTTGACCGACAGAACATATCAAGAACATCATCGACGCCATCGTTGTCGATTTTGCTTTGCGTATTTCAGGGGGGCGACATGGCGCGCCGTTCGTTGCTGCTCGGACTGATCGTTTTGTCGTTATGGGCCGCCCCCGCTGGATCCGCCTCGTTCCTTGAGCGCGTGCAGCGGGACGAACTTCATTTCGTCCCGGACGACGATCCGGCGATGAAGGCAGCGATCGCCAAGGCGCGGGCTACCCTCCCCGGTTTTCTCGCCAAGGCCGCGCACCCGCGGATCAATCAGCGCAGCTTCGCACTGAAGGTCGAATTGCTGCTGCTCGACGGCCGCAGCGAGTTTCTTTGGGTCACCAATTTCGCCAATGTCGGCGACGATTTCATCGGCCTTGTCGACAACGAACCGCGTCTGGTCCCGGGTCTGAAGCGTGGTTCTTTTTTGCCGTTCAGACGTGAGGACATCGCCGACTGGCTCTATCTCGAAGGCGACCGCATGTTCGGCAATGCGACGCTCTGCGCCCTGCTTGCATCCGCGCCGGACGATCTCCGCATCGCGCAGGAGCGCTTCGGCCTCGACTGCGCTGCCGCGCCCGGAGCAGCGCAATGAGCGAGGTCGTCGCGGATTTCCTTGTCGAGCCGGACGATGAGCGGACCACCGGCCGCTGCGAGTGCTGCGGGCACTTCACACGCATCGTGTCGGGCACGATCAGCAAAGCGGAGGTCGTCCTGGCCAGCTATGTGGTGCATTGGACGGTCGGTCACATCGACACGCTCGGTGCCGAAATCGACCTGATCATCGGCAAATGGGGTGACGGCGCCAGCGCCGCCGACCGGGTCGCCGTGCGGCTGCACCACTTCATCGGCCCGAACGGTGCGGCCGTAATGGTGCAGGATCCGCCGCCGGACAGAGCCACGTCGTCACTCGCGGCCCACGCTCTGGCCCGCGACGAGGTGATCGGCACGCCGCGCGCCGCCGAGGTCTTCGCGCTGTACGATGCGCTCGCCTTGCAGGATGCCCGCCTCGCGGAGCTATTTCATCCAATGCCGACCTGCGCACCGCCCTGCGTTCACGGCGCGACGGATCGCCCGCGCCGGATGCTGCATCCGCGCGATCCGTCGTCCGGCCGCGGCCGAACTATTGCAGGCCGATCGCGAGGCCGCTGAGGTCGAGGTCGGCAATCAGGCCGACCTGGCGGCCCGACAGTTCGAGGACGGCGCCCTTCTCGTTGCGCAGCAGGATGGCACGCGCGCCGACACCGATCGCAGCCCCAGCGCCCGCCGCGCCGTAGACGCCCGCGACGTCGCGCGGCGAGCGGATGTTGCTGACGCGGCCCACAAGGTCGGCCTTCGATCCGCCGAACACCAGGCCGTAGGACAATCCGCCGATCGACAGCGGATAGCGCCGTCCCTTGAACACCAGCGTGCCCGATCCGCCCGAACCACCGATCACCCAGCCGCCCTTGAAGATGGTCAGCGCAATCCGTCCCTCGTCGGCACGCGCCGAAGCGGTGATGGCCACGACGCCGATCAGCACCGCCACCATGGTCCCCAGCAATCTCCGCATTCTGCTCCCCTTTCGTCGGTCGCTGCCCTTACGGGCTTCATCTTTCCGGTCTAGCACTGCCCAACGCGATTCGGGCGTCCACGCGGCGAAGCCGGCGAGGCGAGGCTGCACCGAGGGTGCGGCCGGTCACTGAACCGGAACACCGCTCGCACCGACAACGAAGCGCAACGCTTTGCAATGCAGACCAAAAGGAGAATTGAATGGTTGCCACCCGCCGATCCGCCGTCAGGTTGCTTGTCGGCAGCCTCCTGAGCCTCGTCGTCGTGGCGCCTGCGCTCGCGGCCCCCACGGCTGCAGCACCCGACGCTCTGACCGAGAAACTCAACGCCTATATCGGCTGCCTGAACCGGCTGTCCGGCCGCGCCTTCGATGCCCGCGAGCGCTACTTCTCATGGGCCGCCAAGAGCGGCCCGACCGGCAAGGAACGGATCATCTACGGCACCTACACGATCTACGAAACCAAGGACTGCCGCGCGTCCGTCGAGAAAGCCAACGCGCTGGAGCCGCACGAGGCCGACCTCGAAGCCGCCGCTTCGGCTTATGCGGACGCCGTCGGCAAGCTCGAGCCGCTGCTGAAGGAAACCGACGACTACTACACGCAGCAGGACTACAAGGACGACAAGATGGCGAAGGGCAAGGCGCTGCACCCGCGCCTCGTCGCCGCCTGGGACACGTTCGCGGACGCCGACCGCAAATTGCGCAGCGGCGTCGAAACCATCAAGGATCGTCAGTCGGCCGAGAAGCTTGCCGAAATCGAACGCAGCGAAGGCCGCAAGGCTCGCTATCAGGTCGAGGCGACGATGATCGACGCCAAGCGCGTCGTGCGCGCGGTCAACACCGACAAGCCCGATCTCGCTGCGCTGACGGAGGCGGTCGGCGCCTATGAGAAGACCGTCGCGGCCAACGAGCCGTTCACCGAAGGCGAGCGCAACATGAAGATCGGCTCGATGTTCATGTCCAACGCCAAATCCTTCCTCGTCACCGCCAAGCAACTGATGCGCCGTCTGCGCGACAAGACGGCCTATTCGAGCGGCGAGAAGATGATGCTGAACAATGCCGGCTCGGGATGGATGGTTGAAGGCTCCCCGCCCCGCCTGCTGCGCGACTACAATCAGCTGGTCGACTCCTACAATCGCGGGCCCAATATCTGAGGCGACCAGAAGCGCCGGTGCGCTTGTTGCGCTCCGCTTGCCGCATGAGCGAGACCCGGCCTCGTGCCGGGCATCCTCACTGCGGCAAGGAACCCAGGGATGGCCGGGGGCAGGCCCGGCCATGACGACCAAAGGTCAGGTGGACTAAGCACCTGCGCGAAGGCTGGTAGGACGGGCGAATGCTCGCGCCGGCCAGGATGGCATGCGGTTTCGACTGGCCGCTCCGCAACCGATTTGGATAGGATCGTTGCAACGACATCGTATCGTCCCCCGACGATCATGAGGGAGTCCTCGCCATGCCGATCCAGCACTTCGCCGCCCCGGCCCACATCAAGGCGCCGCCGCTGTCATTCGCAACCCGGACCGGCGACCTGCTGTTCATCTCCGGCATTCCTGGCTTCGATTCGGACGGCCGCCTGCCCGGCGATTTCGAGGCGCAGTTCGGCTGCGTGATGACCAACTTCACGCGGGTGCTCAGCGAGGCCGGCGCTGGCCTGCGCGATCTCGTCAAGGTCAATGTCCTGCTGACGCGCGCGCAGGACGTGGTGCCGATGAACAAGCTGTATGTGCAGGCATTCGGCCCGGCACCCTATCCGGCGCGCACCACCTGCCTCGTCGTGGCATTGCCGGATCCTGCCATGCTGATCGAGATCGAAGGCATCGCTACGTTTCCGAAGTAAGCGCGGAATCTTGTGCCGTCTCAGGCGGCGAGCCCGCGCCGTCCTTGATGGAGGTCAAAGCCACAGGCCTGCTCGCGATGATTTGCTTGCGGACAAAGCCCCATCAACCATGGGTAAAACCCACTCCCCGACGCAGGTCCAGCTTTCGGCGCCTTGCAATTAGCGGTAGGTTCTCCGCATCATTCGCTCGGGGAATTCGCGGTGCTGCGCAAAGCTTTCATGAAAGTGTTTTCGGCCCATCCGGTCGAGACCATCGCCGCCTGCACCGGGCTGTTCATGATGCTGCTCGGCGTCGCGCTCGGCACGCAGTCCGGCTGGATCTGGTTCTGGGGCCAGGTCTCGGCGATCTGCGGCGCCAGCCTTGCGACTCTCGCAGTGGTGTGGACGGTCCGCCAGCGCGCTACTGAAGCGCGCACCGCTGCACATCTCAACGTGCTGGCCCGCCAGCTCGAGACCTCGATCAGCCAGATCCACAAATCGGTCAAAGGCGGCCGCGACGAGTCGCTGCCGTCGGCCGTGTATCTGGCCCAGATCGAGCAGTGCATCGACAATCTGATCGGCGTCACCCACGAGATCGGCGAGATCACCGGCCGGCAATTGCCGTTCGACGTCATCGAGATGCTGACGGCGCGCGATACGCTGCAGATCGAGGCGCGCATCACCGACACCCCGGCGCCGGAACGAAAGCTGGCGACCGAGACCGAGAACTGCCCGGCTTGCAAGAAGGCGGTCGAATTCCAGATCGGCACGCTGCCGGGCGACAGCGCTAAGCCGACCTGCCCGCATTGCGGCCAGCGCTTCCACGCCCACCGCTCGACCAGCGGCAACATCTTCCTGCGAATGCCCGGCGCCTCGCAATTCACCCGCGCGGTCTCGGTGAATTGCCCGGTCTGCGCCAGCAAGATCCCGGCGAATATCGACCAGGGCAAGCAGCATTCGGAGACGCGGTTCTGCTTCTCCTGCGGCGCCAAGGTCAGCATCGATCCGCTGGCGCAGCAATGCACGCTGGTCAGCAAGCAGGACCGCCTGCCCGGTGCCTTCAATGCAGCGGGCACGCTAGTCTGCGAGAAGTGCGGCGATCCCGCCCAGGTGCTGACGTCGAACAGCGCGGGCACCTACGGCATCTGCCGCAAGGACGACGGGCTGGTGTTTCTCACGGCCACCGCCGCCGCCCCGCCGCGCAGCGACGCAGCGGAGTAATAGCACGCGGTCGTGCAAATAATCGGGCACGCCCCGCCCGCTCCTTCCCTCTCCCGGAATACGCCCCACCTTTGGATTTGACAGCGCCGCTGCGCTTGATCACGCTTGCAACTACTTTGCATTTTCTCTTGCACTGCAGCAGATGATCAGATGAGCAACGCTCCGCACTTCGATATCGACGTCGCCGCGTTCTGGGCCGATCCTTATCCCGCACTTGCGAAGATGCGCGCCGAAGCGCCGATCGCTTTCGTGCCGCAGCTCGGCTCGACGGTGCTGACACGGCGCGACGATATTTTCGTCACCGAAAAGCGCATCGACGTGTTCTCGTCGCATCAGCCGGCCGGGCTGATGAACAAGCTGATGGGTCACAACATGATGCGCAAGGACGGCGACGCGCATCTGGCCGAACGCACCGCGATGTTTCCCGCGGTGTCGCCGCGCACCGTCAAGGACGTCTGGCGCGAGCAGTTTCAGGCCCATGCCGATCGCATCCTCGACGAGCTGGCGCCGCAAGGTGGTGCCGATCTGGTCAAGGCGTTCGCGCTGCCGCTGTCCGGTGAGTGCCTCAAGAATATCACCGGCCTCACCAATATCAGTTATCAGGAGATGGATTCGTGGTCGCAGGCGATGATCGACGGCATCGCCAACTACACCGGCGACGCTGCAATCGAGGCGCGCTGCCATGCGGCCACCGCTGGCATCGATGCGGCAATCGACGACATGATCCCGGTGGTGCGCAAGCACCCCGACACGTCGATCCTGAGCGTGCTGCTCGGCGCCGGCATGGCGATGGACTCGATCCGCGCCAACATCAAGCTGGCGATCTCCGGCGGCCAGAACGAGCCGCGCGACGCGATCTCCGGCTGCGTCTGGGCGCTGCTGACGCATCCGGCCGAATACGCCAAGGTGCTCGCCGGCGACGCGAGCTGTCTCGATGTGTTCGAGGAGTATGGGCGCTGGATCGCGCCGATCGGCATGTCGCCGCGCCGTGTGGCGCAGCCGTTCCATTACCGCGGTGTCGATTTCGAGCCGGAGGACCGCGTGTTCTTCATGTTCGGCTCGGCCAATCGCGACGAGGCATGCTTCAGCGATCCCGACGTGTTCGACGTCAGCCGCGATCACGCCAAGAGCATCGCGTTCGGTGCCGGGCCGCATTATTGCGCCGGCGCCTTCGCATCGCGCGCGATGGTTGCGGACGTCGCGCTGCCGAGCGTGTTCGCGCGGCTGAACAAGCTGCGGCTTGATGCGCGCGAGCCGGTGCGGATCGGCGGCTGGGCGTTTCGCGGCCTGCTGAATCTCCCGGTTGCTTGGGAAAATGCTGCTCCGAATTGAAGCCGTCACGTCGTCTCTGCTAAGGGAGGGACCTGTTGGAATCGTTTGGGGGTACGCGTGGCCGAAGCTGAATCCACCCGCCGTGGACGTCCGGGACCGCAAGGGCCGCGTGGCCGTCCCGGCGAACCGGGGCGTCCGGGACCGCAAGGACATCCGGGGCGTCCAGGGCCGGAAGGCCCCCGCGGCAAGCCGGGACCGATCGGCAAACCCGGCCCAGTCGGCAAAGCCGGCCCGCAAGGCAAGCCCGGCGCGGACGGCAAGCCGGGACCGCGGGGTCCGCAAGGTAAGCCCGGTCCGGACGGCAAGGCCGGTCCGGCAGGTCCCGAGGGCAAGGCGGGTCCGCAGGGGCCGCGTGGCGAGCAAGGCCCGCGCGGTGAGCAGGGCCTGCGCGGCGAGGCCGGACCGCGCGGCGAAGCCGGCCCGCCTGGTGCGCTGCCCTCGATCGAACAGGTGATGCCGTGGCTGCACCTGATCTTCGACGCCTATGAGGACTACAAGGCGAAGCGCGAGCAGGACGCGCGCGAGCGCGCCGAGCGAGAGGCAGCCGCCGCGCGCGAAGCCGCCGAGCATGCCGCAGCCGAGCGCGAAATGGCCGAAGCGCCCGCCCAGGACGACGTCGCCACGGACGAGGAGTCCGAAGACGACGACAAGGATCAGGGCGGCAAGAAGCACAAGAAGAAGCGCCACAAGCACAAGGACTGAGCCGGAATGATCCGGTCGCGCGCCGATCCATCGGCGGCGACCTGATCAAGACAGCCGCACCAACTCCGCACGCACAGCCTTGCGGCCGGCGCCGGCGACATTAGCTCTGCTGATGACGGCTGCGCTGCGGAGATGCTGATGTCGGCGATCTGGTACTACACCGTGCTGATCTTCGAATCGGTGCTCGGCGTGTTCGGGCTGCGGCTCTACGAAGAGCCGGCCTATGCGGTGCTGGACCGCCCCGGCGAGGCGATCGAGATCCGCCGCTACGCGCCGCGGCTCGCCGCCGAGGTCGCGCTCGATCGCGAGAGCGGCGCCGACGGCCGCGCCTTCACGCTGCTGTTCAACTACATCGCCGGCGCCAACCGCGGCGCGCAGCGCATCGCCATGACCGCCCCGGTGGATGTCGCCCGCCCGGAGACAATCGCGATAACGGCGCCGGTGGAGACCGGGCGCAACGACGGCGCGATCCGGATGCGCTTCTTCCTGCCGGCGCGCTTTACCGCCGAGACCGCCCCTGCCCCCGCTGATGCGCGCGTCAAGATCGTCACCGTCCCGGAGCAAACCATCGCCACGCTGCGCTTCACCTGGACTGGCCGCGATCTGCCGGCGCGGCAGCAGCAACTCGTCGCTGCGCTAGAGAACACCAATTGGCGACCGAGCGGCGAGCCGTTCGGGCTGTTTTACGATGCCCCGTTCACCATTCCCTTCCTCCGCCGCAACGAAGCCGCCGTGCTGGTCGCGCCGCGGTGAAACGCGGAACAGCGCCGGCGCGCAGACGTTGAGCAAGACAATCCGTCCACACGCGAGGCATAGATGAGCGACGTCACTTACAAGATCGTCGAACACGACGGCGGCTGGGCCTATCAGGTCGACGGCAGCTTTTCCGAAACCTTCCCGAGCCACGAGGCGGCAACCGCCGCGGCCAAGCGTGCCGCCGCCGAACAGCGTGCGCCGGGTTCGACCGAGGCGATCCAATACGAAGACCCTTCGGGCCGCTGGCATGAGGAAACAGCGCGTGGCGACGATCGTCCGAACACCACGGTGGTCGACAAGAGCTGAGGCCCGCGCTTACGCCACACGGGACCGCTGAAGTCGCCGACGCAAAGATACTCTCAACTCGTCATGGCCGGGCTCGTCCCGGCCATCCACGTCTTTTATGCGTTTCGCCAACAAGGCGTGGATTCCCGGCCCGAGGCCGGGCATGACGGTGATGGTCGCGATGATAGTAACTACACCAGCCCCAGATCGACCGGCTTGGTCCCTGCAAATACCCGACCGACGGCCGCCGTATCGAGACCGTACATCTTCTGAAGCAGCCCCGCGAACAGCGCGCGATAATCGGTGAGCACCGGATAGTCACGGTTCTGGAAGAGTTTCGGCTGCTCGACCTTCACTTGCTCGCCGACGATGCGACCGCCGTTCAATCCACCGCCGAGCACCCAATAGACGCTGCCGTGGCCGTGATCGGTGCCATGGTCTCCGTTCTCCCGGAAGGTGCGGCCGAACTCGGAAATCACCACGACGACGGTGTCGCGCCACGCGCCGGGTCCGATCTCTTCGCAGAAACCACTCAGGCCGCGGCCGAGTTCGCCGAGGCGGTCGGCCAGATAGCCGGTCGCCGCGCCCTGGTTGACGTGGGTGTCCCAGCCGCCGACATCGACGAAGCCGAGATTGAACTGCTCGCGCATCAGCCGACCGATCCGGCGCGCCGACAATTCGAAACCGCGCGGCGACACCGCGCCGCGATTGGCCGCCGTCATCTCGTCGGAGATCGACTTCACCACTTCGTCGCGCACGCGAAAGCCCTCGGAGACGGCAGACGCCAGCTTGGTCCTGGCGTACATCTCCTTGATCAGTTGCGCCTGACGATCGTCGACGCCCGGCTTGCCGACGTTGTTGAGCGCGATGTTCGGAATGTCGGCCTTGCCGCGGAAGATCAGCGGCAACTGATCGGTGAAGGCGATCGGCCGTACGCGGGTGAGTTCGGCGGCCAGCCGGCTCATGAAGCCGGAGCGATAGTCGCGCGCGCCACCGGTCGACTGGCCGAGTTCGATCGTATCCTGCGTCTCGAAATGACTGCGGGTGACGTCGTCGCTGGTGCCGGCGAACGGCACGAAGGCGATCTCGCGTTCTGCCCACAGCGGCGCGAGGCTGTCACGCAACGCCGGATGCAGTCCCCAATCGGCATCGAGCGCCACAGCGGCATTCGGATTGCCGACATCCGGCTTTGCGATCGCCAGCGACGGCCGGGATTCGTAGTAGAACGAGGACGACACCGGCACGATCACGTTTGCCGCGTCGTAGGCACCGCGCAAAAACACCACGAGGAGTTTCGCGTCGGTCGCGGGCGCGGCCCAGACACGGCCGGCGACCGTCATCGGCGCGAGCGCAGCGAAAGCCTTGAGCAGGTCACGACGGTTCATGGGGAGCCTCCGCATGCAGCCGGTACATGAATTCGGGCGACGACAGATACAGCGTGTTCCAGTCCTGCGGCGAGATCGCCTTGTCGAGCGCGGTGCGCGTCGTCGCGCTCAACGTCTGCCGCAGTCCATTGAAGTAGAGCGCGTTCTGTACCAGTGGAAATGCCGGGCGATCCTTGGCGTCGGGACCCTCGGGCTTGAACAGGCCGGCCGATCCCGAGCCGATCTGCCGCGCGATCTCGAACCGCAGCATCATCTGGCCCGGCCCGCTCCAGGATTCGCTGGTGAGCGCATAGCCGTCCGGCGTCTGCCGATTGTATAGCCCTTCGCCCAGTCGATTGAGCCAGTTCTGGATCGGCGCGGTGTTGGCGATCACCTTGTCATCGTAGGCGAGCCGGACCGCCGAATAGACGTAGTTCACCGGATCCTTGAAGCGCTCGCCGGATTTCAGCGTGGCCTCGAACTCCGGCGACTGCACCATCGCGGTCAGCACGGCAGAGATATCGCCGTCCGATGTCGTGAAAGCCTTGGCCATTCTGGCGATCAGCGCCGGCGGCGGGTTATCTGAAACGAAGTACACCGCGATCTTGCGTGAGATGTACTGCGCCGTGGCGGGATTGTGCACGATCAGGTCGAGCGCCTGCTCGACCTCGGCATAGCCGCTGCCCGGGATGACATGGCCGAGGAACGTCTTCTCGCTCATGTCGTGGCGCGCCGGATTGAACTCGAACGCGCCGTCGCGCACCAGCAGCTGGCGTAGCTCCGGCTTCAGCTTCGGATCTTCCGGCTTCAGGTCGATGCCGACGCCGGTGAGAATTTTGGCGAGCGCCTCGACGTCGGCCTGCGTGTAACCGCTGCCGACGCCCATGGTGTGCAGTTCCATGATCTCGCGCGCATAGTTCTCGTTGACGTGGCCGGCGGCGTTGCCGGCATTGTCGAGGTAGCGCAGCATCGCCGGATGCCGCAGCGTCGCGCGCAGCAGATCGCCGAATTTGCCGAGCGCATGCGGCCGGATCG
>NZ_JBMDXE010000153.1:0-19645 GCF_048594845.1 Rhodopseudomonas sp. | reverse complement strand
GATGGATTTCGGCACGCTACAGGCCGACGGCAGCATCCTCGTGGTCTTCGCCGAAGCGGACCTGCGCGGTGCCCAAACGATCGCACGGCGTCTGATGGCTGTGATCCGGCAGACGTCTTACTCCGCCCGCCGCGATAGCCGGATCGATCCGGACGTCTCGCTGGCGACGATGACGTCCGGTGACTCCGCCAAGTCTATCCTGTCACGCCTCGCCAAACTCGACACCCGCCGCGTGGCGTCGTAGGCGCGGCATGATCACCAGCAGCGGTGACGATTTGCGACTTGAGCGCGGTCTTTCCCAGTCATTGCGAGCGTAGCGAAACAATCCAGCAGCGCCGTGCACGGGGCCTCTGAATTGCTTCGTCGCGGAGCCTGCGCTTGGACGGCGCGAAGCGCCGATCCGGGTGCTCCTCGCAATAACGGGGCGCGGCTCGGCGTATCGGAGAGCCAACTACGTCCTCACGCCGCCTTCTTCGTCCCGGCCAGCTCCGCGAGTTGCTTCAGGATATCCGTCGTCCCGGCGAGGCGTTCCTCCGGCGTCTTCCAGACCTGGAAGAACACCACCTTCATGTCGGGCCGCACCTTGGCGGCCTCGCCGTGGCGTTTGATGAAGAACACCAGCTTGTCCGGCTGTGCGAAGGCGTTGTCGCGGAAGCTGATCACCACGCCCTTCGGACCGGCGTCGACCTTCTCGACATTGGCGTGGCGGCAATACGCCTTGATGGCCGCGACCTGGAACAGATAGCGGACCTCGTCCGGCGGCGGACCGAAGCGGTCGCGCAGCTCGGCGCCGAAATTTTCGATCTCTTCGTTGCTGTCGAGATCGGCCAGCCGGCGATACAGCGACAGCCGCACCGCGAGATCGGGCACGAACTCCTCGGGGATCAGCACCGGCATGCCGATGGTGATCTGCGGCGACCAGCGATCGGCGACCGGCTCGTCGACGATGCCGGCCTTGAGGTTGGTGATCGCCTCCTCGAGCATCTGCTGATACAGCTCGAATCCGACTTCCTTGATGTGACCCGACTGCTCTTCGCCGAGCAGGTTGCCGGCGCCGCGGATGTCGAGATCGTGCGACGCGAGCTGGAAGCCGGCGCCGAGCGTCTCCAGCGATTGCAGCACCTTGAGCCGCCGCTCCGCCTGCGCGGTGATGCCGTGTTGCGGCAGCGTGAACAGCGCGTAGGCGCGCAGCTTCGAACGGCCGACGCGGCCGCGCAATTGGTACAGCTGGGCCAGACCGAACATGTCGGCACGGTGCACGATCAGGGTGTTGGCATTGGGAATATCGAGGCCGGATTCGACGATGGTGGTCGACAGCAGGATATCGAATTTCCCCTCGTAGAACGCCGACATGATGTCCTCGATCACCGTCGGCGGCATCTGGCCGTGCGCCACCGCGACCTTCATCTCCGGCACGTGCTTGTCCAGGAAATCCTTGACCTCGGCGAGGTCGTCGATCCGCGGCACGACGTAGAACGCCTGGCCGCCGCGATAGCGCTCGCGTAGCAGCGCCTCGCGGATCATCAACGGATCGTGCGGCGCCACGAAGGTGCGCACGGCGAGCCGATCGACCGGCGGCGACGCGATGATCGACAAATCGCGCACGCCGGTCATGGCGAGTTGCAGCGTGCGCGGGATCGGCGTCGCGCTCAGCGTCAGAACATGCACCTCGGCGCGCAGCTGCTTCAGCTTCTCCTTGTGGGTGACGCCGAAATGCTGCTCCTCGTCGACGATGACGAGGCCGAGATCCTTGAACTTGATCGACTTGCCGAGCAACGCGTGGGTGCCCACCACGATATCGAGCGTGCCGTCTGCAAGGCCCTTCTTGACGCCCGTCAGCTCCTTGGGGCTGACCAGTCGCGATGCCTGGCCGACATGCACCGGGAAGCCGCGGAAGCGCTCCGTGAAGGTCTTGGCGTGCTGCCGCGCCAGCAGCGTCGTCGGCACCACGACCGCGACCTGCTTGCCGTCGAGCGCCACCGCGAACGCAGCGCGCAGCGCCACCTCGGTCTTGCCGAAACCGACGTCGCCGCACACCAGGCGGTCCATCGGCGTGCCCTTCTCCAGATCGCCGAGCGCTGCATTGATCGCCGCGAGCTGATCCTCGGTTTCGTCGTAGGGAAAGCGTGCGCAGAATTCGTCGTAGAGATGCGGCGTGACCGCGAGCTTCGGCGCCTGGCGCAGATGCCGTTCGGCCGCGATCTTGATCAGCTCGCCGGCGATCTCGCGGATCCGGTTCTTCAGCTTCGCCTTGCGCGCCTGCCAGCCCGAGCCGCCCAGCTTGTCGAGCTCGACCGTCGTGCCGTCCGAGCCATAGCGCGACAGCAGCTCGATGTTCTCGACCGGCAGGAACAGCTTGGTGTCGTTGGCGTAGTGCAGCTCGACGCAGTCATGCGGCGCGCCGCCTACTTCCAGTGTTTGCAGCCCGATGAAGCGGCCGATGCCGTGCTCGACATGCACGACGATGTCGCCGGCCGACAGGCTGGTCACTTCCGAGATGAAGTTGTCGAGCTTCTTGCTGGCCTTGCGCTGTCGAACCAGACGATCGCCGAGCACATCCTGCTCGGTGATCACTGCGAAGGCGTTGGTCTCGAAGCCGGACTCGAGGCCCACGACCGCGAGTGTCGTCTCATTGCGCGGCGTCGCCTGCACAGTGCGCCACGAATTGACGCTCGTCAGGTTGACCAGCTTGTGGTCCTTCAACATGCTGGCCATGCGGTCGCGCGAGCCTTCGCTCCATAGCGCGATCACCACCTTCTTGCGCACGGCCTGCAGCGACTGCACATGCGCGACCAGTTTCTCGAACACGTTGACGTTGGCATCGGCGCGCTCCGGCGCGAAATTGCGCCCGGCTCGCGCTCCGGCGTCGATCACCGCGCCGCCTTCGGTCGGCACATCGAACGGCGTCAGCCGCGCCAGCGGCCGGCCTTCGAGCCGCTCGCCCCATTCCTTTTCGGTGAGATAGAGTTGATCCGGCGGCAGCGGCTTGTAGATCGCGCCCGAGCCGGGCTGATCCATCGCCTCGCGCCGCGCCTCGTAGTAATCGGCGATCTGCTTGAAGCGTTCGCGCGCCGCGTCCTCACCCTGCGGCTCGATCGCCACCGGTGTGCCGGTGAGATAGTCGAACAGCGTGTCCATCCGCTCCTGAAACAGCGGCAGCCAGTGCTCCATGCCGGGATGGCGGCGGCCTTCGCTGACGGCCGTGTAGAGCTGATCGGCCGGGTTCGGCGCGCCGAAGGCGGCGACGTAGCCCATGCGGAAGCGGCGGATGGTTTCGGTGACGAGCTGGAATTCCGACACCGGCACAAGATCGAGGCCGCGCATGGTGTGCAGCGTGCGCTGGGTCTCGGCGTCGAAGGTGCGGATCGATTCGAGCTGATCGCCGAAGAAGTCGAACCGCACCGGCTGGTCGAGCCCGGCCGGAAACAGATCGAGGATGCCGCCGCGCACGGCGTATTCGCCGGCCTCGCGCACCGTCGAGGCGCGGCTGTAGCCGTTGTGCTCGAGCCAGGCGACGACCGAATCCATCGGCACGATGTTGCCGGGCGCAACCGACAGCGCCTGTGCGGCGATGATCTCGCGCACCGGCACGCGCTGCACGGCCGCGTTGACGGTGGTCAGCACGATCAGCGGCTTATCGCTGCCGGTCAGGCGCGACAGCTTCGCCAGCGTGGTGACGCGCTGCGCCAGAATGCCGGCGTGTGGCGAGACGCGGTCGTAAGGCTGGCAGTCCCAAGCCGGAAACTGCATCACGCCGACGTCCGGCGCGAAGAACTCCAGGCTGCGCGCGAGCTGCTGCATCCGCGGGCCGTCGCGGCAGATTACGGCGAGGCTCACCGCCGGCGGCTTCGGCCGCGCCGCGATGGCGCGTGCGAGATCCGAGACGATCAGCCCCTCGGCACCCTCGGCGACATTGGCAAAAGTCAGCGCCTTGCCGGGTGCGAGCAATTCCGCCGGTGACTTCGCCGGGCTCTTCATGCCGCGCCGCCCTGGTGGCCGTAGGTCTTGATCCGCTCGAACAGCCCGCCCTTGAACTCCGGCGGCAGCGTGTCACCGCCGGAGACGGCGGCGTAGAGGTCGTGATCGTTCAGCTCGATCAGCCCTTCGAGTTCGTCCAATTCGGCGTCGGTCAGGGTCCCGATTTCGGCATCGGCGAACTGGCCGAGGATCAGGTCCATCTCGCGGGTGCCGCGGTGCCAGCAGCGGAACAGCAGGCGCTTGCGACGCTCATCGAGCCCGCCGCTCGATCGGGTGGTGCCAGTCATCGGGTGAAACCTTCGGTCAACGACGAAAGCCCGGACGTGCCGGGCGGAGGTGATATAGCCGCCGCGACAGCGGCTGTCAGCCCGCCCCGGCGCATTGCAATCCGCGCAAAATGCATTCAAGCCTGCAGCAAACGTCGTTCACCCGAACCGGTTCGATGCGCCCCGATCTGCTCAATCCTTTGTTCGCGCCGGTCACCAGCCTGACCGGGGTCGGTCCGAAGCAGGACAAGCTGTTCCGCTATCTGCTGGACCGGGACGACACCCCGCGGCTGGCCGACCTGCTGCTGCATCTGCCGGTCAGCGTGATCGACCGCCGCTCCCGGCCGACCATTCGCGACGCTCAGCCCGGCACCGTGGTGACGCTGGAGGTCACGGTCGACCGGCATCGCCCGCCACCGCCGGGCCGCTCGCGGGCGCCGTACCTGGTCTATGCCAGCGACGAGACCGGCGACGTCATCCTGGCGTTCTTCCGCGCCAAGGCCGAGTACATCGAAAAACTGCTGCCGGTCGGCGAGAAACGCTACGTCTCCGGCACCGGCCAGCTCTACGACGGCACGCTGCAGATCGTGCATCCGGACCGCGTCGTCGACGAGGACGGCTTCGCCAAGCTGCCGCAGATCGACCCGGTCTATCCGCTCACCCAGGGTCTGGCGATCGGCGCGATGCGCCGCGCGGTTGCTCAGGCGCTGACCAAGCTGCCGGCGCTGCCCGAATGGATCAGCCCCGACGTGCTGCGCCGCTGCAGCTTCCCGCCGTTCGCCGAGGCGCTGCAACGCGTCCACATCCCGGTCGAGCCAACCGACATTTTCCCGGCGGGCCCCTACTGGTCCCGCCTCGCCTATGACGAACTGCTCGCCGGCCAGCTCGCGCTCGCGTTGGTCCGCGCCCAGCTCCGCCGCCCCGCGGGCGCGCGCAATGCCGGCGACGGACGGCTGCGCCACAAGATCATTGACGCGCTGCCTTACGCGCTGACCAACTCGCAGCGCGACGCTGCGGCGGCGATCGCCGAGGATCTGCAGCAACCCGTGCGGATGCTGAGGCTGCTGCAGGGCGACGTCGGCAGTGGCAAGACAGTGGTGGCGCTGCTCGCCGCGGCGGCCGTCGCCGAGGCCGGCAAGCAGACGGCGCTGATGGCGCCGACCGAGATCCTGGCGCGCCAGCACATCACGACCATCGCGCCGCTCGCCGAGCGCGCCGGCATGCAGGTCGCGATCCTCACCGGCCGCGAGAAAGGCAAGGAGCGCCGCGAGATTCTGGCGCGGCTGGAAAGCGGCGAGATCGACTTCCTGGTCGGGACCCACGCGCTGATCCAGGACGACGTGATCTACAAATCGCTGGCGCTCGCCGTGGTCGACGAGCAGCACCGCTTCGGCGTCCGCGAGCGGCTGACGCTGACCAGCAAGGGCGCCGATGTCGACGTGCTGGTGCTGTCGGCGACGCCGATCCCGCGCACGCTGGTACTGACTTATTTCGGCGACATGGACGTCTCGGAGCTGCGCGAAAAGCCGGCCGGACGGCAGCCGATCGACACTCGCGCGCTGTCCGAGCAGCGCCTGCCCGAAGTGATCGACGGCATCGGCCGCGCCATCAGCGCCGGCAAGCGCGTGTACTGGATCTGCCCGCTGGTCGAGGAATCCGAGAACGTCAAACTCACCGACGCCGAGCAGCGCTACGAGTCGCTGCGGCAGCGCTTTGGTGACGAGCATGTCGGCCTGGTCCACGGCCGGATGAAAGGCGCCGAGAAAGACCGCGTGATGGCGCAGTTCGCCAGCGGCGAAATCAGCGTGCTGGTGGCGACGACGGTCGTCGAAGTCGGCGTCGACGTGCCCGAAGCCAGCATCATGGTGATCGAGAACGCCGAGCGCTTCGGTCTCGCGCAACTGCACCAGCTGCGCGGCCGCATCGGCCGCGGCAGCGAGGCCTCCACCTGTCTGCTGCTGTACAAGGAGCCGTTGGGCGAGATGTCGGCGGCGCGGCTGCGGGTGATCCGCGAGACCACCGACGGCTTCCGGATTGCCGAGGAAGACCTCAAGCTGCGCGGCGAAGGCGATGTGCTCGGCACAACGCAGAGCGGTCTGCCCGGCTATCGCATCGCGCGCTCCGAAGTTCATGCCCAACTGATCACGCAGGCGCGGGACGAAGCGCTGCGCATCCTCAAAGACAATCCGAAACTGAAAGGCCCGCAAGGCGACGCGCTGCGCTGCCTGCTGTATCTGTACGAGCGCGACGAAGCCATCCCGCTGCTCGGCGCGGGTTGAATCGAAGGCTGGCAAAGGCGCGTAGCGAGGGCATCGCCTAGTTGGCCTTGCGGCACAAGGGCGTGAACATCCTTGTGCCGTCGACGCTCGATCATGCCGGAGGAATCGAGCGTTATTGTCCTGGGCTCAATTGCGACGGTCGGCGTAGCCGGCCGGCAATTCCGACGGCGGGCAAGCGATCACGGTCTGATCGTCGCGGCCGAGCCGCTCCATAAAGGTGATCGTGGCGAATTCGTCGATCACTAGCTTGGGATAGGTCGGACCGGCATCCCGATAGGCACGCATCTCATCGAGATGATCGTTCTGGAAACAGACCGTCTTTTTGGACGTATCCTGAGCGATCCATTGCGGGAAGAAGATCACGCCGTGCAGTCTGCGCTCGACCAGGTTGACCGCTACGCTGACGCACGTTCCGGTCGGCTCGTCCCAGGAAATCTTGTAGATCCCCTCGCCCAATCGAACGATGTGGACGAACTGGTCGCGCACCCATCGCCCCCCGACCATGCCGCTATGAATGCGGTAGTCGACGGTGCTCTCGTTCTTCACGTAGAACTCGTACTGCCAGCCGTTGTCGTAGGTGTAGATCAAGTGGCAGCCGACAAAATCGACGAGTTCGGCGGGGTTGAACGATTCACTGACCTGGGACATTTCCGGGCTCCTTGATGAGATGCCCCGGACGTTCGCATGGGAAAAATAGAACTAAAAATCCTCATTTCCACCTGATATGATCTAGAAATTAGAACGATTGGAGCCGGGAGACGCCGGCGATGACCCAGGTCCCGAAAACGACGGTCGAACAATGGAGCGTCCTGAGAGCCATCGTCGAGCGCGGGAGCTACGCTGAAGCCGCGGAAACGCTGCATCGCAGCCAGTCGTCGATCAGCTACGCGATCGCCAACCTCCAGCACGCGGCGGGCGTTCAGCTTCTCCAGATCGAAGGACGCCGCGCCGTCCTGACGGAGGTCGGGAGAGCGCTGCTGGCCGAAGTGGAGCCTCTGATCGATGACTTCCTGCGCATCGAGCAAAGGGCGAGCGCGGTCGGACATGGCGAGCGCGTAGCGCTTCGACTGCTGGTCGACAGCGTGTTTCCCAAGCCGAAGCTGTTCAATGCGCTCCACAGCCTATCGCGCGCCCATCCGCACATCGACGTTCATCTGCGCGAAATGGTCCGGCTGCCGATGCCGGAGCCGAATGACAGATCCTACGATATCGCGATCGCGCAGCCGGTCGTCGGCGAGCGCTATGGAAAGCGAGTGGCGGACATCGACCTTCTCGCCGTCGCCGCCAGGGGCCATCCTCTCGCCCACCGCAATCGTCCGATCAGCAGGGCGACTTTGGCCAGGCACTTGCGGATCGAGATCCGGGATCTCGAATGGCCGGCCTTCCCGAAGGCGCCGACCGGCGGCAAGACATGGCACGTGAGCACGATCGAATCGGTGCTCGGTGTGGTTCGCGAGGGGCTCGGCTTCAGCTGGCTGCCACGCCACATGATCGAAGGCGACCTGTCACGCGGCGACCTCGTCCAACTCCGCTTGAGCGAAGGGGGCGAACGACGCATCGCGCTCGATCTCTGCCTGTCCGATCAACAGCCCGCCGAAGGCGCGGTGCTGCTTCTTGCCGAGGCGCTGACGACGTAAGTCGATCCCGATCGGTCCGCTCGTCGCGGGCGCGACCATCAATCCACCTTGTCGGGCGCCTTGGTGAGCCGGCGGCGCGAGAACGCGGATTCCGGTTCGTTCGGGTCGCGGGCCTTCTTCGCCGCCAGAGCGGTCGCAGCCAGCGCAGCGATCTTCTTCTGCGGATCGGAGCCCGGCTGCACCACCCCGGCCGACATGATCAGCGTCGCGGCCTCCTCGGCGTTGAGGTCGATCGGAATCACCTTACTGCGCGGCACGTAGAAGAAGAAGCCGGTGGTCGGGTTCGGCGCGCACGGCAGAAATACCGAGATATGCTCGTCCTGACTCGGGATCTTGGTGGCGATCTCCTCGTTCGGCGGCAGCGAAATCAGCACGATCGACCACATCCCCGGCGACGGAAACTCGACCAAGCCGACCTTGCGCAGGCTGTTGCCGTTGCCCGAGAACAGCGTCTCGAACACCTGCTTGAGGCCGCGATAGATCGCCCGCACCACCGGCATCCGGCCGAGCAGCCGCTCGCCGAGATCGACCAGCGACCGGCCGATCAGGTTGGCCGTGAGGAAGCCAAGCAGGGTCAACGCGAGGAAGGCGACGACCAGTCCCGAACCCGGCACGGCGAACGGCAGATAGGTTTCGGGGCGATAGTCCAGCGGCACGAATGGGCGGACGAAACCGTCCACCCAATTCACGAACCACCAGGTCAGATAGAACGTGATCGCGACCGGACCAGCGACGATCAGGCCAGTCAGAAAGTAATTCCGAATCCGTCCCATGAATCCGCGCGGCGGATCCTGGACGGTCTCACCGAGAGGCGGATTGGGCGTATCGTTCATGCGGCGTCCAGGTCGACAACATTGCAATGCGCCGCGAATTGACGGCGTGCGTCCAGTCTAGTGCAGTTTGGGTTCCGTTGGCATCGGAACCGCTCCACCATCATGGTGTTTCGACGCCTTTTCCACGCGAACCGCTGCGCCACCGGGCCGACCGCAAGGGTCTTGCCCGCTCGCGGCGAGATATAGGCGGTTCGGGCCGCCGCAACAACTGGCGGATGTGGATAGAGTTGCGGCGCTGCCTATTCGACAGTCACAGATTTCGCGAGGTTGCGCGGCTGGTCAACGTCGGTGCCCATCACGACGGCCGTATGGTACGCGAGCAGTTGTGCCGGGATCGCATACACCCGCGGCGTGACCGCCGCGGCCAGGTCGGGCATCACAATGGTCACCAGCGACTCCACAGTCGCCTCCTCGGCGCCCTTGGCGTCGGTGATCAGGATGATGCGGCCGCCGCGGGCGGCGACTTCCTGCATGTTGGACACTGTCTTCTCGAACACACGATCGTATGGCGCGATCACCACGACCGGCATCTTCTCGTCGATCAACGCGATCGGGCCATGCTTCAATTCGCCGGCGGCATAGCCTTCGGCGTGGATATAGGAGATTTCCTTAAGCTTCAGCGCGCCTTCCAGCGCCAGCGGATAGGACGTGCCACGGCCGAGATAGAGGACGTCCTGCGATTTGGCGATATCGCGGGCCAGCCGCTCGACCTGATGCTCGGTCGCCAACGCCGCGGCCATCAGCCGCGGCAGTTCGATCAGGCCGTGCACCAGCTTGGTCTCGTCCTGCTCCGACAATTCGCCCCGCGCCCGCCCGGCGGCCACAGCCAGTGCGGCAAGCACGGTGAGTTGGCAGGTGAACGCCTTGGTCGAGGCAACGCCGATCTCCGGCCCCGCCAGCGTCGGCATCACGGTCTCGCTCTCGCGTGCGATCGTCGAGGTCGGCACATTGACAACCGACAGCGTGTGCAGCCCCTGCTCCTTGGCGTAGCGCAGCGCCGCCAGCGTGTCGGCGGTCTCGCCGGACTGCGAAATGAAGATCGCCAAGTCGCCCTTGCGCAGCGGTGCTTCGCGATAGCGGAATTCAGACGCGATATCGATCTCGACCGGCAACCGGGCGAAGCGCTCGAACCAATACTTGCCGATGTAACCGGCGTAGTTCGCGGTGCCGCAGGCCGTGATCGAAACGCGCTGGATGTCCTTGAAGTCGAACGGCAGCCTGGCCGGCAGCGCCACGCGTTCGGTGCCCATGTCGAGATAGCGCGCCAACGTGTGGCCCACGACCTCGGGCTGCTCGTGGATTTCCTTCGCCATGAAGTGGCGATAGTTCGCCTTGTCGACCACGAAAGACGACGCGCCGGACTTGATTACGCCGCGCTGGACCACGTCACCCTTGGCGTCGCGGACCTCGGCGCCGTTGCGCGTCATTACCACCCAGTCGTCGTCGTCGAGATAGCTGATATCGTCGGTGAGCGGCGCCAGCGCGATCGCGTCGGAGCCGAGATACATCTCGCCTTCGCCATAGCCGATTGCCAGCGGCGACCCCTTGCGGGCGCCGATCATCAGGTCGTCCTGACCTTCGAACAGGAAAGCCAGCGCGAACGCGCCACGCAGCCGCGGCAGCGCGGCCTTCACCGCGTCGACCGGCGACGCGCCCTTGCGGATGTAGCTGTTGACCAGATGCGCGACCACTTCGGTGTCGGTCTCGCTGGCGAACTTGGCGCCTTCGGCCTGCAGTTCGTTGCGCAATTCGCGGAAGTTCTCGATGATGCCGTTATGCACGACGGCGACGCCGTCGGCGGCGTGCGGATGCGCGTTGGCTTCGGTCGGTTTGCCGTGGGTTGCCCAGCGCGTGTGGCCGATGCCGGAATGTCCCGACAACGGTTCACGTGAAAGCCGCGCTTCGAGATTCTTCAGCTTGCCCTCGGCACGGCGGCGCGCGAGGTGCTCGCCTTCCAGCGTCGCGACGCCTGCGGAATCGTAGCCGCGATACTCCAGCCGCTTGAGTGAATCGACCAATTGCCCCGCAACCGGTCCGCGTCCGAGAATGCCGATGATGCCGCACATGCGGTTGAAGTTCCCCCGACGACCGGTAACGCCCGGCCCTGTTGCTATGTAGCGAGTCCGTCGAAAGTGGAGGTAGTCAATAATTATTGCGGATTGCGACAGGGTTAGCGGCGATGCGTTAACCAATCTCCGGGTCCGCGCGATGATCGCCCTTAGTGTCCGCCGGGCTTTTTGGTGCGCGCTTTCGCCTCACGGAAGCGCTTGGCCCAGCCCTCGCGCAGCGTCTGCTCGTTGCGCTCGACGGCGAGTGCATCGTCCGGCACCGGCTTGGTGATCACCGATCCCGAGCCGATATAAGCGCCCGCACCGATTTTCACAGGCGCCACCAGCGACGAATTCGAGCCGACGAACGCGCCCGCGCCGATCTCGGTCTTGTGCTTGTTGAAGCCGTCGTAGTTGCAGGTGATGGTGCCGGCGCCGATGTTGGCGTTGGCACCGACATGGGCGTCGCCGATGTAGGTAAGGTGATTGACTTTGGCGCCGGCGTCGATCTGGGCCGCTTTGGTTTCGACGAAATTGCCGATCCGCGCACCATCGCCGAGCGACGTGCCCGGTCGCAGCCGCGCATACGGACCGACCGACGTTCTGGCACCGATCTTGGCGTCGACGATGTGCGAGAACGAATGGATCACGGCGCCGTCGGCAATGCTGACGCCGGGACCGATCACCACGAACGGCTCGATCGTCACATCCTTGCCGAACGTCGTGTCGGCGGCGAGATGGATCGTCTCTGGAGAGATCAGCGTCACACCGGCGGTCATCGCGGCCATCCGTAGCCGGTTCTGCATGACCGCTTCGGCTTCGGCGAGCTGCGCCTTGGTGTTGATGCCGCGGACTTCGTCTTCATCCGTCTCGATCACGCGCGCGGTGAGGCCGCGCGCCCGGATCAGGCCGACCGCGTCGGTCAGGTAGTACTCGCCCTTCTTGTTGGCGTTGCCGATCTGGCCGAGCACATCGAGCGCGACCTTGCCGTCGATCGCCATCACGCCGGCGTTGCAGAGCGTGATCTTCAGCTCTTCGGCAGTCGCATCGGCCTGTTCGCGGATCGCGGCCAGTTGATCGCCCTCGACCACCAGCCGGCCGTAACCGGTGGGATCAGCAGCGCGGAACCCCAGCGCCACCAGGGACGCGCCGTTGGCCAAAGGCACGCGCAGCCGCGCGAAGGTCTCGGCGGAAATCAGCGGCGTATCGCCGAATGCGATGAGCAGATCGTCGGCGCCCTTGGCGATCGCCTCTTTGGCGGCGAGCACGGCATGAGCCGTGCCGAGCCGTTCGCGCTGCACGTAAATTTCGGCGTCCGGGCGGACGCGCGTGACCTCGTCGGCGACGGCCTGATGATCCGGACCGATCACCACGGCGATCCGGTTGCCCTCTCCCTGCGGCGCCGCCGCCAGCACATGCGACAGGAGCGGACGGCCCGCGACCGGGTGCAGCACCTTCGGTAGCGACGATCGCATCCGCGTCCCCTCGCCGGCCGCAAGCACGATCGTCAGGCTGGATCTCGTCGTCATCTCAATTCCCGTCAGTCGATACGCAGCCCTCATAGAGCCTTTAGGCCGGAGGGGAAACGGCTTTCGCAGCTCGAAAGTGACTCCTCGGCGACAGCGGCAAGCCATTTCCCTGTTAATGTTGATGCTCTGATTCGATTGGGCGACAGGGGCTTTCAGGCTTTCGGATGGCGCGGAACAGGGACGATCTCGCGGACAGCTTCGCCACAGACGAGCCCGGTGGCTGGCTGGCGCGTTTTCTGGCTGACGAGGACGACCTCGACGCCCGCGGCAAGTGGCGGCTGGCGACGTGGGCGGCCGGATCGCTGGGCGCGCTGGTGATCGCCATCCTCGCCACCCAGACGTCGATCGACCGCCGCCGCGATCAGGTCGCCGCCGCCGATCTGGCGCGGCAGTCGCAACAGATCCAACGCCTGACCAAAGAGAGCCAGAGCGAAGCCACCCGCCTCGCCTCGGCAATCGATACCCTCAATGCCGACCGCGACCGCCTCTACGCCCGTCTCGGCTCGCTCGAACAGGGGCTGGACTCGGTGACCGGGTCGATCGCACGGGTGCAGGCCTCGTCCCGATCAGGAGCCGGCGATAAGGCGCTTGCGGCCTCCCTGCCGGAAATCCCGGTCAAGCAAGCGGCGCCGCCGGTGGCCTCGGTCGACTCCAAAGCAAGCGTACCGCAGGGGGCCAGCGCTCCTGAACTCGTCGCCGCCGCCCCCGCGCCTCCATCCCAGGCTGCGCTGCCTTCCAAACGTCCCGCCGAGGCCGAGCAGCCGATATCGAGCGTCGCCGCGCCTGCAGCGCCGCACGCCGCCGCAGCGCCCTCCCAAGAATCCGAATCCAAACATGCAGAGAAAACCGCCCTTGCGGCTCTGACGCCGCCGGCACCGCTGATGTCGGCGCGCTCGATGCTGGCTCCCCCGGATGTGGCGGCCACCACGCTGAACGTGCCGCGACCGGTAGCAGCGCCCGCCGGGCCGGAGGCCGAGCCCGAGACACCGGACGGAACGCCGGTCGCCGTGCCGCGCACCGCTTTCGGAATCGAACTCGGCGGCGCCAACAGCGTCGACGGACTACGCAATCTGTGGCGGCGCATGGCCAAGGCTCATAAGGAGCTGAAGGACATGCGGCCCATCATCATGATCAAGGAGAACGCCAGCGGCGGTCAGCTTCGGCTGGTGGCGGGGCCCCTTGATGACGCGGCCGCCGCCGCGAAACTCTGTGCCGCACTCGGTGCTGCCGACCGCACGTGCGAGACCACCGTGTTCGACGGCCAGCGGCTGCCGCTGGCTTCGACCGCACCGCCGCCGCGTCAGCCGCGCAAGCGCCCGCCGAAAGTCACGGCCGTCGCGCCGGAGCCGCCGCCTGCACCCGAACCGCCACCCCCGCCGCCACAACCAAAGCCGGGCCCGCTGTCGTCGATTCTCGGCATACACTGACCGCATCTGTCAGGCTCAGCCGTCCGGACGGGTTGTTCGCGGCTGCAAACCGCAGCATAATCGCGCCATGAAGAAAGAACCGTTCCGTCTCTCCCCGTATCAGGTGCAATGGCTGCTGGTCGTCGGTTTCGTGACCGTCGGCTACGCGCTGTATCTGCGCTATCTCGCCATCGAAATGTCGACGGTGGCGCTCGCCTGCGACGCCGGCCTGCAGTCGATGCTGTGCAAGACCCGGCTGCTGATGACCTACCTGTTCCGCAATTCCGTGTTCGGAATCGCGGCCCTGGTGATCGCCGTGCTGCACTTCATCCGGCCATCGATCGTGCTCTTGACCGCCGGTCTGGTGGCGGCCGGCTTCGGCATCGTGCTCTACAATATCGGCCTGTCGGGGATCGCGATTGGGCTGCTTATTTTGGGCTTTGCGCGGCCCGCGCCCGCCACAGCGTAAGCGCCAGCATCGCATAGACCGCGCAGGTCCACAGCGACTGCCAGTTCTTGGGCCCTTCGTTGAACACCGTGTAGATCGCCGAGACCACGAACACCCCGGCGAACACCGCCTCGGCAATCGGCCGCGCGCCCAGCGCCGGCCGGTTCAGCAGCATCAGCAGAAACAGCGGCAGCACCGCCATCGTCAGCGACGCGAACGGGAAGTCACGGTAGCGCGGATCGAAGGTGAAGCCGAGCGCGGTCTGGGCGCCGATCAGCACCGTGACTGCCAGCGACAGGCCGAGCGCGTAGGTGAGAAACGATCGGTCACGCATCTCGCGCGGGCCGAACAGTTCGAGGAACGTCGGCAGCGGCCGCCCCGACATCAGCGCGTGCGCCGCAAAGATCGGCGTCAGCACGCCGCTGGCCAGCAGCAGCCCCCATTGCAGCCAGCGACCCCAGCCGTAGCTTTCGACCAACATCTTGTCGACCGCGATGCCGAGCAGCGTGCCTGCAGCGGTGGCGGTCGCGCCGACCGCGAGCCAGGACGCCAGCCGCGGCGCCCATGGCTTGCGGCGCAGTGACAGCAGCGCCGTGGCGAACACCAGCACGCTGAGCCCCATCCCGGCCGCCATCGACAGCTTCCATTCCGGGAAATTGCTGATCGGCACGCCGGCCGGATATTTCAGGGCGCGATTGTCCGCATCGATCAGGCCCCAATAACCGCCGACGGTGCCTTCGAGGTCGCGCTTCCACGGCTGATCGTAGGCCTCGATCAGGTTGACCCGGAAGTTCTCGATCTTGGCGAGTTGCAGAATCTCCGACACCACCCGCGCCTGATTGGCACGCGACGGCAGCGCACCCTCGCGCATCCGCCCGGCGCTCGGCCAGCCGGTTTCGCCGATCAGGATTTCCTTGGCCGGGAACGCGACGGCGACGCGCTTGCGAATCTGATCGACATGCGCCGCGGCGTTGCGAGCGCGGATCGGGATGTCCTCCCAATACGGCAGGATGTGAATCGTGACGAAGTCGACCGCGTCGTAGATCTCACGATTGCGCAGCCAGTACTCCCAGACGTCCGCGTAGGTGACCGGCGTCTTGACCTGCGACTTTACCAGACGGATCGTCGCGGCGAGGTCGCCGACGGTCATTTCACCGCGCAGCAGCACTTCGTTGCCGACCACCAGACCGGTGATCACATCCGGATAGTCCTTGGCAAGACCGACGGCGACGGCGATCTGCGCCAGGTTCTTGGCGCGGTCGTTGCCCAGCCAGATACCCTGGATGACTTTCAGGCCGACCTTGCGCGCGAGCGGCGGCAGTTGTTCGAGGCCGTTGTCGATCGAGTACGTGCGCACGCATTTCGAAATCTTGGCGAGCTGGACCATGTCCTGCTCGATCTGCTCGGCGGGGATTCGCGTCGTCGGATCGAGCGGCGTCTGCTCGCCGCGGAACGGCGCGTAGGACACGCATTCGAGCTTGGCGCTCGGATCGATCGGTGCGCGCGACAGCGAGACCGGCGTGGCGATCCACCACCACACGCCGAAGATGATGCCGAGAGATATCGGGAGAAGCGCCAGCGGCGTGCGAAAAGAAATGGGTTCCGTCCTCCAGAAGGACCGTCGATTACCCGCTAACAGCCGTTCTGCCAAGACCATAAGAGGACGCACGATCGGATGCCAGCGCGCGCGGCTCCGGAATGAACGAGCATTAAGCTACATGAATTCGTCGCCATGTCGGCTCTGCTCATTTGTCATTGCTGGACAAATCCCGAAATGTCCGTCATGGGAATCGTGCAGGGTCACGCCGTATCGGCGACGAATTCTGGTGGCATCGGGCGCATGGGGACCGACGCCGCTGTGGCCCGGCCAACCAGATCGGGGACGCTATGCGACGAGTATTCCTTGAGTTCCAGAACGCGCTGTGGCGTGGCCTGGGCGCGACCGGACTTGCCCTGCTGATCGGCATCGGCGGCGCGATTGCCCAGAGCGGCGATTTGCGTGCTCAGGATCAGACCCCCAAGCCTCCGGCGAACGCCAACCAGCCGGCGCAGCAGCCGCCGGCTGACGCGCTCAAGGACAGTCAGCGCAAGACCGACGAATTCGTCGAGGCCGCGCAGGCGATCAACGGCCCGGCCGGAAATCCCGAATGCGTCTGGCTCGGCCGCCGCGTCGTCGTGCTGATGTGGCGCGACGATCTCGACACCGCCTTCCGCCATCTCGATCTGTACGACCGCTTCGGCTGCCCGACCGGTCACATCCAGGCGGCCTTCCGCTGCCTCGTCCGCTCCGGCCCGATCGATCCGAAGGTGCCGGAAGGTCTCAGCGGCCGCGTCCATGCGTGCTGGATCAATCCGAGCGCCCAGCCGCAGCCCGCAGCCGCGACCGCCACGCCGGCAGCGCCGTCCGGCAAGCCGGCCGCCGCGCCGCAGTCCGCGAACCCGGCTCCCGCTCCGTCCACGCCGGCGCCCGCGCCGAATGCTGCTCCCGCTCCTGCGCCGGCCAAATAAGCCGGCGCGCCTCAGGAACACCCGGAAATCTTCGCGGTTGGATTGCAAACCGCCCTCAAATCGCCACGGCGTCGTATGAATTGATCGCTGACGGGGCCGAGCTTGATGCTTAAATTGCTACCGCCTTGGTCGGACCTCGGGGACGGGTCCGCTGACCAGCCATCAGGGCCCCGTATGGTTTAGTTGCGATGCGCGCCGTCGTCGCCGTTCTACTGTTCGTCACTGCCGCCCATGCCGGTCTCTGGGGCATCCTCCGAGACAAACAAAAAGCCCCCGACTTCACCGGCATCCTGCCGAGCGTGTCCTACGCTCCGTTCGACGGCTCGGCGCATCCGGACGTCGACAACATTCCCACCGCAGAACGAATCCGTTCCGACCTGAAGACGCTGGCGCCGATGACGCGCGCCATTCGTCTGTATTCGTCGACCGGCGGCGTCGAGCTGGTACCGCCGATCGCCAACGAGGTCGGCCTCAAGGTCACCGTCGGCGCCTGGATCGACAAATTCACCGACCGCAACGAACGCGAAATGCAGGCGGCGGTCGACCTCGCCAAGCACAACAGCAACGTCAACGGCATCGTCGTCGGCAACGAAACCATCTACCGCGCCGACCAGAAGGTCGAGGACCTGATCAAGCTGATCCAGCGCGTCAAGAGCCAGGTCAGCGTGCCTGTGACGACCGGCGAGATCTGGAACATCTGGCTCGAGCATCCCGAGCTCGCCTCCTCGGTCGATTTCATCGCCGCGCACATCCTGCCCTATTGGGAAGGCTTCTCCGACAAACAGGCCGTCGACCAGGCACTGATCATCTATCAGAAGCTGCGCGACGCCTTCCCCGGGAAGCGCATTGTCATCGCCGAATTCGGCTGGCCAAGTGCCGGCTACAATCTCAAGGCCGCCGTGCCCGGCCCGTTCGAACAGGCGGTGACGCTGCGCAACTTCGTCAGCCGCGCCGAAGCGATCGGGATGGAATACAACATCGTCGAAGCGATCGATCAGCCCTGGAAATACTTCGAGGGCGGCGTCGGCCCGTATTGGGGCATCCTCAACGCTTCGCGCGAGCCGAAATTCTCTTGGACCGGCCCGGTGGTCGATCCGGCCTATTGGAAGCTTGCCGGCATCGCGCTGCTGGTCGGCATCCTGCTGTCCTTGCCAATCCTGCAGCTCGCCGCACCGACGGTGATGCAGACCGCCGTCCTGTCTTCGGCCGCCCACGGCGTCGGCGCCTGGGCCGCAACCGTGTTCGCCTATTGGACCGGGCATTACTTCGTGTTCGGCTCGGCCTTCGCACTGACGCTGGGCATGATCCTGCTGACGCCGCTGGTGATCATCGCGTTGGCCCGGATCGAGGAAATCGCCGCCATCGCCTTCGGCCACAAGCCGCGCCGGCTGATCACCCGTGCGCTGACCGACGCGCAGCAGGCTACGCCACGTCCTGACGACGTCGCTCACTTCCCCAAGGTCTCGATTCACGTCCCGGCCTATTTCGAGCCGCCGGAGATGCTGAAGCAGACGCTGGATGCGGTCGCGCGTCTCGACTATCCGAATTTCGAGTGCGTGGTGATCATCAACAACACGCCCGACCCGGCGTTCACCCAGCCGATCCAGGACCACTGCCGCGAGCTCGGCGAGCGCTTCAAATTCATCAACGCCGAGAAGGTGCAGGGCTTCAAAGCCGGCGCGCTGCGCATCGCGATGGAGCGCACCGCGGTCGATGCCGAGATCATCGGCATCATCGACGCCGACTATGTGGTGACGCCGGATTGGCTGAAGGACCTCGTTCCCGCGTTCGACGACCCGCGGGTCGGCCTGGTGCAGGCGCCGCAGGAGCATCGCGACGGCGACCGCTCGCTGATGCACTACATCATGAACGGCGAATATGCCGGCTTCTTCGACATCGGCATGGTCCAGCGCAACGAATACAACGGCATCATCGTGCACGGCACGATGTGCCTGATCCGCCGCGCCGCGATGGACATGGCCGGCGGCTGGTCCAGCGACACGATCTGCGAAGACTCCGATCTCGGCCTCGAGATCATGGAGCACGGCTGGCTCACCCACTACACCAACACCCGCTACGGCTACGGCCTGCTGCCGGACACCTACGAGGCGTTCAAGAAGCAGCGACACCGCTGGGCCTATGGCGGCTTCCAGATCATCAAGAAGCACTGGCGCCGTTTCCTGCCGAGTAACAGCCGCCTGTCGCAGGATCAGAAGCGCGAGTTCGGTCTCGGCTGGCTGAATTGGCTTGGCGCCGAAAGCCTCGGCGTCGTGGTCGCCATCCTCAATCTGATCTGGGTTCCGATTGTCGCCTTCGCCGACATCGCCATCCCGGACAAGATCCTGACGCTGCCGATCATCGCGTCGTTCATCGTGACGCTGGCGCACTTCCTGACGCTCTATAGATTGCGGGTGAAGATCAACGTCTGGCAGATGCTGGGCGCGATGATCGCCGCGATGTCGGTGCAGTGGACGGTGTGCCGCGCCGTCGCCCAGGGCCTGATCACCGAGCACCTCGCCTTCAACCGCACCTCGAAGGGTGGCCTGACGATGATGTCGGTCGACTTTCAGGCGTTCTGGGAAGCCGTGATCGGCGTGCTGCTGTTGATCGGCGCCGCGATCCTGGTGGTCTCCAACAGCAACATCCAGATCACCGAGATCTACATTTTCGCCGGCGTCTTGGTGCTGCAGAGCCTGCCGTTCCTGGCGGCGGT
>NZ_JBMDXE010000152.1:0-8624 GCF_048594845.1 Rhodopseudomonas sp. | reverse complement strand
GGGGTGCGTCTCCATAAGTTTTTTTGACCCACCCCTCCCCCCGGGTCGCCGGGCGCCCCCTCCCCCGCTGGGGGGTGTGGGGTGGGGTGGGGGCGACGCGAGCACAGTGCTTGTGTGAAGGCGACGCGCACTCAGTGCCCGGGGCCCCCCACCCCCGACCCCTCCCCGAAAGGGGGAGGGGAGCAGGGCGCCACGGCAGAGCCATCGCGTTGAGCGACTCGTCGCTCTTGTTGCTCACACCCTCTCCCCAACCGCAGCGCGCTCCTTCTCCCGCTTGCGGGAGAAGGCTGGGGTGAGGGCGACACGCACTCAGTGCCCGCTATCGACTATTCGTGCACGTTGGTCTCCGGCCGCCAGGTCAGCAGCCTATTCTCCAGCGCGGTCAGCAGCCATTCGGCGGCGAGTGCCACGACGGCGATGACGATCATCGCGGCGAACACGCCGTTGCTGTCGAACGAGCCCTGCGCGGTGGCGATCAGCAGGCCCATGCCTTCGCGGGCGCCGAGGAATTCGCCGACGATGGCGCCGACCAGCGCGAAGCCGAAGCTGACATGCAGGCTGGCCAGGATCCACGACAGCGCCGAGGGGATCACCACCGACGTCGTGACCTGCCACGGGCTGGCGCCGAGGATGCGCGCATTGGCGATCAGGTTCTTGTCGGCCTCGCGCACGCCCTGGAACGCATTGGCGAACACCACGAAGAACACCATGACGACCGCCAGCGCGATCTTCGAGGCGGCGCCGAGGCCGAGCGCGACGATGAAGATCGAGCCGAGCACCACGCGCGGGATCGAATTCGCCACCTTGATGTAGATCGAGAACACGTCGGACAGCAGGTGATTGCGGCCGAGCGCGATGCCGCACAGCACGCCCAGTACCGCGCCGATCAGGAAGCCGGCGCCGGCCTCGTAGATCGTCACCCAGACCTGTTTCCACAGCGGCCCGATCGAGGTGCCGTTCTGCGTCCAGTCGATCAGCTTGAGCAGGATGCCGCTCGGCTGGCCGAAGAAGAACGGATCGATCAGGCCGACCCGCACGCCCAGCTCCCAGCCCGCCACCAGCGCGATCAGCACGGCCAGCCGCAGCGCCAGCACCAGCCGCGCCCGCCGCCGCATGCCAACCGCGAGCGATTCGACGCGGATGTCCGTCTCCGGCTTACTGATTGTCGTATCAGCCATCAGCATGTTCCTCGCACGTCACCGGTCCCATGCGAGGCCCTCATGGTGAGCAGGCGCGTCAGCGCCGTCTCGAACCATGAGTTTGCGCGGCTCTCATCCTTCGAGACGCGGCGAAGACGCCGCTCCTCAGGATGAGGACGCTGCGACGTGTGGCGATGCCGGGCGAGGCCAATCATCCTCATTGCCCCGCCCTCGCGCGCAGCACTTCCTCGCGCAGGTCGTCGCTGATCCTCCGGGCGATCGCGATGAAGCGTTCGTCGTAGCGCAGCGTGGCGACGTCGCGCGGGCGCGGCAGGTCGATGGTGTGGACCGACTTCACCCGCGCCGGCCGCGTAGTCAGCACCGCGACGCGGTCGGCGAGCAGGATCGCTTCGTCGAGGTCGTGCGTCACGAACAGCACCGCCGATTTCGCCTCGGCCCAGAGCTGCAGCAGTTCTTCCTGCATCAGTTCGCGGGTCTGCACGTCGAGCGCCGAGAACGGCTCGTCCATCAGCAGGACCTGCGGCTTGTTGATGAAGGTCTGCGCCAGCGCCACGCGCTTGCGCATGCCGCCGGAAAGCTGGTGCGGGTGGTGATGCTCAAAACCCTTCAGCCCGACCCGCGCGATCCAGTCGCGCGCCTCGGCTTCGGCCTGCTGCCTGGCCATGCCGCGAAACAGCGGCCCGGCCATTACATTGTGCAGCACGTCGCGCCAGGGAAACACCGCGTCCTGCTGAAACACGAGGCCGACGCGGCGATCGACGCCCTCGACCGGCGCGTCGAACAGCGTCACGCGCCCGGCCTGCGGTTTCGCCAGCCCGGCGATCAGCCCCAGCGTCGTCGACTTGCCGCACCCGGTCGGCCCGACGATCGCGCAGAACTCACCGGGCGCGACCGAGAGATCGAAATCTTCCAGCGCCGACAACACATCGCCCGCCGGCGTGACGAAGCGGCGCGCGACCTGCGTGAGGGCGATGGCGGAGGGAGAGAGTGCGATAGGCGAGACGGAGGAGATTGGGGCTGTGGCCATGGATGATGCTGCGCCTGACTTAGTTCGCCAACCTATCGTTCGTCATTCCGGGGCGCGCGCTCTTCGCGCGCGAACCCGGAATCCCGAGCTTGTTGCAAACACGGGTGCCCCGAACTTCGGGTTTCCGGGTTCGCACAGCTTCGCTGCGCGCCCCGGAATGACGGCGTGTGCGGCATGGAGGAAGCCTCTCCCCAAGCAGAGCGCGCTCCCTCTCCCGCCTGCGGGCGTGGGCGGGGGGTAGGGAGCCACGAGCCCAGTGCCTGGGGACCCCCACCCCCAACCCCTCCCGCAGGTGGGAGGGGAGCAGGACACGGCGCGCTCCCTCCCACCTGCGGGAGAGGGTTGGGGTGAGGGCGACGCGGGCGCGGTCCTTCCAAGGACTCACTGCCCCGCATTCGCCTTCACCACGAACTCCGTCGTGTAGGTCTTGCTCAGGTCGATGGTCTTGCCCTGCAGGTTCGGCGAGAAGCTGGCCAGGATCTTGTTCACCGATTCCGGACCGCCCTCCGGCATCAGGCCATCGACGGAGTACTGCACCTTGCCGTCCTTGAGGCCCTGGACGTAGAGCTCGCGCTCACCGGCGTAGTAGTCCTTCGGCATCTTGTCGGCGATCTCTTCGGCCGAGTGCGCCGCCATCCACTTCAGCGTTTTCACCATCGCATTGACCACCTTCTGCACGGTCGGCTTATTGGCCTCCATCCAGCCGCGGTCCATGTACAGGCAGGCGGCCGGGTAGTCTCCGCCGAGCGCCTTGCGGGTTTCGTCCGGCGAGCGCAGGTCGATGGCGACCTTGGCGCTGCCGGATTTCAGCGCGCGCTGCACCGTCGGCTCGGTGGTCATGCCCGACGCGATTTTGCCCTGCTGCATCGCCGCCAGGAACGTATCGCCGGCGCCGACCGGCACCAGCGTGTAGTCCTGGTTCTTCAACCCGGCCTTGGCGGCGAGCGCGCGGGTAAGGAAGTCGGTGGCCGAGCCGAGCCCGGTGACGCCGAGCGCCTGGCCCTTCCAGTTGGCCGGATCCTTGAGCTTGTCGGCGTCGGCGGCCTTCACCAGCACGACTTCGCCGGGCGCTACCGCGAACTGCACCACATCGGTGATGAACTTGCCCTTCGACTGCAGGTCGATGGTGTGATCGTAAAACCCGACCACGCCCTGCACCTCGCGCGCCAGCAGCGCGGTTGCGGCCTGGGAGCCGGAGGTCGAGTTGAACAGCTCGACGTCGAGGCCTTCTTCCTTGAAGAAGCCGAGCTGCGCGGCGAGCCGGGCCGGCAGATAGATCTGCTTGTCGATGCCGCCCACCATGATCTTCAGCGGCGTCTGCGCGGTCGCGGGCAGTGCCGACAGGAGGGCAAGAAAAGTCGCGGCAAGCAGTCTGCGCATCAGCGTTTCCCCGGAGCGAGAGGCCGGGCCGGGGAGCCTTCGGCTCGTCCTGCAGGCGCGGCAGCGGGCCGCATCAGGGACCGGGTGCGGCATCCTGTCAATGAGGATGTGCCGCCTTCGGCTCGCCTGCGTCCCGCCGCTTGCGCCTCTCAGTAAGGGCGGCGCTGCGGCTTGATCCTGCGGAACTTCACGCCGCTGCCATCCGGCAGGCGCGTGGCGACGTAACCTGCGTCGAGGCAGGCTTCGCGCTGCGGCATCTTCTCTTCCGGCGCGCGGGTCGAGTCCCACCACGAGGCGCGCTGCGCGGCGCGCGGCAGGGCGAAGCCGAGCATCTCCTCGATCTGGTCGTTGCTCAGCACCAGTTCGGGCGCCGTCTGCCCCTTCAGGTGATCCCGGAGCGGATCGAATTTGCTCACGTCTGCAGGTCCTTGTTCAAGCCGGCCCCGCGCCGCCCGGCGGGTGTCGGGCGGTGGCCCCATCCAGGCGGGGCGCTCCCGCGGACAATCTCGGCGGCTGCCGGTGAAATCCGCCATTAACCGCCGGCTCTGTCATGGTCGCAACTTAAGCGCTCCGCAAGCTTTGGATGGCTAGCTGCCGGGATGGACAGCGCCGGCCTTTTCCAACGGATCAGACGGAAGATTGGACGGGGCCCGCTGATGTCGGCGCGCCTCCTGATCGTCTCGTCCGTCGTGACGGTGCTGGGCTTTTCCGGGGTGTGCGGCAGCATCATGCTGGAGATGCGTCGCAGCGCCCAGGAGCTGTCGCGCCAGACCCAGGAAAACCTCGCCTCCACGATCAGCGCCGACGTCAACCGCAACATCGAAATCTACGACCTGTCGCTGCGCTCGGTGATCAGCAGCCTGGCGCTGCCGCAGCTTGCGCAGGTCGATCCGACGATCCGCAACCTGATCCTGTTCGACCACTCCACCACTGCCGAACATTTCGGCCAGATCCAGGTGTTCGATGCCAAGGGCGACCTGACGCTGGATTCGGCGACGCTCTCTCCGGAAAAGATCAACCGCGCCGACGAAGCGTTCTTCCGCGTCCATGTCGAGCAGCCTGATCTCGGCCTCTATATCAGCCGGCCGATGCAGCATGGCGGCGCCTATTCGCTGGTGCTGAGCCGGCGGGTGGCGGCGCCGGACGGCAGCTTCGCCGGCGTCGTCGCCGGCTCGATCCGCTTCAGCTATTTCATGGATCTGTTCAGCCGGCTGCGGCTCGCGCCGCACGACGTGATCGCGGTGCTGGCGCGCGACGGCGCCCTGATCATGCGCACGCCGTTCGCCCCGGAACTGCTCGGCAAGAACATGATGGTGAAGATCGGCATGGACAGGATGCTCGGTCAGCGCCGCGCCTGGTTCGCCGGCGAAGGCAAGGCCGACAAGATTCCGCGGATGTATGTCTGGGCCGACAGCAGCCGCCCCTTGATTGCGGTGGTCGGACGGTCGTGGAGCGACGTGTTCGGGATGTGGCGGCACGAGGCGCTGCGGATCGGCGCCATCCTGCTCGGCCTCGCCGTCATCGTCGCCGGCTTCACGGTGTTCTTCATCCGCGAGATCGATCGCCGCGCGGCGGCCGAGCGCCGGCTCGAAGAGCTCGCCACCACCGACGCGCTGACCGGGCTCACCAATCGCCGCAAGTTCGATCTGGTGATGGACCGCGAATGGCGGCGGGCCGTGCGGGCCAGGACGCCGGTCGCGCTGCTGATCATCGACGCCGATCACTTCAAATCGTTCAACGACAGCTTCGGTCATCCCGCCGGCGATCAGGCGCTGGTCGGGATCGCGCTATGCATCGCCGACTCGGCGAACCGCGCCGGCGACTGCGCGGCCCGACTCGGCGGTGAGGAATTCGCCGTACTGTTGCCCGACCTGCGCGCCGCCGACGCGCAAGGCGTCGCCGAGGCCATCCGGCAGAAGGTGGAGGTATGGTCGGAGGGTGAGGCCGGGGTTACCGTCAGCATCGGCCTCGCCAGCATGACGCCGGCGGCCGGGCAGCATTGGTCGATGCTGTTCGAGGCCGCCGACAAGGCGCTCTATGCGGCCAAGGACCTCGGCCGCAATTGCTGCGTCGTCGCGGCAAGCCGCCGCGACCTCAATCTGGTTGCCTGAAGTTTGCCTCAATCCCCGAGGTAGCGCTTCATGTCGGCGATGAGACCGTCTCGCAGGTCCGGACGCCGCAACGCGAAGGCGATATTGGCGCGCAGAAAGCCGGATTTCGAGCCGCAATCGTGCCGCTCGCCCTTGAACTCGACGCCATAGAATTTCTGCGTCTTCGACAACCCGATCATCGCATCCGTCAACTGAATCTCGCCGCCCGCCCCGCGCTCCTGCGTCGCGAGGATGTGGAAGATCTCGGGCTGCAGGATGTAGCGACCGGAGATCGACAGATTGGACGGAGCGGTGCCGGGCTTGGGTTTCTCGACCATGCCGTCGATCTCGAACATCCGGCCGGCGCGCTTGCCGACGCCGCAGATGCCGTATTGATGGGTCTTGTCGGCCGGCACTTCCTCGACCGCGATGACGTTTGCCTTGTCGCCGAGCTGTTCGGCGGCCTGAATCATCTGCTTGAGGCAGCCCGGCGTATTCAGCACCAGCTCGTCCGGCAGCACCACGGCGAACGGCTCGTTGCCGACGATGTCGCGGGCGCACCAGACCGCGTGGCCGAGGCCGTGCGGCGCTTGCTGACGCGTGAAGCTCATCGCGCCGGCCTCCGGCTGGTCCCGCGCCAGGATCTCCATCTCGTTCGTCTTGTTGCGCTTCTCCAGCGTCACGTCGAGTTCGAACTGGCGATCGAAGTGGTCTTCGATGACGCCCTTGTTGCGGCCGGTGACGAACACGAAGTGCTCGATCCCGGCTTCGCGCGCCTCATCGACGACGTACTGGATCAGCGGCTTGTCGACGATAGTCAGCATCTCCTTCGGCATCGCCTTGGTGGCGGGGAGAACGCGGGTACCGAGACCGGCGACGGGGAAGACGGCTTTGCGGATTTTCATGGGAGGGAAAACTCTCGAAACGCGGGACAAAACGACCAAGGGTTGCGGCAGCAATCTCGGGCGGACCTTCGAAGTTCCACGCCGCGAACCGAATCGTGTCGCCGCGACAATGTCAATCAGAACAGAGGCGTTCCCGGGACGAAAGCGTCGAACGCCGCCCAGAACTGCTGGCGATAGCGATCCTGCTCCTGCAGGATCTCATGCTTGGCGCCGGCGATCACCAGATGCGAACCGGCGCGCAGGTGGTAGGCGAACTCTTCGATCGCCGCGGTCGAGACGATCGTATCATGGCTCGCCGCCATCATCAGAATCGGCTGGCGGATCTTCGACGGATAGTGGGCGGCGCGGAAGCTGTGCATGGTGCGGAACGCGGTGTCGGCCCATGCGATGGTGGGCGAGGCGAGGCCGAGCGTCGGGTCCTCGGCGACGATCGCGGCGTTGCGGGCGTAGCGCACCGGGTCGGAGGTCAGCTTGTTGCCGACGAACGGTTCGGTGTTGGCGAGAACGTCGTTGCCGCCCGGCACGTAGCGGCCGCCTTGGCCGGCCAGCCGCATCGCCCGCAACAGCAGCCGCGCCGGCATCGAGGTGGCGCGGCCGGGCAGATCGATCATCGGCGCCGACAGCACCATGCGATCGAACCAGCGCTTGCCCGAATAGGCGATGCGCAACATCACTGCGCCGCCCATGGAATGCGCCAACGCGATATGCGGCGGCGGGCAGTCCGGCAGCACGATCTCGCGGACGAAGGTTTCGACGTCGACTTCGTAGTCGGCGAAATTGCGGACATAGCCCTTGCGCGGATCGCGCAGCCGTCGCGCCGAATGGCCCTGGCCGCGCCAGTCGATCATGGCGACTGCGAAGCCGCGGTCCTGCAGATCGCGGACCGTCTCGAAGTACTTCTCGATTTGCTCGGTGCGGCCGGTGAAGACGCAGACCGTGCCCTTGCGGCCGGCCGGTCCCGGCCAGCGGGCGAATCGCAGTTCCGCGCCATCGGGCGTCTTGATGGTGCCGGAGATCGCACCCTCGGGAACCGGATTGGCGGGAATCGAGACGAGCGTCATGAGCCGGGTCCGGAGGGGTTGAGGCGCTGGGAGAGAGGGAGAAAAATCGACGACGCGAGGATGGCGGAGACCTCTTGAACCCCGCAACGACCCTCCCATATCATTTTCGTGCAGGCCACACCAAGGGGGCAGGAACTGGCTGTCAGTTCTGACTCCGGCTGCACAGAGACGATGCCCGGCCCGATGGCGGGCGGGTATTCAAATAGTCGCTTCTAGGAGGACTTGACCATGCGTACGTTCGACCTCACCCCGTTCTATCGTTCCACCATCGGCTTCGACCGCCTGTTCAATCTGCTGGACCAGACCTCCGGCGATGCGGCGGCTCCGGGCTATCCGCCCTACAACATCGAGCGCACCGGCGATAACGCGTATCGTATCACCGTCGCCGTATCCGGTTTCTCCCCGGCCGAACTCTCGATCGTGACCAAGGAGAACCAGCTCACCATCAAGGGCGAGAAGACCGCGAACGAGAACGGCAGCAAATCCGAGGTGCTGTATCGCGGCATCGCCGCGCGCGCCTTCGAGCGGGCCTTCCAGCTCGCCGACTACGTCACGGTGAAGAACGCTAGCCTTGAGAACGGGCTGCTGCACGTCGATCTCGTCCGCGAGATTCCGGAGGCCAAGAAGCCCCGCAGCATTCCGATCAGCACGACGGCGCAAGCTTCGCCGCAAGTGGTCGATCAGACCGGCGAGAAGGCCGCCGCGTAACGGCGCAGCGCCTCTCACCTCACGATACGTCGACGCCCCGGGAAACCGGGGCGTTTTGTTTTGCGCGGATAGGTTTTCAGAGACGCCGGCGTTGTTGCTGACACCGGGCATCTCCCCGCCGTCAATTCGAGCGCAGCGAAGCAAAACAGAATCGTGAACATAAAAGG
This sequence comes from Rhodopseudomonas sp., assembly GCF_048594845.1. Classification (GTDB taxonomy): domain Bacteria; phylum Pseudomonadota; class Alphaproteobacteria; order Rhizobiales; family Xanthobacteraceae; genus Rhodopseudomonas. The sequence continues at coordinate 126 of NZ_JBMDXE010000152.1, read as the reverse complement.
ATTTCATAGTCGCGGAGCCTGTACTCGGACGGCGCGAAGCGCCGATCCGGGTGCTCCTCGCAATGACGGGCAGAGGTGAGCGGCCAAACAAAAACGCCCGGCCTCGCGGCCGGGCGTTTTGGTTCT
>NZ_JBMDXE010000151.1:0-5257 GCF_048594845.1 Rhodopseudomonas sp. | reverse complement strand
CAGGCAGACGCGAGCGCCGGAACGAAAATACGCGTCGACACCGGTCAGCATGGCGTCGATCGCGGCGCGCGGATCGTCCGGCTCGCGCAGCGGCGCAAAGATATTGGCCTCGAACCAGCCGTCGATCTCGGCCAGCACCTCGGCCGCCATCTGCTTCTTCCCGCCCGGGAAGAAGTGATACAGGCTGCCCTTGCCGAGCCCGGTCGCCTCGGTGATCAACGCCAACGACGCGCCCTCATAACCATGCGCACGAAACACCTCGCCGAGCAGCGGCAACAGCGCGGCGCGGTCGGTTGACGGCTTGGTGGTTGGGCGTGGTGTCTTCACAGGCGCCTACTATCGACGACGTATGAGCCTCTCCCCGTCATGGCCGGGCTCGTCCCGGCCATGACGGCGGGTGGGGTTGTGGCCGAGTGTAAGCAAAACGAGATCCGATTCAAAACGGCTCCGCCGCCAGCCCCGGCACATCGGCCGGGCGCGGCCCGGGGGCGGGCCAGTGGAAGCGGCGCTCGCTCTCCTTGATGGCGACGTCGTTGATGCTGGCCTCGCGGCGGCGCATCAGGCCGGCGTCGTCGAATTCCCACTGCTCGTTGCCGTAGGAGCGGTGCCACTGGCCGGCATCGTCGTGCCATTCGTACTGGAAGCGCACCGCGATGAAGTTGCGGTCGAACGCCCACAGGTCCTTGATCAGCCGATACTCTTGCTCGCGCTCCCACTTGCGGGTGAGGAAATCGACGATGGCGTCACGGCCCTGCAGGAAGTCCGCGCGATTGCGCCAGCGGCTGTCCGGCGTGTAGGCGAGCGACACCTTCACCGGATCGCGTGAATTCCAGGCATCTTCGGCCAGCCGCGCCTTCTGGGCGGCGGTCTCGCGGGTGAACGGCGGCAGCGGTGGACGCGACATCTCGCTTCTCCTTCGGCTTCAATGCCGCGGAGATTGTACCGATCGGTACAACGAGTCAAGCGGTCTCAGGCCGGCGTCTTCACCACACGCGTTTCGCCGTCCGCATCGGCCGCGGCCGCGTGCGGCCTCGGCGCGTCCTCGACCGGCATCGTCACCGGCACGGTGAACAGCGTCGGCAGGTTGCGATACCAGGTGGCGACCCAGGCGATGCCGATCAGCAGACCGATGCCGGCGAGGCTGACGAAGATCTGCATCGGGATTCCGCCCGACACCTGGCGCAGGATCCAGTGCGCGGTGAACGACAGCAGCACGCCGAAGCAGAACACCGGCAGCGAGCGCTGGCCGCACAGGATGATCGGATGCAGCGCACGCGAGCGCAGCGCCGGCAGATCCGGCGGCAGCAGCTTCACCACGATGGTCAGGAGCGCGAGGAAGTGGATCAGCCGCAGCGGCGACAGGCTGGTCTTGTCGATCGGATAGATCACCTTGCCGACCGCGTCCGGCACCAGCCCGTACAACGACTCGAAATTCCACGACAGCGCGACCACGAAGGCGATGCCGACGATCAGCCACGACAGCGTCTGGTTCGGCCACGACTTCACCCACGGCCGGATCTGCGGCCCGTTGCCGAAGCCGCACCAGATGCCGAACACGAACAGGAACTGCCAGGCGAACGGATTGAAGTACCAGTGGCCGTCGGGGAACGACGGCAGATTCCAGCCGAGCGTGCGCGACACGATGTAGAGCAGGCCCGACAGGATCAGCGTGGTGTGCGGCCGGCGCATCAGGCCCCACAGGATCAGCGGCGCCACCACCACAAGGATGATGTACAGCGGCAGCACGTCGAGATTGACCGGCTTGTACTTCAGCAGCAGGGCCTGCTGGATCATGACGTCGGGGTTTTCGAGAAACTGCGCGACGTTGAACTCGTCCTTGTACATCGGATTGTCGAAGCGCCGCGCGGCGCGCGCGATCTGCGCGGTGAAGAACAGGAACAGGAAGACGTGCGCCACATAAAGCTGCGCCGCCCGCGTCCACAGCCGCTTGATCGCCGCCACCATCTCGCCGGAGCGGATCGCCGGGCCGTAGGCGAAGCCGATCGAATAGCCGGAGATGTAGACGAAGAACTCGGCGGCGTCGGCGAAGCCGTAGTTGCGCAGCGTCAGCCAGCTCATCACGTTGTAGGGGATGTGATCGAGGAAGATCATCCACTGGCCGAGGCCGCGCAGGAAATCGAGCCGGAGATCGCGCTCCTTCGGCCCGAGAAATTCCACCACGCGCGGCGTCTCGTTACTAGCGTTCACACCTGCCATGCCGGGTCCCTGCGCGAATCATTCGATGCGCGGCGCACTCTATCCGACCGGGGCCGTCTCATCGCCCTGCGATAAACCGCGGGGCGCTCCGTGCGGCATGCGGGCCACAAGAGTTCCACGCCGGACGAACCCCGCGTCCGGTTCCCGCAAGGGTGCCGTCAGTGCAACTTCACCGTCGGGGTCGGCCGCGTCGAGCCGGACAGCAGGCTGAGCAGCGTCCGGCCGCGGCCGTACAGCGCCGCCTCGTGCATCTTGTACAGCGAGCGATACATGAAGCGGGCGAAGTAGCCCTCGATCAGGAAGCTCTTGCCGACCAGCGAGCCCATCAGGCTGCCGACCGCCGAATACTTGCCGAGCGACACCAGCGAGCCGAGATCGCGATAGCGGAACTCGTCGAGCTGCTGGCCGGCGAGGCGCTTCTCGATCTGCGCCAGCAGGAATTCGGCCTCCTGATGCGCCGCCTGGGCGCGCGGCGGCACGTTGTTCTCGTAGCCGGGGATCGCGCAGGCGGCGCAATCGCCGAGCGCGAACACGTCGTCGTCGCGGCTGGTCTGCAGCGTCGGCCGGACCACCAGCTGATTGATCCGGTTGGTCTCCAGCCCGTCGATATCCTTGAGGAAATCCGGCGCGCGCACGCCCGCCGCCCACACCACCAGTTCGGACGGAATGAGCTGGCCGTCGGCGAGCTTGATGCCATCCGGCAGCACTTCGGCGACACGGGCGCGGGTGCGGACCTCGACGCCGAGGTCCTGCAGCAGCTTGAGCGTCGCCTGCGAGATCCGCTCCGGCAGCGCCGGCAGGATACGGTCGGCGGCTTCGATCAGCACGATCTTGAGGTCGTGCTCGGGATCGATCTTGTCGAGCCCGTAGGCGATGATTTCGCGCGCGGTGTGGTGCAGTTCGGCGGCCAGCTCGGTGCCGGTGGCGCCGGCGCCGATGATGGCGACGTGAAGTTGGCCCGGCTCGATGGGCGTGTGCTGATGCTGGGCGCGCAGGCAGGCATTGACCATGCGGCGGTTGAACCGAGTCGCCTGCTCCGGCGTCTCCAGCGGCACCGCATGCTCCTTGGCGCCGGGCGTGCCGAAATCGTTGGTGACGCTGCCGACGGCAACGATCAGCGTGTCGTAGCCGAGTTCGCTCTCCGGATTGATCTCGCGGCCTTCGTCGTCGATCACCGGCGCCAACTTGATGACCTTGCGGGCGCGGTCGAGCCCGTTCATCTCGCCGAGCCGGTAGTGGAAATGATGCCAGTGCGCCTGCGCCAGATAGTTCAGCTCGTGCTGCGAGCGGCGCAGCGAGCCGGCCGCGATGGCGTGCAGCAGCGGCTTCCAGATATGAGTACGGCTGCGGTCGACCAACGTGACCCGGACGGCGCCGGCGTCGCCGTACTTGTCGCCGAGCGCGGTCGCGAGTTCGAGGCCGCCGGCGCCACCGCCGACAATGACGATCCGGTGGGGCGTGGCGGACCTCCCGACAGCCGGGGTCTCCGCACCAGGAGTAACCGTCGCAGGCGTAACCGTACCAGTCATGGGCGCTCCGGGCGGGAGAGAACAGCGGTCCTCATCGTTTAGCATCAAACGATCGGACGCCCTAGCGCCGGTACGCCGCCGCACACAGGATCAGTTAACGTCAGCCTTCATCGCGACGCGAAGCGGTAGTGGGATCGGCCGGGCGCGGCCGCCGGAAACGAACGCGACCTTGACCTTGGCTTCGATCAGAACGTCGTCGCCCCGCCTCACCTGCTGATGCATGGTGATCGACGCGCCGCGCACCTCGATCGGCCGAGTGATCACCTCGAGCAGATCGTCCATCTTGGCCGGCTTGAGAAAATCGAGCTGCATCGCCCGTACCACGAAGGCGAACCCCGGCGTCTCGCTCTCCGCCTCCGCAAACAACTCACTCTGCGCCGCCCCGAGCAGCCGCAGATAATTCGTCCGCCCGCGCTCCATGAAGCGCAGATAGTTGGCGTGATAGACGATGCCGGAGAAGTCGGTGTCTTCGTAATAGACCCGAATGTGCATGTGATGGACGCTGTCGCGGATAGCGCCGTCGAGGGGGTAGGACACTGGATTACTCATTGCTTTCGGCACGCCTACTCTGGATCCCCGGCATCACCGAACAGCCCGATCTGCGCCGGGTCGCGGGCGGGGGCGGCGAGGCCGAGGTGGCGGAAGGCGTGGTCGGTGAGCAGGCGGCCGCGCGGGGTGCGCTGCAGGTAGCCGCACTGGATCAGATACGGCTCGATGATGTCCTCGATGGCGTCGCGCGGCTCGGACAGCGCCGCCGCCATGGTCTCGACGCCGACCGGACCGCCGCCGTAGTTGAGCGCGATGGTCGACAGATAACGACGATCCATGGCGTCGAGCCCGGCGCTGTCGACTTCGAGCGCGCCGAGCGCATGGTCGGCGATTTTGCGGTCGATCGCTTCGGCATCGGCCGCCGAGGCGAAGTCGCGAACGCGGCGGAGCAGCCGGCCGGCGATGCGCGGCGTGCCGCGGGCGCGGCGGGCGATTTCGTTGGCGCCGTCATTGGTGATCGGCGTGCCGAGCACGCGGGCGCCGCGGCGCACGATGCTCTCCAGTTCGTCGATGGTGTAGAAATTCAGCCGCACCGGAATGCCGAAGCGGTCGCGCAGCGGATTGGTCAGGAGGCCTGCGCGCGTGGTGGCGCCGACCAGCGTGAACTTCGACAGGTCGATTTTCACCGAACGCGCCGCCGGCCCCTCGCCGATGATCAGGTCGAGCTGAAAGTCCTCCATCGCCGGATACAGCACTTCCTCGACCGACGGGCTGAGGCGGTGGATCTCGTCGATGAACAGCACGTCGCGTTCTTCGAGATTGGTCAGCAATGCCGCGAGATCGCCAGCCTTGGCGATCACCGGGCCGGAGGTGGCGCGAAATCCGACGCCAAGTTCGCGCGCGACGATCTGCGCCAGCGTGGTCTTGCCGAGGCCGGGCGGGCCGACGAACAGCACGTGGTCGAGCGCTTCTTTCCGCTTGCGCGCGGCGTCGATGAACACTTGCAGATTGGCGCGCGCCTG
>NZ_JBMDXE010000150.1:0-5820 GCF_048594845.1 Rhodopseudomonas sp. | reverse complement strand
CTTCGAGGCCGACGATCTGATCGCCACTTACGTCCGCCAGGCGTGCGAGGCCGGCGCGACGGCGACGATCGTGTCGTCCGACAAGGACCTGATGCAGCTCGTGACCGACTGCGTGGTGATGTACGACACCATGAAGGACCGCCGCATCGGCGTGCCCGAGGTGATCGAGAAATTCGGCGTGCCGCCCGAGAAGGTGGTCGAGGTCCAGGCGCTGGCCGGCGACAGCGTCGACAACGTGCCGGGCGTGCCGGGCATCGGCATCAAGACCGCGGCGCAGCTCATCACCGAATATGGCGACCTCGACACGCTGCTGGCGCGCGCGTCCGAGATCAAGCAGCCGAAGCGGCGCGAAGCGCTGATCGAGAATGCCGAGAAGGCGCGGATCTCTCGTAAGCTGGTGCTGCTCGACGACAAGGTGAAGCTCGACGTGCCGCTGGAAGAACTCGCGGTGCACGAGCCCGACGCGCGCAAGCTCGTGGCGTTCCTCAAGGCGATGGAATTCACCACGCTGACGCGGCGCGTCGCCGACTACGCGCAGATCGATCCGTCGGATGTCGAGGCCGAGACGGCGTTGACGTCGGCGGTGCCGCCGCTGGCGAAGAGTGCGGGTGCTGCCCCGAGCGGCGATTTGTTTGGGGGGCAAGAGCCCTCACCCCAACCCTCCCCCGCAGGCGGGGGAGGGAGCGCGCCGCAAGCGGCGCAAGGTGGCGCGCTAAACGCGGGCCGTGGCCGCGACGGCAAGCCGGGCGTGGTGTTGTCGCCGGAAACGCTGGTGGCGGCGCGGGCCGAAGCCGCGCGCAAGGTGCCGGTCGATCGTAGCGCGTATCAGACGCTGCGAACGCTCGACGATCTGCACAACTTCATCGCCCGCATCCACGCCACCGGAGTGGTCGCGCTCGAGGCGGCTGCGACCTCGATCGATCCGATGCAGGCGGAGCTGACCGGTCTCGCCCTCGCGGTCGGCCCCAATCAGGCCGTCTACATTCCGCTTGCACACAAGCAGAGCGGCGACGGTGATGGGCTGTTCGCCGCCGGCCTCGTGCCCGACCAGCTTGGTACGCGCGACGCGCTCGATGCGCTGAAGCCGGTTCTGGAATCCCCCGGATTCGCCAAGGTCGGCTTCGCGATCAAATTCGCCGCGGTGCTGCTGGCGCAGCATGGCATCACGCTGCGCAATATGGACGATCCGCAGCTGATGTCCTACGCGCTCGACGCCGGCCGCGGCAGCCATGCGCTGGATGCGCTCAGCGAAAGCAATCTCGGCCATACGCTACATACGCTGACTGAACTCACCGGCACCGGCAAGAACAAGATCGGCTTCGATCAGGTGCCGGTCGACCGCGCCACGGCCTATGCGGCCGAGCGCGCGGACGTGGCCCTGCGGCTGGCGCGCGTGCTGAAGCCGCGGCTGATCGCCGGCTCCATGACGGCGGTGTACGAAACGCTGGAGCGACCGCTGGTCGGCGTGTTGGCGCGGATGGAGCGGCGCGGCATCTCGATCGACCGCAATGTGTTGGCGCGGTTGTCGTCCGACTTCGCCCAGACCGCGGCGCGGATCGAGGCCGAGATCCGCGAGCTGGCGGGCGAGGACATCAATATCGGCAGCCCGAAGCAGCTCGGCGACATACTGTTCGGCAAGATGGGCCTGCCGGGCGGCAGCAAGACCAAGACCGGCGCGTGGTCGACCTCGGCGCAGGTGCTCGACGAACTCGCCGAGCAGGGCCATGAAGTCCCGCGCAAGATTCTGGAGTGGCGGCAGGTCAGCAAGCTGCGCTCGACCTACACCGACGCGCTGCCGACCTACGTGCATCCGCAAACCCACCGCGTCCACACCACCTATGCGCTCGCCGCGACGACGACTGGCCGGCTGTCGTCGAACGAGCCGAACCTGCAGAACATTCCGGTGCGCACTGAGGATGGCCGCAAGATCCGCCGCGCCTTCGTGGCGACGCCGGGCCACAAGCTGGTGTCGGCGGACTACTCGCAGATCGAACTCCGTCTGCTGTCCGAAGTCGCCGATGTGCCGGCGCTTCGGAAAGCGTTTCAGGAGGGCATCGACATTCACGCGATGACCGCGTCCGAAATGTTCGGCGTGCCGGTCGAGGGCATGCCGTCCGAAATCCGCCGCCGCGCCAAGGCGATCAATTTCGGCATCATCTACGGCATCTCGGCGTTCGGCCTCGCCAATCAGCTGAGTATTCCCCGCGAAGAAGCCGGCGCCTATATCAAGCGCTACTTCGAGCGCTTCCCCGGCATCCGCGCCTATATGGACGAGACCCGCGACTTCTGCCGTGCGCACGGCTATGTCGAAACGCTGTTCGGCCGCAAATGCCACTACCCGGACATCAAGGCGTCGAACCCGTCGATCCGCGCCTTCAACGAACGCGCCGCCATCAACGCGCGGCTGCAAGGCTCCGCCGCCGACATCATCCGCCGCGCCATGGTGCGGATGGAAGACGCGCTCGCCGAAAAGAAGCTCAGCGCCCAGATGCTGCTGCAGGTCCACGACGAACTGATCTTCGAAGTGCCGGAAGACGAAGTCGCCGCCACGCTGCCGGTGGTCCAGCACGTGATGCAGGACGCACCGTTCCCGGCGGTGATCCTCAACGTGCCGCTGCAAGTGGATGCGCGGGCGGCGGATAATTGGGACGAGGCGCATTGAGCTATCGAGTACGGCATCGCGCCCAGCACTGAGCAACCTCTCCCGCCTGCGGGAGAGGTCGACGCGCGAAGCGCGGCGGGTGAGGGCCCTCCTCTCCGCGTGTCGCGGACTCACTGCCCGGGGCGCCCTCACCCCACCCCACTCCCGCAAGCGGGAGAGGGAGCGCGCCGTGCCGGGGGATCGCAGAGGCCTGCATGGCGGGCGATGTCGGCTTTTCGACCGTTGATACCTCCCCTCTGCCGCTGGCATCCGTGCGCCCTCGGGTCTAGATTGCGGCGTTTTTCGCAAAGCCAAAGTCAGAGAGCCCCGCCGTGTCCAAATCCGCGTCCCGCGCCCGCCTTGCCGACATCATTCGTACCCGTTCGTTCGGCCGGGGGGAGATCACGCTGGCGTCGGGGCGCAAGAGCGACTTCTATTTCAACCTGAAACCAACGATGCTCGATCCGGAGGGCGCGGCGCTGCTGGCGGAATTGACCTACGAGGCGCTGCGCGACGAGAAGATCGACTATGTCGGTGGGCTGGAGATGGGCGCGGTGCCGCTGGCGGGCGCGATCGCGCAGCTGTCCTGGCTGAAGAACCATCCGATCGCGGCTTTCTTCGTGCGCAAGAAGCCGAAGGAACACGGCGCGCGGCTGTCGGTCGAAGGGCTGGCCAAGGGCGAGAGCCTGGCCGGCAAGCGCTGCGTCATCGTCGAGGACGTCACCACCACTGGCGGCTCGGCCATCAAGGCGGTCGAGGCAGTGAAGGAATCCGGCGCCGAGATCGTGCTGGTGCTGACGATGGTGGACCGCGAGGAAGGCGCCGCCGAAGCCTTCGCCGCGGCCGGCCTGCCGTTCCGCTCGCTGTACAAGGCCAGCGAATTTCTCAAGGGCTGACCGCCCACGAGGCGTAGCGCCTGCGGAAACCCGGCGTTTACCATCCCGACTTAAAGTGAGCGCGTCGCGGCTCGGCCGCAGCACGATCGCCTCGGGTGGAGTGAGCGTTGCGTCAGGTTTTCGAAATGCTGCGCCGTGGACGTCCCATGGTGCTCGCCGCCGCGCTCGCGATGGGTGGCTCGGCCGCTCTTCATCCGCATCCCGCGTCGGCGCAAAACATTCTCGAAATGCTGTTCGGCGGCGGCGCTCCGCAGCGGCCGCAGCAACGCGGCGCTCCGCCGCAAGCCAATTTCTTCGCCGATCCGTTCGGGCTCAATCAGCAGGCGGCCCCGCCGCCGGCGCCGTCGCGCCCTGTTGCGTCCGGGGGCGGGCCGGCGTTCTGCGTGCGGCCATGCGATGGCAAGTATTTCGCCCTGCAGGTCCGCGGCGGCATGACGGCGGCGCAGATGTGCACGATGTTCTGCCCGGCCGGCAACGCCAAGGTCTATTACGGCAGCAACATCGACTACGCGACCGCCGCCGGCGGCCAGCGCTATGCCGACAGCGAGAACGCCTACGCCTATCGCAAGGCGCTGAAGGCGGACTGCACCTGCAATGGGCGCGATCCGGCTGGCCTCGCGCAGATCGACCTGTCGCAGGACACCTCGCTGCGCCCCGGCGACATCGTCGCAACCGCCACCGGCCTCGCTGCCTATAACGGCATCCGGCTCGGCGCCGAGCAGGCGCCCGATTTCACCCCGGTGGCCGACTATCCCGGCCTGACCGCGCAGCTCCGCGCCAAGCTCGGCGAAATGAAAGTCGCCCCGGTCAACGACCAATTGGCCGACCAGGCCCCGCCGGCTCTGCGCGACACGCTGCAGCCGGCTGCGGCCCCGAAGCCGGCAACAGGCCGGCGGGCTGCAGCGGCCACGCCCGGCCTCGACTAGCTGAAGCGGATCGCTGGCCGGCTGGAGCGACCTCGCCTCACCGCGCCACGATCACGCCGATCACATTCGGCGCAGCGAGATACGCCTCTTCGATCTTGGCGCGGGCGGCGGCGCGGTTTTCCGGCGTCAGCAGGCCGCGCTTCTCCGCCAGGATCATCCAGCAATAGCCCCACCAGTCGGTCAGCATGCCGCTGTCGTCTACAAGATCGTAGCCGTGCTCGGCTGCGAAGATCCGCGCGCTGCTTTCATCCAGCGTATCGAGCCAGGCGAGATCCTCGGCCGCGAACATCTCGTCGCAGAGATCGTCCGGCGAATAGCCCCAGATCGACTGGCACACGGCGTTGAATTCGCGATCGAGCTGGTCGTCGTCGATCCATTGCCGCCGCGCGAGCTGATGCAGCCGCGACAGCGAGCGCGAGAAGTCCGCGATCCGCGTCAGCGCCATCTGATCGAACGCAATCGTCGACATGTAGCCCCCACGAGCTGGAGAGACCCAAGATATCGGCGCTCGAACGCACCGAATCGAAATGATATCTCAATGATTTACAAAAATGTTCTTAATTTGTTCTGACAAGCTTGTGCATCACGCGGTGCTGCAGGCGAAGCTGGCGCGCGGCCAAGCTGGCACTGACGGCTAAGGTCGATCGCCGCTTCCGTTCATCTTGCAGCCATCCAGCTTCCGGCATCCTCCGGATGCAATCGGACGTCGAACTGGTTCATGCGCGCAACAGTGACGCTCCGATCACAGGCCTTGCACAAAACCAAGGCACCGCGCCACATCGATGCACTCGTCACGGGTTTCGATCGGGCGCTAATGTTTGTATGCTCAGAACCCGTAAAACCTTTGTAGGATCGTCACTTGACCGTGCAGTCCCCGCCAGAGAACTTTCAGCCGTCGCAGCCGCCGATCGATGAGCTGGCGCTCGCGGAGATCAAGAGTGCCATCCTTTCCAAGCTGACCCTGGCGATCGGCAAGGAAGCGACCCAGGCGACCAAGCACGACTGGTACAAGGCCTCGGCGCTGGCGCTGCGGGACCGCATCGTCCACCGCTGGCTGGTGTCCGAGAAGGAGAGCTACGACGCCGGCCGCAAGCGGGTGTATTATCTGTCGCTCGAGTTCCTGATCGGCCGGCTGTTCACCGATGCGCTCAACAATATGGGCCTGCTGGCGCAATTCGCCGCCGCGCTGGGAGATCTCGGCGTTGGCCTGAACGATCTGCGCAAATGCGAGCCCGACGCCGCGCTCGGCAATGGCGGCCTCGGCCGGCTCGCCGCCTGCTTCATGGAAAGCATGGCGACGCTCGACATCCCGGCGTTCGGCTATGGCATCCGCTACGATTACGGCCTGTTCCGCCAG
>NZ_JBMDXE010000015.1:0-3882 GCF_048594845.1 Rhodopseudomonas sp. | reverse complement strand
GTCGCCCTCACCCCAGCCCTCTCCCGCAAGCGGGAGAGGGAGCGCGCAGTGCTCGGAGCATAGCCTATGGTGAAATTCTACGATCGCGAGATCTCTTCCCGCCTGCTGATCGGCAGCGCGCTCTATCCCTCGCCCGCGATCATGCAGGACGCGATCCGCGAGGCCGGGGCCGAGATCGTCACGGTGTCGCTGCGCCGTGAGGCCGCGGGCGGCAAGGCGGGGGATCAGTTCTGGTCGCTGATCCGCGAGCTCGGCGTCACCGTGCTGCCCAACACCGCCGGCTGCCGCAGCGTGCGCGAGGCGGTGACCACCGCCAAGCTGGCGCGCGAACTATTTGCCACGCCGTGGATCAAGCTCGAGGTGATCGCCGACAACGACACGCTGCAGCCCGACGTGGTCGGCCTGGTCGAAGCCGCGCAGATCCTCAGCAAGGACGGCTTCGAGGTCTTTCCCTATTGCACCGAGGACCTCAGCGTCGCCAACCGCCTGGTCGATGCCGGCTGCCGCGTCATCATGCCATGGGCGGCACCGATCGGCAGCGCGCGCGGCATCACGAATCGCGACGCGCTGAAGCTGTTGCGCGACCGCTTGCCCGATATCACGCTGGTGGTCGACGCCGGGCTCGGGGCGCCGAGCCACGCGGCCGAAGCGCTGGAGCTCGGCTACGACGCCGTGCTGCTCAACACCGCGATCGCCAAGGCCGAAGATCCGGCGGCAATGGCGCGCGCGTTCAAGCTCGCGGTCGAAGCTGGCCGCACCGGTTACGAAGCGGGATTGATGGGCGCCCGCGATTTCGCCTCGCCCTCCACCCCTGTGATCGGGACCCCGTTCTGGCATGCCGTATCCTGACCGCTTCTATCCCGTCGTCGACAGCCTCGCCTGGGTGAAGCGCCTCACCGCGCTCGGCGTCGGCACCGTGCAGCTCCGCGCCAAGGAGCTGAACGACGCCGAAGCGCTGCAGCTCGTCACCGACGCGCTCGAGCTGGTGAAGGGCACGTCGACCCGGCTGATCATCAACGATTACTGGCGCGCCGCGATCGTCGCCGGCGCTCAGCATCTGCACCTCGGCCAGGAAGACCTCGCCGACGCCGATTTGCACGAGATCCGCAGCGCCGGCCTGACGCTCGGCCTCTCGACCCACGACGACGCCGAGCTCGAAACCGCGCTCGCCGCCGAGCCGACCTACATCGCGCTCGGCCCGATCTTCCCGACCACGCTGAAAACGATGCGCTTCGCGCCGCAGGGCATCCCGAAGATCACCGAGTGGAAGAAGCGCGTCGGCGACATCCCGCTGGTCGCGATCGGCGGCATCAAGCTGGAGCAGGCTGACGAGATTTTCGCCGCCGGCGCCGACTCGATCGCGGTGGTCAGCGACGTGACGCAGAACGAAGACCCGGACGCACGCGTCCGCGCCTGGCTGGATGCAACGAAAGAGACGGCGTGATGAGCAACGCGAAAGCTGCGACGCGCGGCGCCCTCACCCCAACCCTCTCCCGCAAGCGGGAGAGGGAGCAGGCTGTGCGCGCTGCGCGGCCCCGGCCGAAGCGCTAATTCCCCCTCTCCCGCTTGCGGGAGAGGGTCGGGGTGAGGGCGACACGCAACGTGCCCTCACCTTCTGACGAATAACCCGCGAGCCACGACGCGGCCCGATAACAACCGATAACAGGAGGATAGCATGAATATCCGCTCCAATCCCGAGACCACCCGCGCGGCCGTCACCACCGGCGCCCTGCCCTCGTCGCGGAAGATTCACGCGATCCCGACCGCCGCGCCGGACCTGCGCGTGCCGCTGCGGGAGATCATCCTCTCCGAAGCCGCCACCGAGCCGAACCTTCCGGTGTACGACACCTCCGGCCCCTACACCGATCCGAACGTCATCATCGACGTCAACAAGGGCCTGCCGCGCATCCGCACCGAATGGGTCAAGGAGCGCGGCGGCGTCGAGCAGTATCAGGGCCGCGACATCAAGCCGGAAGACAACGGCAATGTCGGCGCCTCGCATGCCGCCAAAGCGTTCACCGCCTATCACCAGCCGCTGCGCGGCGTCGGCAATGCGCCGATCACCCAGCTCGAATTCGCCCGCGCCGGCATCATCACCAAGGAGATGATCTACGTCGCCGAGCGCGAGAACCTCGGGCGCAAACAGCAGCTCGAGCGCGCCGAGGCCGCGCTCGCCGACGGCGAGAGCTTCGGCGCCGCGGTGCCGGCGTTCATCACGCCGGAATTCGTCCGCGACGAGATCGCGCGTGGCCGCGCCATCATCCCGTCGAACATCAACCACGGCGAACTCGAGCCGATGATCATCGGCCGCAACTTCCTCACCAAGATCAACGCCAACATCGGCAACAGCGCGGTGACGTCGTCGGTCGAGGAGGAAGTCGACAAGATGGTGTGGGCGATCCGCTGGGGCGCCGACACCGTGATGGACCTCTCCACCGGCCGCAACATCCACACCACGCGCGAATGGATTCTGCGCAACTCGCCGGTGCCGATCGGCACTGTGCCGATCTATCAGGCGCTGGAGAAGTGCGAAGGCGACCCGACCAAGCTGACCTGGGAGCTGTACAAGGACACGCTGATCGAGCAGTGCGAACAGGGCGTCGATTACTTCACCATCCACGCCGGCGTGCGGCTGCAATACATCCACCTCACCGCCAGCCGCGTCACCGGCATCGTGTCGCGCGGCGGCTCGATCATGGCGAAGTGGTGCCTGGCGCACCACCAGGAGAGCTTCCTGTACACGCATTTCGACGAGATCTCCGACCTGATGCGCAAGTACGATGTGTCGTTCTCGCTCGGCGACGGCCTGCGGCCGGGCTCGATTGCCGACGCCAACGACCGCGCCCAGTTCGCCGAACTGGAGACGCTCGGCGAACTCACCAAGATCGCCTGGGCCAAGGGCTGCCAGGTGATGATCGAAGGCCCCGGCCACGTGCCGATGCACAAGATCAAGATCAACATGGACAAGCAGCTCAAGGAATGCGGCGAAGCGCCGTTCTACACCCTCGGGCCGCTGACCACCGACATCGCGCCGGGCTATGATCACATCACCAGCGGCATCGGCGCCGCGATGATCGGCTGGTTCGGCTGCGCGATGCTGTGCTACGTCACGCCGAAGGAACACCTCGGCCTGCCCGACCGCAACGACGTCAAGACCGGTGTGATCACCTACAAGATCGCCGCCCACGCCGCCGACCTCGCCAAGGGCCACCCCGCCGCACAGCTGCGCGACGACGCTCTCTCCCGCGCGAGGTTCGAATTCCGCTGGCAGGACCAGTTCAACCTCGGCCTCGACCCGGATACGGCGCAAGCCTTCCACGACGAGACCCTGCCCAAGGAAGCCCACAAGGTCGCGCATTTCTGCTCGATGTGCGGCCCGAAGTTCTGCTCGATGAAGATCACGCAGGATGTGCGCGACTACGCGGCCGGACTCGGCGACAACGAGAAGGCGGCGCTGAACCTCGCCGGCGCCGGGTCGTTCGGCAGCATCGGCATGACGATGTCCGGCGTGATCGAGGACGGCATGGCGCAGATGAGCGAGAAGTTTCGGGATATGGGGGAGAAGCTGTATCTCGATGCGGAGAAGGTGAAGGAGAGTAATAAGGCGCTGTCGTAACGCGGCGCGGCTTTCCGATAGCGACGTGATGCCCGAGCTTGACCCGGGCATTCATCCTCGTACATTTGGCCACAATAAACAACCTGATGTGCCTGCGGGCACGAGCGGTCACATTGCATATAGTGTTGGATTTTCTACTTAGTATTTGATTTCCGTAATCGATCAGCCAATTCTGCTTGCAATATTCGAAGTGCCGTCGCGACGGCTACGCAATGGATAACTCAATGCCAACGACACTTGAGATTATACGGCCGTCGACATTTGCG
>NZ_JBMDXE010000149.1:0-34280 GCF_048594845.1 Rhodopseudomonas sp. | reverse complement strand
CTGCAATACGGCTGGCAGCGCGTTCGTCATCGCTTCGGCGCCGGCTTGACGGTGACGAGCGTATTGTCGGCGACCACATAGGCGAAGCCCTGCGAGACGATGACGTAGTCCTTCTCGCCGACCGACTGCGCCTTCGAGAACGAACCTGACAACTCCTGGGCAACGGAGCTGCGCAAGCCTTCGACGTCGACGCCGCCCAGCCGCTGCAGGATGCGCAGCAGCGCGTGGTCGGAGATCCGGAGAGACGGTTCAGGCGCGGCGGTCATGCGGCGGGTTCCTTGGCATCGAGATAGCGAAGCTTCCACGTCGGATGAAACGGCAAAGGATGCGGCTTGCCGTCGAGTCTGATGTAAAGTTGTCCACCTGACGCGCTGGTGATCGTGCCGAGCTCCGGCGATCCGTCGCCGGTGTATTCGACGCGTCCGCCGCGTTTTGCAGGCACCTTGTAGTATTTACGGACCCACTCGATGCTCATCGCTCAGCCCTCTGCTTCTGCCGCTTCTCGAACTCCGCCTTCACGGCCCAGGCGAAGCCGGAGCCGTATTGATCGGCCAGCGCGACGATGCGCTGGTGTCGTTCGTAGTCGGTGAGCGGCTTCAGCTCCTTCAGCAGCTTCTGCATCCGCTCATCAGCGCCAGCCACGGGCGCCTCCCGATGCCGGTGTGCGACGCTCGGCGCTCTGCCCCGTGGTGTCGTGCGCGCGGCGCATGTGCGCCTTGCAGTACGGTTCGCCCTCGATCACGTCGGCCGAGCCGCAGAAGAAGAAATCCGGATTGCGCGGATCTCCGACTGGCCAGTGGCAGCACGTGGCGTCGAGATCGATCAGCTGTTTGCGCTGCGCGTCCGGAATTTCTCGATCGACGATCGGCGGCGCCTTGCCGCGCGCGGCGGCTTTCTGCGTCGCCGTCTTGGGCTTCGACAATCTGGTCGGTGCCAGCTGGCAGAGCGACGCAGCGCTGCGCACCGCCTTCGGCTTCGTCGGGTCGAGGACTCCGCTGCCGGTGCGGATGTCGCTGGCGGTGGTGCCGCCGCGCGTCAGGCGTTCGCGTTCGGTGGTGACTTTGCCGATAACGGCATTGCGGGTGATGCCGCCCATCAGGCAGGCGATCTGCGACGCCGGAACGGCGGCGTTCCACAGCTGAAGCATCACCGCCGTGCGGGTATCGGTCCATCCGGACTCGCGCTGCGCCCGCTTCAGCAGCTCGTCGGGCACGACATGCTGGGACATAGCGCGCCTCAGTCCTGCAGCGCCCAGGCGGGTAGCGTGAGTTCGATCGTATTTTCGTCGATGATTTCGCCGACGATGCCGACGCGCTCCCTGGTCTCCGCGCCGAAGTGATCGGTCTTGCCGGCATGTATGATGGCGCCACCCGCTCCGGTGATGCAGATCTTCAGCGCGCCTTCGTGGTCGGCTATCAATCGCGCCACGCCGGCATCGTCACCGGTACCGATCAGAAGTGAAACGCGCTGATTATTCGAGAGGCTCGTCTTCTCGACCAACTCTTTCTTGAGGCCGAGATGGAGCGACGGCAGCTTCGCCTTGCCGCGTTTAGTCAGTGAAATCGTGGCCGGCTCATCGAAGCTGAGCGCTGCTTTAGGAGCCGAGACAAGTTTTTCAAATGCCATTTCAAGTCTCCTCTTGGGTGGTGGTGGTGGTGGACTCGGGATTCTGCTCGATCGCCCGGCGCAGCTTGCGGCCGAGCGCCTTCTGCACCTCGTCGAGCTTGGGGCCGTCGAGGTAGGGCCAGCCGTTGGCGCCGCCGACCTTGAAGGCGTAGCTGTCGAGATCTTCCAGTGGCCGGCTGGCGATGAACGGATGCACGGCGTTGAGCGCGACCAGTCGCAGCCACTGCGCGTTGAGCACCGCGCGCTTGGCTGCGATGACGTCGCGACGATCGCTCGGCCAGTCGACGCCGGCGGCGCGCTCCAGCCAAGCGCGAAGACCGTCGACCGCCGCGGCACCGGCCGACGAGTCCTGCAGGAATCGTGTATGCGCCACGCCGGTCTGCCGCTGGACGAAGGCGAGCATCGCGCGATCGGTCCGATCGCGGACGATGCCGAGGTCGTAGGCGGCGATCCACAGCGCGCGCAGCTTCGTTCCGATCGGGCTGTCGAGGCCGGCGACCGCGCCCTTGATGCCGTGATCGCCGGTCAGCTCGCGCAGCCGGTCGATGACGCGGCCCGCCTCGGTGATGCTCAGATCCTTGGCGCTGCGCTGTCCGCCGAATTGCTCGAGCAAATCCCGGTAGCTGTCGTCGTCCAGCTTCGCGCGACCCTTGAGCGTGTGGATGGTGGCGATCATCGAGGTGGTGGCGCGGTGCGTGGACGGCTTCATGATGATTTCCCCTTCCGGCGCGCGAAGCCGTTTTGATCGCGTGTTCCGATCGGGACGATCGCAAGTTCGAGATCGAGCGTGTTCAGCACGGCGTCGAGGACGTCGAGCAGCGGCATGCTGCGGCCGCGCCAGCTCGACAATGTCTCTTCGTTCACGCCGGCGCGCAGGCCGACCTCGCTCCGGGTCGCCTTCTGCTCGTTCATCTCGACGAACAGACCGCGGACGCAGGGATGACAGCGCTCCGGAATCTTGAAACCACGCCGCGGACGCTGCGCAATGCCGGCGAGCTTGCGCTTATGAAACTCCGGATCATGGTTGCGGGCGGTGAACTCCGCCGACTTCGCTGCGCGTCGCTCGGGGGACCACTCGGTCTGCGCCTTGCGACGACGCACGACGAAGTCGGGGTCGGCATTGAGTGTCTTCATCATGGCGGACTGCGCCGCCCGCCGCTGCGGCGACCACCCTGAATTCCGCTTGCTCGGACTCATCGCTGTGCTCCGCGGAAGGCCTCGACCGGCGGCGGATCGGATTCCATTTGGTCGAGGAACAGCGTCACCGCGTCGATCATCACGTCGGCCGGATCATCTCCGGTCGACGCGCAGTAGCGGCGCAGCTTCGCATCTATGTGAGGCGGCAGCTCGCCCGGTGTCTTCGGCGTCAGCACGATGGTGCGGCTGAGCCGCGGCTTGAAGCGGACGTAGCCGCGTTCCTGCAGGGCCTGGACGATGACGCTGACGCGGCCCTTGGAACTGAGGCCAAGGCTCGTGCGAAGATCCTCGATCGAGGGCGAGCAGCGGTTTGCCGCGATGTAGCTCTCGATCGCAGCAAGGCAATCGCGCATCCGCGGCGTCAATCCGGCCGCGGCGGTCATTCGGCCGCCTCCGCCACCGACGCGTCCGGCAACGCGGTCTTGTCGGGCTTGATCTCGAACGACTCGCCGCCTTCGGCGATCTCGATCCCCGGCACCTTGGCGACCAGGTCGGGCCGGCTCAGTGCGAACACCCGGTTGATCTCGAAAGTGGCGCGCAGCATGTCCGACAGTTCGACGTCGTTGGACCGGCGGATGAAGTCGATCAGATCGTCTTCCTTGCCGGAGAACGTCACCTTCGCGGGCTGGCTGCGCCACGACACCTTGCCGGCGCCGAAGTCGACGGTTTTCTTCTTGCCGGATTTGGTGAGGTCGTTGCGGTTCGCTTCGCAATACGCCTGCACGGCGCTGGCGATCGCGTCCGCCTTGAGACGCAGCGGTGCCGCGCGGTCGAAGAACGTCTCTTTGACCTCGGCGAGAAACTTGTTCATCTCGGTCTCGATTTCCGTGAGCTGCCGGTCGATCGCAGCGAACTCGGCGATCGCCTTGCTCGCTTCGTCGCGGCTCTGCGGCACGGGACAGGCGGTGGACTTGGTCTTGAGAGCCATCTCAATTCTCCGTTGAGGCTTCGGTGGTGGAAGGTGCTGCGACGTAGCCGAGCGCTTCGAGCTGAGCGCCGACGTCGCCGATGTGCTGGATCGTCACGAGACGCAGCTGATCGCGCTGCGCGGGATCGACATCAGCAGCGCTCTGACA
Source organism: Rhodopseudomonas sp. (assembly GCF_048594845.1). GTDB lineage: Bacteria > Pseudomonadota > Alphaproteobacteria > Rhizobiales > Xanthobacteraceae > Rhodopseudomonas. The sequence continues at coordinate 30,381 of NZ_JBMDXE010000149.1, read as the reverse complement.
CTGAGCGAGCATGTCGAAGGTGATCGCCGCGAGAGTCTCCAGCGCGACCAGGCGGTGAGCCATCGCGACGGTTTCGACGGTGGAGACGCTAAGCGCGGCGCGCCGGGTGCCATGCGCAATCACGCGCTGCGCGACTTCAATGGCTTCGACGGCCGCGACCTGGTCGGCGAAGCTCGGTCGATCGAGGTGTGATACTGAGCCGGTCATCGGGCATCGCCTCCAATCTGCGGACGCCGCACGACGCGGTCGATCGGGAACGCCAGCAGCTGCGCCGGCGGCGATCCGGTCTCGACCGGCACGATCCGTTCGAACGGCACGCTGGTATCGAACACGCGCGGGTCGACGCCGAGTTCGAGCAGCGCGGCTTTGGCGGCCCCGTGCTTCAGCTTGCGTTCGAAGTCGCGAGCGGCGTCGACCGTGAAGGCCTCGCCGTCGCCGCTGATCCACGATTTGAACTGGTGATAAAGGCCTGTGAGTTCGTGACTGAGCATGGTCACTCCTTTGGCTTGAGGCGGGAGTGCTGGCAGCGACCGCTACTGCATTCGCGCGCGATCGCCGCGCGGATTGCCGAGGCGCCGGTGTTGCCGAGCTTCTGATGTTCGAGGCACTGGTCGCGGCCGATCTCGCCGACGATCGGGCAGATCACGGTCGATCCGAGCAGCGCGCCGCGAACGATCTCCTCGACGCGCTTCATGTCGCCTTTGTATTTGCGACCCAGCACGAAGCTGATGACCGCGTTCGAATAGCCGAGGCGCTTGGCGAGCGACCGCGCAGTGATACGGTTCGCTTCTTTCGCCAGCTCCTCGATCCAGTCGGGCAATTCGTTGCCCCAGGCTGCCCGTGCCTTGACGAGATAATCGTCGCCGGGTCGGCTCATTGGAGGATCTCCATCGGCTCGACGCGACCCGCCGTCTTCGTGTTGCGATCGAACAGCACCGTTCGCGGGAGCCGGATCTCGACCAACACCGGCGCCAGCGCGCCGGTGTTCTTCGACGGCACCAGCCGATAGACGTGGCCGGTATCGATGCGGAACTTGTTGGGTTGCAGATACCCTTCGGCTTCGAGCCGATCGACGTAGTCGCGCGCCAGCTGGTGCGGGATGACGACGTCGTCGGTGGCCGCGGCGAACACCAGCTCTTCAAACGTGAAGGTCTTCATGGTGCGCATGGCGTTCCACAGCTGCTGCTGTTCGGGCCAGAGCGCGGACGGCGGCAGTGCCGGCACGCTGGTCAGCCGCAGCTTCGTGCCGCGCGTGGTCAGCTTCTCGACGATCCCGCCGCGCATCAGGCGCGCGACGTAGGACTGCACCACGTCGAGCGGCATGCCGGCGTGATCCGCGACCGCGTCAACGCGGAAGCTGGCCTGACCTCCGGATGAGACGAAAAGGAGCGCGTCCCATACTTCGAGCCAGCGCAGCGGCGCCGTGATGGTGATGCATGGCTTGTCCTGCGGCGGTCGCTTGGTCATGCCGCCCTCACGGACTTGTTTGCGTACAGCTCGATCTGCCGAGGCTTAGGCGGCTCGCCGGTGAAGAAGCGCTCGCCACCCCAGGCATTCAAATCGAGGCTCGCGCTGGAAGTGTTGCGTGCCAGCTCGGCGGCGTGCGCGAGATTGACGACGATGCGCCGGGCCCGGCCGCCCGACTGCGCGCGGATGGCGTCGAGCAGATCGTCGGCGATCTTCACCTTCGGCACGAAGGCGCGGGCGAGTTCGCGGACGTCGTCGAGATCGCAGGGCTGTGCCGGAAACCAATCGAGCACGCGGTTGTGCATGCGTTCGACGGTGAGCAGTTTTGCCGGCAGCTTCTCTTCACCGATCAGGATCACCGGCGCGCCGGACTTCTCCTGGATCTCGCGCACGATTTCGATCATGCCCTTGTCGACCAGCTTGTCGGCCTCGTCGACGATCAGCGGCCGGCTGGTATCGTCGCCGAGCGCCGCGATCACCCTCGTCGCCATATCGGCGATCGGCGCGCGTTCCTTGATGGTCTCGCCGAACTCGTGCATCACGGCGCGCAGGAAGCTACGGCGCGTCCAGCTGTCACCGACTTCGACGCGGATCGCGCGGGTCTTGTTCTGCGCGTAGATCGACGCATAGGTCTTGCCGTAGCCGGACGGCGCGTGGCAGACGCCGAATCCGGGCAGATGCGGCGGTCGCTCGATCAGCCGGTACGTCATCGCCATGAAGGACGCGACGTTCTTCAGCGCGACGGGGCCGTGGTAGTTGTTTTGGGTCTTGTTGCTCATGGTGTCCTGACCTTGGGTGAGCGGGTTGTTACTCAGACGCTGACGCTGCCGGTCTCCTCGGCGTCGCAATAGGTCGCCTTGAAGCCGCGATACTCCGAACCTTCGCGGTAGCCGCCGAGCCAGACGGCATCGTCCGGCTCGACGAATTCGTTTGCGGCGATCTTCGCCTCGATCGCGCGGGCGCGGTTCCAGCGCTGATGCGCGGTCTCGACGCTGCGCAGCGGCCGGACATTGGCGGACGGCGCCGCTTGCGCGGCCTCGCGCGCGGCATCTTCGGCGCGCATCCGTTCGGCCATTGCGGCGATCGCATCGGAGTGTTGCGGCGTGTCGTCGGTGGTGACGCTGCGCGCAGCAGCGAGCGCCGGCGTATCGTGGCTGGTAGTCGCCTTCGGAAACTCGATCAGCGTGCCGGCATCCTTCAGCGCCTGGCGGTGGATCGCGTCGGCGAAGTCGCTGGCCTTCAGCGAGCGGCCAAGCTTCTTGGCCTCGGCCATCCGCTCGTCGCGAATCCTCTTGGCCTCGGCGCGCACGGCGGCGATCGCGGCGGCCGGATCGATGCCGAGCAGCTCGGGCGCGATCGCTTCGCCCAGATAGGTCTCGCCATCCTGCGCGAACACATAGGCGCGGCCCATGTCGGCCTCGTCCATGCGGACCAGCACGGTCTCGCCGACCGTGAGGAAGCCGCCGATGTAGTGCGTGTCGTTGATGCGCAGGCCGGTCTTGGTGACGACGCGCAGACCGTCCTTGCCGGCGACCGGGGCGAGCAGCATGTCGAGCGCGCGCAGATCCTCGATCCGCCGAATGCCGCCCGCGCTCATCGCCGCGACGGCGAATGGCGTCTTGCCCTTCAGGCCGGCGTGCGGCGCGTTCGCGTAGACGTCCTGGCACCAAGCGTCGAGCCGTCGCTGCAGATCCGCGGCCGACAGCGCGACCTCGAACATGTCCTCGGCGCTTTCGCCGAGCCGCGCCGAGAATGCCTTGCGGTTCTCGATCACCTTGCGGTCGGCGACGCTGTGGCCGATGAAGCCTTCGAGCGTCCGCATCAGTCCGCGCTGCAGCGTGCCGATCGCGCGCTCGACGTGGCCCTTCTGCTCGGGACTGAACGGCGCCGAGGTCTCGTGATCGATGCCGAGCGCCGCAAACAGCCGCTGCGTGGTGCGGGCGACGAAGTCGGAGCCGTTGTCGGTCTTGATCCGCTCCGGGACGCCCCAGGCGATGATCGCCTTGCGGATCAGCAGACCGACCGCCGCGGCCCGCGGTGTCTTGCTGACGGTTGCGATCAGCCGCCGCGAATAGACGTCGATGCCCACATAGATCGTGTGGCGGCCGTCGATCAGCATGACGTCGGCCGGCGAAGCGTCGATCTGCCAGAGTTCGTTCAGACGTGTCGCCGGCGTCGCCACGCGGGCGGCAAACCGCATCGTCGATTTGAAGCCGTCCGGATTGCGGATCGATTCCAGCTCGACCCGGTAGCTTTGCTTCCACGCCTTCAAGGCGTTTTGAAACGTGCGAACCGGCGGGAGCGGTTGGACGCGATCGCAGACCGACACCAGCGGGAAGCGATCGGCGGCGAGCGCGCGGATGTGGTGCGCGGTGAGCTGCGGTTGCTTGGCGAGCAGCGCCAGCACGAACGTGCGGACCTCGCCGCCATTGGCGCGATCGAGCACACCAGTGCCGCGACGCGCCTTGGCTCGGTCGACGGCCAGCTTGGTTTTCTGACCGGCCTTTGCGAAGGAACGCCAGCGCGCCAGCGTTCGCGGCGTGAGGCGCTTGATCTCGGACTTGATCCAGCCGGCGACCTCGATCTGACCGGCGTTGTAGCAATCGCAGAAGTACACGTCCGCGCGCTTGCGGCCGATCTCGGCCTGGCTGGCGATCGAGTCGGCGAGCGCCAGCACGGCGAGCCGCGCGTCGCGGGCTTCAGCAGCCGGCGCGCCGAGCTGCTCGGCGCCGGGCTCGGTCGCGGCCTCGCGGGCCAGCGATGCGGGCAATTCGATTTCGCTGGTGTGGTGACCCAGATAGGCAATGCGGGCCTGAGGCGGCAGCGACGTGACGGCATATTCCAGACCGCCGCCCTTGCCGCTGCGCTGACGCGTCTCCCAGCCGGCACGCTCGGCCGCGAACGCGACACCGCGCTTGCTGGCCGGCAGGCCGGGCAGCGCGAGCGCTGCGATCTCGGCGGCTGAGAGATAGTCTTTCACGTGCCCCGTACCCCAAGCCCGTCGTTACATCGCCGCGCGGATCATCCGCTTGGCTTCTTGCTCAAGTTCGTCGGCCAGCAGCTGCAGCCCGGCATGGGCCCAGGCCTCGGCGATCGACTCGATCTTGTTGGCGCTGACCATCAGCCGGCTGCGAAGCCGAACGATGCGGATGTTCGGCGGAATGTTGGCGGTGCGGATCTTCGGAGCTGCGTCGGTCATCGGCGCGGCTCCACCACAGCGACCGCTCCGAGGGCCGCGTCGGCGGCATCGCGGGCGTTGTCCATGCGTATCGAGTAGACCGAACCTGCGACATCGATGGCCGACAGCGCCTCGTTGAGCGCTGCTACCAGTTCGGCCAGCGCGGCCTGCAGCTTCGGCGCTGCGACGAGGAGCGCTCCGTCCTGTGCCGACTGCGGATTGATCTCGCTGGCGTAGAGAACGCCGATGTTGCGATCGTCGTCGGCTACGATGACTTTGGCGGTCACGCCCTGGAGCGGCTGCAGCCGCCATCCGATCACGCTGGGTGCGTTCATTGTGCTGCCCTCCATTCCGCATCGGCGGATTCGATTTCCTGATTGAGGCGGTCGCGCAGTTCCTTCGCGACCTCACGGCGGATCAGCGCCTCGTGCTTGCGCGGCACGGCAATCGCGGCGGTGTCTTCGAGCAGTGCGTTGAGCAGGCGGATGTCGCCGGTCACGGCGAACACCGCGACGAGGCGATGCGCCGGGATGTTGGATTTCTCGTTTGCGCCTGACGTGTACTGATCGAGGATCAGCGGCGAGACGACTTCGCCGAGATACTCGCTGATCTCGGCGGCGACCTGCTCGCGCGAGCGGCCGCATTCGCGCAGCGTTTCCTTCAGCGCCTGTTTGATCCGGGCCGCGCAGCTCGATGCCCGGACCCGCTCGGCCGAGAACCGCTCGACCACCGGCCGCGGCTGATAGCCGGCGAACATGTCGGACGAAGCGGTATCGCTGGCACGGCGGCGGCTCACAGCCATTCCTCCGGCAGCGGCATGACGATCCAGTTGCGGCGGCGCTCACCGGCGCCGGTGCTATCGAGGAAGTCGAGGAAGTCGACCATCAGCTCGGCGATGACGCGGCTGTCGTACTCGCGCGCCTTGTCGGGCTCCGGCGTGATGAGCACGCCGGCGAGGCCGTGAGCGGCTGTCTGTTCGGTGAAGCCGAGGAAGAACCGCGGCTGGCCGCCGACCATCCGAGCGACTGCGAATTTCTCTGCGGTGGTCGGGGATGCATTGGTCATGCCCGACCCCGATTCAGTTTTCGGCTGCGTTTCTGACTCGACGCCTTGCGCCGGCGGGAACTAGCTTTCGGCCCAATCCGGTGACCCTCGCGGTCGAACCAGTTCGGCCACAGCACGTGGAGCGGGACCTTGAGAAACTCGGAGATGATCTTGTTCGACGGCGCCCGCGGACGTGTCAGCGCCGAGCGCAGGGCCGAGTCGCAAAGGCCGCGTTCGCGAGCCACTTCGGCGAGCGTGGTGCCGCGCTTGCGAAAAGCCGCTACAATGTCTGCGCGATGCCAACCGGATGAGGTCATGGTGTCCCGAGGAAAGAGCCGCCCTTCGGAGGACGGCTATTTTTTCTGGCCGTCCGTGTCCCGAACAAGACCACAGTACGCGCAAATGTCTAAAAATCAACCCCATGACACCGAGGGATCGGAACACTACGGGGAAAAATTGCGTAAAAAGCTCTCGCGACGACTAAAGTACAACGACGTGAAGGGGCTTTTAGAGACGCTGCGTGAGGTCCCGCTGGGCGGGCTGCTGCCGGACTGGAGCAGCCTGACGGTCGGCAACCGATTCGCCGTGGCGCTGCGACTGATCCCCAAGGAGCTGCGCGAGGGGACGCTGAAAAAGAGCGGGAAGCAGATCGACCGCTACGAGTCGGCCGACGCCAGCGATCTCAAGGCGCCGAAGATTCCCGACCAGGTGCTGGTCGACCTCGCGGCCTATGCGCGGCTTCCGGTCAGCTGGCTCACGTCCGGCCAACCTGCAGAGCGGCTAGCGCCGCGCGGCGCGGATGACGACGACGAGCAGCTCGAACCCGATGGCGACGTGCCGCTGCAGAAGTTGGCCTTCAAGGTGAGTGCCGGCCACGGCGAACTGACAATTGACGAGTCTTCTCGACACGTGCGTTTCCCCCGAGGGATTTTGGAGCATATCGGGGTGAAGCCGGTGAACGCACGGCTGATGGAGTCTAGCGGTCTGAGTATGTGGCCGACGATCGACGACGGCGACATGATGGTGGTGGATGTATCCGACACGCTGATTGCCGATGGTCGGATCTACGTGTTCTCGATCGGCGGCGAAACATTTGTGAAGCGTCTATTGCGGAGCAGCTCCGGCGCGGTGATGATGCGCTCGGACAATCGCGATCTGTTTCCGGACGACGCGGCTGTCGATGTCGACGGTGACTTCCGCATTTTCGGGAGAGTGAGATGGACCGGCCGAAGCTTATAGGCGCGCTGATCGCAGCCATCCTCTCGACGACAGCGCATGCGAGCGCCGACCGCCCGTTCGGTCTGGCGATGGATCAGCAGGTTTCGCAGCTGGACATCGCGAGGCGCGATCAACGCTTCGTCGTGCTGCGATCGGTGCCGGCGCCGGCAGCGCCATTCAGCCGCTACGTCGTCGCAGAGAATGCGCGTGGTGAGGTGTGCAGGGTCATCGGCCTGGCCGAGTTCGGCTCGGTCGCCGATGCCGACGCGTCGCAGGCCGCGATCGTCGAGCGGCTCTCGGCGCGCTATGCGCAGCCCGAGCTGCGGACGGACGCGATCCTCCACTTCGATCGCGGCGCCGCGCTGGAGTGGCGGCCGCTCGGCAATTGCGGGCGTGACGATCTGGCGACGGAAGCCGACGTGAAGACGTGCCGGATCTCGCTGGGTGGCGGCACGGCCTCCGACGTTGCGAAGGTCACGCTGCTGCGGCGGGATCTCGGCAAACCGATGCTGGCCGTGCGCTACGATCTGGCGAACCGCGACGGATGCCCGGCCGATCCGGCTGCCAAAGGCCCCACGGACACCACCTTGAAGCGCCGGGATATGCCGGTTTCGAGGTGACCGGCCGGACCGGCGCGGCCGGCTCTGACACGTTTTCGCCGCCGGGGCCTCTGACGGCTTTTCGGGACCCCGGCCCCTGCGAAGGGAGCCGGATTTTTTTTAAACTCAAATTGAAACGCCTGAGGCCCGGCGCGGCGCCTTCCGGTCGTCCGGATCAGGTGGGATTCCCGGAGTCGGCGGCGCGACCCCGATTTCGGTGCGTCGAGCGGCAGTTTTTTACCGCGATCGGATGACGCTGCGATTTCCGGTCGCCAAATCGGCGCGACGCGGCTAAGGGTTGGGGCACCGGACCGTCCGCACCAGCCGACCTTTCGGGCCTGACACCTGTCAGTCTTATCGATCCCGCTGCCCCCGGCCAATGTGCCGGCATGTCGGGACACAAATCCAAACCAGTTTTGAACGTGGCGCGCGGCGTCGGTCAGCCGATCGCGCTGAACGCGGACGGCTCGGCGCCGGAGTGGATCATGCTGATCCCGGCCGGCGACGGCGGTGTGATCCACACCGTGGACGGCCGTGGTCCGTATCGCGTCACAGATCCGGCGGCGCTCGCTGCGCAAAGCCTTGAGGCAGTCGGCGGTCGCGCGCCGCTCGACGAGAACCATGCGACGGACCTCGCCGCGCCGAATGGCGAGCCGTCGCCGGCGCGCGGCTGGATCGTCGCTGCCGAGGCGCGCGACGGCGCGATCTGGGGGCGTATCGACTGGAACGCATCCGGCGCGGCGCTGATGGCGGATCGCGCCTACCGGTTCATTTCTCCCGTCTTCACCCACGACAAGGCCGGCAACGTGCTGACGCTGCTGCGCGCCTCGCTCACCAACGTCCCGAACCTGCGCGGCATGGCCGCTCTACATCAACAGGAGACTTCAATGGATCTGCTTGCACAGCTGCGCGCGCTGCTCGGCCTCGACGACACGGCGGACGAAGCCGCGGTGCTCGCCAAGATCAAGGACCTGACGGGCGGCGGCGATGCGACCGCGATGAACGCGGCGGTGAGTAAGGCTCTGAACGCCGCGCTGTCGCCGATCGCGGCGGTTGTCGGTCTCGCTGCCGACGCCGACGCTGCGGCGATCGCGGCTGCGGTGTCGAAGGTGGCGGCGCCGGAGGGTAATCCGATCGTCAAGTCGCTGCAGTCCGAACTGGCGACCGTCACCACGAAGCTCAACGATCTGCTCGGCAGCGCCGCCAAGGAGAAGGCTACCGCCTTCGTTGACGGCGCGATCCGGGATCTGCGCGTCGGCGTGAAGCCGCTGCGCGATCACTACATCGCGCGCCACATGGCAGACCCCGCCGCGGTCGAGAAGGAAATCAGTTCGTTTCCGAAGCTCAACGAGTCCGGCACGACGCTGCTGCCGCCCGAACAAAAGGACGGCCAGACCTCGCTCAACGCTGCGCAGATGATCGCCGCCAAGTTGCTGGGTCATAAGCCCGAGGACTACGCCAAGACGCTGGCGGCCGAGCACGCCGCTAGCTGATCGACCCGTTACCGGGCGTCGTCACCGTATGTGGCGCCAGTGACGGACTACCCGGCTGCAGCGGTGACGCGGCCGGACTTCCTTAGTTCAACGCAGCGGCGTTCCGCCGACCAGGAGACTGACGATGACGGCACTGACCGCCGACCGGAATACGCCTCGCCTCGAAGGCGACATGAAGCAGGGCCCTGCCGACGCGGTGAAGATCTTCGCCGGCGCGATGGTGATGCGCAACGCCGCCGGCTACATCACCAAGGGCCAGACGGCGCTCGGCCTGCGCGGTTGCGGCCGCGCCGAGCGGTTCGTCGACAATTCCGGCGGCAGCGCCGGCGACGAGGTGGTCGACTATCGCGGCGGCGCTTTCCGCTTCGCGAACTCCGCTTCGACCGACGAGATCACCAAGGCCGATATCGGCAAGTTCTGCTACGCGGTCGATGACCAGACGGTCGCCAAGACCAACGGTGCCAGCACCCGGTCGATCGCCGGTGTGGTGGCCGGCGTCGACAGCCTCGGCGTGACCGTCTGCTTCGACGAGGACGATCTCGCGGCCTATCTAGCGACCCGGCGCGTCGCGCTGCCGCTGCGTGTCGCTACGCTGGTCGGCACCAACGTCTATCGTGCGGTGTCGCCGTTCGCCGGCCGCATCGTGAAGATCTGGTCGATCACCGAAGGCGTGCTGACCACCGGAGACGCGACGCTGACGGCGAAGATCGGCAACACGGCAGTGACCGGCGGTGTCATCACCATCACGCAATCCGGATCGGCCGCCGGCGACATCGACAGCGTCGAGCCGACCGCCGCCAACGTCGTTGCAATCGGCGACGCGCTGTCGCTCACCGTCGGTGGCACCAACGCCACCGCCACCGTCGCCAACGTGTTCTTCGAGATCGAGCGGGACTAAGCGCGGCTTCGCCGTCCCTCGTTGAAACCACTTTCCAAGGAACAGGATCGATGATCGTCAACTCCGCTAACCTCAATGCTCTGCGCGTCGGCTTCAAGACGTCCTTTCAGGGCGGTCTCGGCCTGGCGCCGTCGCAGTATCTGCGCGTCACCACCGTCGTGCCGGCCAGCACCAAGGAGCAGAAGTACGGCTGGCTCGGCAAGATGCCGGGCGTGCGCGAATGGATCGGTCCGCGCGTCGTGCAGAACATTTCCGAGCATGACTATTCGATCAAGGAGAAGCCGCTGGAGCTGACCATCGGGGTCGATCGCGACGATATCGAGACCGACAACCTCGGCATCTACTCGACGCTGTTCACCCAGATGGGCGAGTCGACCGGCTCGGCTTGGGAGGAGCTGGCCTGGGCGCAGCTCAAGGCGGGCTTCACCAAGCCGTGCTACGACGGCCAGAACTTCTTCGACACCGATTACCCGGTGCTCGACGAGAACGGCGTGCCCCAGAGCGTCGCCAACACCGACGGCGGCAGTGGCTCGCCCTGGTTCTTGCTGTGCACCAAGCGCACGCTGAAGCCGATCATCCTGCAGAAGCGCAAGGACTTCGAGTTCGTCTCGATGGACAAGCTCGACGATGAAAACGTCTTCCGGAACAAGGAATTCGTCTACGGCGCCGACGCGCGCGGCAACACCGGCTTCGGCTTCTGGCAGTTCGCCTGGGGCTCGAAGCAGACACTCGACCCGACGCACTACGAAGCGGCCCGCGTCGCTCTGACTGGCATGAAGGGCGACTACGGCAAGCCGCTCGGCATCGTGCCGGATCTGCTGGTGGTCGGCTCGTCCAATGAAGGCGCCGGCCGCGCGATCCTGCAGAGCCAGCTGATCAACGGCGGCGAAAGCAACAAGTGGGCCGGCACCGCCGAGCTGCTCGTCGTGCCGTGGCTGTGAGGTCGGACATGGCGAGCAAACCGAAGACTGAGAAGACGAAGGGCGACGTCGCGCCCGACGCGAAGGCCGAAGCCGATGCTGCTGCGAAAGCCGAGGCGGACCGCCTCGCGGCAGAAGCGAACGCCGAGGCCGAGAAGGCTGCGCCCGCCAAGGAAGCCAGGACCGAGCTGCCGAAGTTTGTCGACGTCCGGTCGAGGTCTGAGCGCGGTCGGCGCCGGGCGGGCTTTGCCTTCACGCGCGAGTCGCAATTGATCCCGGCCGACGAGTTGAAGACCGAGCAGCTCGAAGCGCTCATCTCCGATCCGGAGCTGATCGTGAAGATCGTGCTGATCGAGAAGATCGTCGAGGCGGCGACGTAGCCGACCCGCGCATCCATCCTGCACACCGTAGCCCTGACCTGCGGTGTGCACGATCGGTCGCCTAGTGCGGCCCCTTCCTGCCGCGGCGCCCGACTCGCCGCGGCAGGAGTCTCCGGATCAACCGAGGGGTGCCGACATGGCGAATGAACCGCCTTTCAAAATCGACGAAGAGTCCTATCAGTCCGGCCGCGAAGCCTTCGCGCGGGGCGCCAGCCTGCGCTCGATCGTCGAGCAGCTCGCCAGCTTCGGCGCCGATCAGGTCGAAGATCAGAAAGCTTTCAGCGGCGTGCTCGGCTTTGGCGATGCGCTGCTCGATCTGTTGCGCAATCCGGCCGTGGTCGTTCAGCAGGGGTTGCCGCTATCCGATGCAGGCTTTCTCGGCTCCGATCCCTTGGGCATGCGCCATCTCGCGAAGGATCTCGCGCGGGCTTCGGATGCTAAGGGGCGCCGCATTCTCGATGCCGCCGAGCTGTGCAAGTTCATCCCCGGGGCAATGGCAGCCCGCTTCGTCGTGGTCGACGGCGGCAATGCGGAGTCTGTCAACAAATACGCCTACGTGCAGTCTAACGCGCTGCGGATCGAGGTCGAGTCGTGACCTACGCATCGCAATCCGACCTGGTCGACCGCTTCGGCACCGCCATGCTGGTCGATCTCACCGACCGGGCCGACGTGGCGACGGGCGAGATCGACGCGGCCGTGGTGGCGCGCGCGCTTGCCGATACCGACGCGGCGATCGACGGCTATCTCAAGGGCCGCTACGCGCTGCCGCTGCCGACCACGCCGCCGCTGCTGCGCGACATCGCGATCGCGATCGCGATCTACAAACTGCACCGCGACGCGGTCGGTGAGAAGATCCGCCAGGACTACGTCGATGCCGAGAAGAAGCTGCTGCTGATTGCCGGCGGCTCGATCCGGCTCGACGTCGCCGGCGTCGAACCGGAAGCGTCCGGCACCAACGGCGTGCGCGTCACCGACCGCGAACGCCCGCTCACCGCCGAAAGCCTGAAGGGCTACATCTGATGACCGGCGCGCTGATCAGGATCTCGCTGAAGGACGCCGATAACGCGCTGGCGCCGCTGGCCGGCTACATCGCGCGTGCGGGCGACAAGCTCGGCCTGTTCGAGAATATCGGCGCGTCCGTCACCACCTCGACGCAGCATCGCTTCGAGACATCGAAGGCGCCGGACGGATCGCCCTGGCCGCCGTCGCTGCGGGTCAAGAAACACGGCGGCTTTACGCTGCGGCTCACCGCGCGGCTGATGCGCTCGATCACCTATCAGGCGTCGAGCGACAACGTCGAGATCGGCACCAACGTGGTTTATGCGGCGATCCATCAGTTCGGTGGTCTGATCAACAAGGCGGCCCGCACCGCGGTGCTGCATTTCAAGACCAATTCAAAGACCGGGCAATCGCGCTTTGCCAAGCCGAACAAGGCCGATCGCGCCCGCAAGGCCGAGATCGGCGCCCACACCATCACCATGCCGGTCCGCGCCTTTCTCGGTCTCGACGACGACGACGAGCGCGAGATCCTATCGATCGCCGAGCAGTGGCTGGCCTCCGAGAACGGAGCCGCCGCGTGAGCCTGATCGTGCATGTCAAGGAACGGCTCGAAACCGAAGTGCCGGCGCTGACGGGCAAGCTCGACTACGTGGCCGAGCTGGCGGCGCTGACCGACGCCGGCGCGCCGCCGCAGCGCGAGGTTTCGGCCTTCGTGATCCCGCTCGGCGCCGACGATCAAGGTGGCGGCGGCGCAACGGCTGCCGGCCTGCACACGCAGACGATCGGCGAGACCGTCGGCGTGATCCTCTGCATCAAGGCACTCGGCGACGCCAAGGCGCGCAAGGCGCTGCCGACGATCGACGAGTTGGGCAACGCCGTCACCGCCGCGCTCGCCGGCTGGGGACCGGAGGATGCGAGCGGCGTGCTGATGTTCCGTCGCGGCCGGCTCGTGTCGGTCACCAAGGGGCTCGTCGTCTACCAGCTCGAATACACGCTTCTCGATCAACTCAGGATCGCACGATGAAACACCCGCACAAAGGCGGCAGCTATCGCCGCGAACCCGACGGCTCGCTGACCAGGCTCGCCGTCGAACTGATCAAGGCGGCCGACGAGTTCGCGATCGCCAACACGCCCGAACGGCTTCAGGCGGCCGACAAACAGCCCGCCGACACCAAGCCGGCGCGCAAAGCCAAGACGGAGAAGTAACGATGGTCGATCAGGTCTTCTTCCGGAAGATGGTGTTGCTCGCCAAGTTGGAGTCGGTCTATGCGACCGACCCGACATTGACCGGCGCCGCAAATGCGATCCTCGCCACCGATATCTCGCTGCGGCCGATGGAAGGCCAGGACGTCGCCCGCAATCTGATCCGCGACTATCTGTCGGGCGAAGCCACGATCCCGGCCGGGCTGCACGTCATCATCGAATTCTCGACCGAGCTTGCAGGCTCCGGCACAGCCGGCACCGCGCCCGGCTGGGGACCGCTGATGCGCGGCTGCGGTTGCGCCGAAGTGATCGTCGCCAACACGTCCGTGACGTACTCGCCGATCAGCGAGGACATGGAGAGCCTCTACGTCAAGTTCTGGCTCGGCGATACGCTGCACGCGCTGAAGGGCGCGCGCGGCGACGCGACGATCAGCCTGGACGCGCAGGGCATTCCGCGCATTCGCTGGACCTTCACCGGGCTGTGGGTCGCGCCGGCCGAAGTGAGCCGGCCGGCGACGACGCTCACGGGGTTCAAGAAGCCGAAAATCGCGGCAGCCGCCAACACGCCGACCTTCGAACTGAACAGCGTCGCGCTGGCGCTTCGCAGCTGGAGCCTGAAGCTCGGCAACAAGGTCGAGCCGCGGCTCCTCGTCAACGTCGAGAAGATCATCATCACCGATCGCGCCGAAGCGCTCGATTGCACGGTCGAGGTCACGCCGCTGACCGACTTCGATCCGTTCGCGCTTGCTGCCGCCCAGACGCTGATCCCGGCCGAGATCGTGCACGGCACCGTTGCCGGCAACATCGCGACGATCGCGGCGCCGACCTGCCAGCTGAAGCGGCCGGGCTCCGCCACCAACAACCAGGGCATCGCCGAACGCGTGCTGTCCCTGACGCCGCTGCCGAGCGGCACCGGCAACGACCAGTTCTCTCTCACGCTCACCTAGTCAGGACACACCATGTTCAAGATCGTTTCAAACCCGACCTTCACCCACACCGTGACGGTGATGACGCCGGTCGACGGCGGCTTCTCCGAGGAGAAGCTGGACGTCACCTATAACTATCTCGACACCGACGAGGTGAAGAAGTTCGACCTCACCACTGGTGACGGCACGTCGAAGTTCCTGTTCACGCTGGTGGCGAAGCTCGACGGCCTGACCGGTCCGACCGGCGAACCGGTGGTGTGCTCGCTGGAGCTGCGCGAGAAGCTGCTGCGGATGAGCAACGTCCGGCGGGCGATCATCGCCCATTACTTCGATGCGGTGAACAAGGTCAAAGAGGGAAACTGACATGGGCCGCCCGGCAATGGGCGCGCGGCTCATCGCCGGCGGCCCCCGATCCCAGCGAAGCCAAAGCGATCGCCGACGCGAGGCGGTTCGGGATGGACGCGGAGTCGATCGCCGAACTGACCGAGGCGCTCGCTACGCCGGCGCCGATCGAGGCCGCGGACTATGCGGGCATTTGGCCGGAACATGCCGACACCGTGCGGGCGTTCCTGTCGGTCGCGTCGCAGTGGCGGACTGCGGCGATCGGCGGCGGCGGCTTCGCCACGATGGGCGGCGGCGCGTCGGCGCCGACACGCCTCGTCTATGTCAGCCTCGACTACACGGCGGTGCGTGTCGGCCTCGACGCCGAAGAAATCACCATCACGCCCGCGCTGTGGCGCGGACTGCGCATCATGGAAGCCGCGGCCTGCGCCGCACTGAACGAAAGTAACAGCTGACCATGCGGGTCTCTCTGGTCATCGACGGCGACAGCAAAGGCGCGGTGGAAGCCGCGACCGATGCGTCGAAGGCCGTCACTGACCTGGGCAAGACCGCGACCGATACGGCGAAGGGCCTCGAGGACGGCTTCAAGAAGGCAAGCGGCGCCGCCGGATCGATGAAGGGCAGCGCCGATGCGGCAGGCGCGGCAAACGACAACCTGGTGGCGACGGCTTCGATCCTGCTGTCGAAGTTCGGCGAGCTGGCTGCGAAGGCCAAAGGGTCGAACGATGCGATCGCGCTGAACGCCAGCACGGCGAGCAGCCTGACGGCGAGCCTGGGCGCGTTGTCGCGTTCGGTCGGCGTGGTTGGCTTTCTCACCGGCGCTTTCGGCGTCGCGACCGCCGCCGTCTCGGCCTACTACGAGATCCAGAATCGCGGCAGCGCCAATCTCGAAAAGAACCTGACCGAGCAGCAGCGGCTGATCGGCCGCGTCCGCGACGCCTATTCGGATACGAAGAACGTCGCCGGGCAGTTCTACGATCAGAGCAAAGCGTTCATCAAGCTGCAGATCGACCTCAGTGACCTGAAGCTCGGCGCGTCGCTGATGAGCGAGGTCGGCAAGACGATCTCGAACCTGACCACGTACAGCGGAATTGAAGACTTCCTCGCCGGCGTGAAGCAGGTGAAGCCTGAGTTCGTCGCGTTCGAGGATGCGCTGTTCAAGCTGCAGGACGGTTTCAAGGCTGGGCGGCCGGACGTCAAGGCGTTCATCGACGAGATTGCGCGGATCACCGAACTCAATCCGCAACTGCTCAAGGCCGCCGGACAGGTCACCGACTTCGCCAACAAGGCAATCGAGATCGCGACCGCGAAGTCGCAGAACGATGCGGCGCGCGGCCTGTTGAAGGGAGAGAACGTCGCCGAGAATCGATCCCGGCTGAACATCAGCCGCGACGTCCAGGACACCGCCGGTCAGTTCGAGCGGCTCGCGAAGTCGATGGACCGGCAGGCCGCGAGCGCCGAGGCCGAAGCCGCGGCGACCGGCAAGAGCGCCGGCGAGATCGCCAAGATGCGCGTCGAAGCGGTGCTGACCGAATCCGCGCAGCAGGCCGGCATCAAGGTGGCCGGCGAATATGCCGATCGCGTGAAGCAGATCGGCGATCGCGCCGGCGAGGCCGCGCAGAAGCTGGCGCTGGCGCGGGTGCAGTCCGACGCCGCGTTCCAGCGCAAGACGCTCGGACTGACGGCCGACGACGCGCAGATCGCCGAGCAGCTGCGCGGCGCGTATGGCGACGATGTCGAGAAGGCACTCAACAGCTCTGCCGCCGCCGCGCTGAAATTCAATCAGTCGATGCTGCAGCTGAAGAACACCACGCTCGACGTCACCAAAGGTGCCTTCAGCGATTTTCGCACACAGCTGCAGCAGGGCGCGACCGTGTGGGAAGCGTTCGGCACCGCCGGCGTCAACGCGCTGAACCGCATCATCGACAAGCTCGCCGACCAGGCGCTCGACAACCTGGTCTCCGGACTGTTCGGCGCATTCACGGGCGGCAGCGGCAGCGGCCTGCTGTCGTCGCTGTTCGGCGGCAGCAGCAAGACGAGCTTCGCGACGGACGGCATCGGCGGCTATGGACCGACCTTCGCGGCGGCGGACGGCGGCACGTTTGGACCTGGCTGGGGCGTGGTCGGCGAGCGCGGTGCTGAGATCATCAAGGTGCATGCCGGCGGCGTGACGGTGTTTCCGCATCACGTGAGCAAGCCGTACCTGCCGGCCTTCGCCGATGGCGGCTCGCTCGACTCGCTCGGCAACATCGCACGGCTGCCCAGCTTGCAGACTTCTTCGTCCGGCGGATCGGTCGGCAGCGCCGCGCCTCAGGAGTTCCGTCTCTCCGTCAGCGTCGACGACGACGGCAAACTGAAAACCGTAGTGACAGACGTCGCGAAGGGCATTGCGCAGGAGGTCTCTGCAGGCACCGTGAAGGACTTCGTGCGCAGCCCGCAATTCACCGATCATGTCGCGCAGGCGTACAACGCCGGCAAGGCAGCGTGGAAGATCCGATGACGATCAGCTTTCCCCGCGTCGATCTGCTCGCCAATGTCGGCTTCACCGGCGATCCGCTGGTGCTGGTGTCGCGGCAGGAGATGAGCCGCACGGCCGACGGGATCTCGATCGGCAAGGATCTCGGCTCGGCGATCTGGCTCGCAAGCTTCGTCACCGAGCCGCTGCGCAATGCCGTGGCGCTGGAGCTCGAAGCCGATCTCGACACGCTCGACGGCGTAATCAACCCGTTCGAGGCCTATGACCTGCGCCGGCCGGTGCCGCGCCTCTATCCGGACGGATCGGCCAACGACGGCGTGCTGTCGGCCGTCAACGCCAACAACAAGGCGATCGCACTGACCGGGCTGAAGGCCGGGCAGATCATCAGCAAGGGCGACTATCTGTCGTTCGACTTCGACGGGCGCCGCGCGCTGCACCGGGTCAGCGAGCGCGTGGTGGCGAACGGCGCCGGAGCAACTACGCAGTTCGAGGTGCGGCCGCATCTACGACCCGGCTGGGAACTCGGCACCGCAGTGAACCTGCGCGAGCCGCGCGGCGTGTTCAATCTCGCGCCCGGTTCGGTGAAGCCCAAGACGTACAACGGAACGCAGACCGTGATCTCGTTTCAGGCGGTGCAGATCCCATGACCCGCAGCCTTTCCGAGCAGGCCTACAATGCGCTGCGCGCTCGCACCCTGGTGTCGCGCGATTTTCTGTGGCTGCAGGTCCGCGCGATCGCCGACGGCTCTCCGGTCTATGACGGTATGTGGTCGGACGTTGGATCGTTCGACGCGCAGGTGATCGACCCCGACACCGGCGGTATCGTCACGCGCACCTATATCGGCAGCAGCACGTTGGTGAAGATCTCCGACATCGCGCTGGTGTCCGATCTGACGGTGCAGACGGTGACGATCGAGCTGGCGCAATGCTCCGGCCGCGTCAACGATCTGCTGCGCAGCTACGACGCGAAGCAAGGCGTGGTGCAGATCCATCGTGGCCTGTTCGACGAGGTCAGCCGCGAACAGGCCGGCCCGGCGATCCCGAGGTTCTACGGCTTCATCGATCTGGTCGCGATTCCCACCGTCAAGGAAAACGAGTTCGGCACGGTCAAGCTGACCTGCACGTCTCACACCCAGGAGCTGACGCGCTCATCCTCCGACACGCGCTCCGACGCTTCGCAGCGGCAGCGAGGCGCGACCGACAACTTCTACCAGGACGTGGCGACGGTCGGCGATCGCCAGCATTTCTGGGGCCGCGCAAACGGCACTGTCGGCAGCGGCGGCGGGAGCAAGTGATGAGCATCGTTCGCCTTGCAGTCGACACCGACAAAGAGCGGGCCGTCGCGCTGCTGCACGCATCGCACCTCGGCGCCGGGTTCGATCGCGCTGACGGTCCGACCGGCTTCGTGGTGCCGTTCGAGCCAGCCTATGCGGAACGGTTGTTCCTGATGCACGTGCGGTCGCCGCGAATGATCTGCCTCGCGGCGGATGATCGCGACGGCATCACGCGCGGCGTGCTGCTCGCTGCCGCCTATGAGCACCGGTTCGGTCCGGTGTGGATCGCAAGCGAGACGGCTTGGTGGATCGACCCCGCACATCGCGGCGGCAGCGCCGCGCCGCGGATGCTGGACGCCTATGAGGACTGGGCTCGGCGTCAGGGCTGCGTCTTCGCCGGCATGGCGGGCATGGGGAGCGATCCGCAGGTGGCGAAGCTGTATCTGCGACGCGGCTACCAGACCGCCGAAACCCACTTCTTGAAGGCGCTTTGAAATGGCAATTTTTACAGCCATCTTCGGCGCAATTGCTTCGGCGATCGGCCTGACCGGTTTCTTCGCGACGGCCTTCGTTGCGGTCGGCGTTCTCGCCACCTCGGTCGGCATTTCCTATCTGCTCCGCAAGAAGCCGGAACAGGCGTCACAGTCGGCCGAGAGCCACTTCTCGGCGCAGGGCCAGCTGCAGGCCGCTGGCGACGTTCCGCGCAGCTTCATCGTCGGTTACAGCTTCACGGCGGGATCGCTGGTCTACGCCAACGAGTGGGGCAACGACGGCGACACACCGAACGCCTATCACGTCCAGGTCATTGCGCTCGCCGACCTGCCGAGCGGTCCGCTGCGCGAAGTGTGGGTCAACGGCGAGCTGTGCACGCTGCTGTCCGGAGAAGCGCATGGCGAGTTCGGCGTTCCGCTGGCGCAGTACCGCAAGGACGGCAAGGACCATCTGTGGATCAAGTACTACGACGGCCGGCAGACAGCGGCCGACCCGTATCTGGTCAACCGGGTTTCGAGCGCGGACTATCCCTATGAGGCGACGCGCGTCGGCTTCGGCGTCGCCTATGTGATTTGCACCGCGCTGGTCGAGGACACGCTGTTCGCCGGCTTCCCCAGCTACAAGTTCGTGCCCGGCTCGATCCCGCTCTACGACCCGTCGAAGGACACCACTGCCGGCGGCGACGGACCGCAGCGCTGGAGCGATCCTTCCACCTGGGGCGGCGACGGCGACGATCTGCCGGTGGTCCAGGCCTATAACATCCTCCGCGGCATCAACTACGGCGGCGCCTGGTTCTACGGCGCGCAGCGCATGAGCGCGCCGCGGCTGCCGATCACGAACTGGCTGGTGCAGATCGCCAAGTGCCGCAGCGGTGTCGAGGGCGAGAACGGGATCGAGCCGGCTTATCGGTCCGGCGGTCAGATCTCGGTCGATCAGGCGCCGCTCGACATCATCAGCAAGCTGAACAGCACCTGCCAGGGACGGCTGACTGAGGTCGGCGGCTTCTACAAGTATCATGCCGGCGCGCCGGACAGCCCGTCGTTCAGCTGGACAGACGCGGATCTGCTGTCGACCGAGGAGCATACGTTCCAGCCGTTCTTCTCGCTCGATCGGAGCACCAACGGCGTGCAGGCGCGCTATCCGGATCCGGAACAAGGCTGGAGCGTCATCACGGCGCCTGCCTATCACCGGCCAGATCTCGAAGCGCGCGACGGCGGCCGGCGGCTGATGGCAACGCCTCTGCTCGACTTCGTGCCGTATGCGGCGCAGGTGCAGCGCCTGCAGAAGAGTGCGATCGACGAGGCCCGGCGCGCGCGCACGCACGAGCTGGCATTTCCGCCGGCGTTCTGGCTGGCCGAGCCCGGCGACGTCGGCCAATGGACCTCGACCCGCAACGGCTATTCGGCGAAGCTGTTCCGCGTCGACGGCATGACCGACCACGCCAATCTCGACGTCACCATGGCGGTGACCGAGGTCGACCCGGCCGACTACGACTGGAATCACGAGACCGACTACCAGGGCGTGACGATCGGCCCGACGACGTTCGTGCGTCCGGCGCCGCAGGGAACGCTAAGCTGGCTGGTCGAGCCCTATGTGGAGCGTGATGCCAGCGGACTGGAACGGCGCCCGTGCATCCGGCTGGCATGGGACGGCACCTTGGCGGGGATCTCCGGCGTCGCCTATCGGGTGCGCGAGGCAGAGAGCGAAGACATCGTCGTCAGCAATCAGACGCCGTTCTATGCCGAAGGCGCGATCATCATCCGCGGGCTGCTTCCCGAGACCGACTACGAGGTCGAGGCGCGGCTGATCCCGACCGCGCCGCGCGACATCATTCCGTCGGACTGGATGCCGGTGACTACGCCGGACGTTCGGCTCTCTCCCGAGGAACTGGTCGCGGGCATCCGCTATCAGATGACGACGCTGCAGAACCAGGTCAAGGATGCGCTGACCGAGATCGAGGCCCGCTCGCTCGAGGCCGCCGCCAAGGTCGCGGCCCGCGGCCTGATCGACAAGGAAATCTTCCATCAGGAGTCGGCCGACGGTCAGGCGTCGGTGACCGAGCTGGCCGGCACAGTGTCGGATCTCGATCACGCCTTCGCTGGTTACCAGCTGCAAGTCGATACGCAGATCGGCGAAGTGGCGAGCGCCGTGCAGGTGACCGCTGCCGCATTATCGGAGCTGGACACCTCGGTCGCTCAGTACAAGGTAGAGACCGAGTCGTCGATCGGCGATCTGAGCAGCTCCGTCACCACGCAGCAGGAAGCGATCGCGCGCCTCGATGGTTATACACAGTCGCGCTATTCGGTGAAGCTGAACGCCAACGGCGCGGCCGCGGGATTTGAGCTGATCGCTGGCGGCGGCGGCACCTCGGCCTTCATCATCGAGGCCGACAAGTGGCAATGGCAGCAGCCCGGCGTGAACGGCGGCGCTCCCGTTCCGATCATGACCGCCGGCACGATCGGCGGCGTGCCGAGCTGGGGCTTCCGGGGCAACATGTATCTCGACGGGACCATGAACGTCTCGGCGCTAAACACCGCAACGCTCACCGCCTTTATCGCCAACCTCGACTACATCAACTCGGGATACCAGACGAGCCCCAGCGGCAAGATGGTGGCGGTCTGGCGCGAGTCGCGGATCGAGTTCTACCGATGACGGACCGCAGCGCAGTCATTGGTCGGTGGCTCGACGGCGTCCTGCGGCTCCGCACGTCGCTGATCGGCTACGATGCCTACACCGGGCCGGACGAAGGCATGTCGTTCGACTCCGAGTGGAACGACATCGTGAAGGTTCACGCGATCGGGATCGCAGGATCTGGACAATACTACGCGCCGGTCACCGTGCCGTTTCCCGATCTCGGATATTCGCCCTTCATTGAGGTGCGACGCCTCGACGGCAATGTGGTCTACGACGACTACGTCAGCGACACCGTCTATGGCATCGGCGCGTCGATCGCTTCCAACGGCTTCGTGATCAGCACCTATGATCCGATCACCGTGCTGTACGCCGTCTATCGCATCGCGGTGCCGGCGCCATGAGTGATCGCAACATCGTCATGGGCGTTCGACACAACGCGGATTGCGGCCTGTTCGTCGCTCCGCCGGGCATCGACGCCTATTTCGCCACCGATGATCAGCTGCGGCTGAACATCTCCAGCAAGATTTCGCAGCTGGTGCTGTTCGGATGGGTCGGCGGCCCGGCCGCGATCGGGCTTGGCTTCTCGCGATCGCCCTTCGTGATCATCACCAGCCGGGAGCCGATGTACGACATCGTCGGCATCTCCGGCCTCGAAGGCGCGATCAGGCCTTCACCCTCGGGACTGAAGCGAGGCACCGACCAGGACGGAGGAATCACCTTCAAGCCAATGACCAAGGCCACCGCAACCATCGTCGACAACGGCTCGTGGATGGCGATCCAGACGGATCGGCCGACCAACTACGCCGTCTACAATCAGCCGTTCACATGAGCCGCAGCGTCATATTCCAGGGCGGAGGCACCGGCCTCAAGATCGCCGCCGGCGGACAGGACGCGGCGAGCGCCGGCGTGTTTGATCTGCTGTTCAATTCGGACATCAAGCCGCTGCGGCTGTGGGGCACCGGGTATGTCGCGGTGCCGTCGCTGACGAACTTCAACTGGTCGCCGGCATGGGCGGTCAGCGCTGGGCCTGTCGTGCAGACGCCGCCGGGCACCTATCCGCTGTTCATGATCGCAGGAAAGCAATCGGCGCCATCCGGATCGGTGCGCGCGTTGAAGACGCCGTTTCACACCTCCGGATACGACGGCTACGGCGCCTTCATCTCGCCCAGCAAAGAGTTCTGGGGGCTCAACTTCGTCCATGACGCGGGCTCGGTCCGCTACATGGACGCGATCATCAACTTCGCAATTCTCAAGAACTACGGGTGAGCATGTCGTTCTTCGCGATCCATGACGGCATCGGCCGCATCACTCAGGGCTCGAAGATCTTCGCGCCCGATGCCCGCTATGAGCAGCAGCTGCGTGACCTCGGGCATTCGTTCGTCATCGACGAGAAGGCGACGCTGCGGTCTCCGGAGGCCTGGTACGTCGACCGTCCCGACAGCGCCGACAGGACACTGGCGAAGCGGCGCGATCTGTCGGTCATCGCTATGCGCAATCGCATCAAGGCGGGTGGCAGTGACAAGGCGGTGCTGATCGGCATTCCGCGCAATGCCTGCGTGACGATCACCACGGGCGGGCTGGTGGTCTACGAAGGAAAGCCCGGCGCCACCGAGCTGGAGATCGCCATTCCGGTGCCGTGCATCTATCGGATCGCCGTCGACCTGTGGCCGTTCAAGACGCACGTCACCGAGATCGAGGCCGTGGCATGACGAGGATCACGCTGACCATCGATCCGATGCCGGCCGCGCGCGAGCAGGCGAAACGCAAGGTTGACGGTGCATTCAACCGCGAGGCTGCTGCCGCGGCTCATCTCGACGCCGCCTATGCGGTCAAGCGCGATCTCGCCCGGCGCGCCGTCGCCGGCGACGAGGCCGCCGTCGCGGCACTCGCTGACGAGGCGCAGCTGCGCGGGATCTCTGCCGCTGATCTGGCCGCCGACATCATCACCAAGCCCGACACGCTCGCGGACCGTGAGGCGCGGCGCCAGGCGCTGCTCGCGCAGATCCGCGCGGCAGCCACTCCGGGCGAACTCGAACAACTGGTGAAACGCCATGGCTGATAACCGCAGCTACAAGATCGGCACGGCCAGCGTGCTCAACGGGCAAACGACGGTGACCTTCACGGGCGGCACGGCGCTGACCTCGAACGCGAAGGCCTGGGACAACCTGACGTTCTACGGTCACTTCCCGGTCGAGATCGAGAGCATCGACGCCGAGGACGCGCTGACGCTCGCGGCGCCGTGGCCGGGACCGACCATCGTCCAGGGCGCCTACGTCATCACCAACACCGGCCTCAACAGCTTCGCCGCGCCGCAGGTGGCGCGGGACGTCATCGCGATCGCCGAAGCGCTCGGCACCGAAGGCTATTATCGCTACGTGCGGCCCGATCTGACTGGGCCCGATCCACGCAAGGGCGATGAAGGGCAGTACGCACGTCAACCGAACACCGGCAAAGAGTGGGTGAAGCAAGGCGCGCTCTGGACCTTCACGGGCGTCTACGGGAATTTCGCATTTGCGACGAGCGACTGGGACGCCGAGATCGCCTACGGCGCACGCACGATCGTTCCGCATCAGGGCAAGCTGTGGGTGTCGAAGCGCGCCTCGACCGGCGTCGAGCCCGGTAGCAGCTCGGCCGACTGGGACGTGTTCTATCCGTTCCCGACGCAGTCCAGCCTGACCGTGGTGTTCGACACCGGAGGAAGCGAGATCGCGGCCGGCTCGGCGATCGACATCCCGGTGGGCGTCAAGAGCATCATCCGTCGCGTGCGGATGCGCGCCGACGGTGTCGGCTCGATCGTGCTCGACATTCGCCGCAAGGCCTTCGCGGCCGGATTGCCGGCTGCCGGCGACAGCATCTGCGGCAGCGCCAAGCCGCATCTCACCAATGCTCGCGACTACGTCGACGCCGCGCTGACCGGATGGTCGCCGCAGCTGAACGACGACGACGGCCTGCGGCTCGTCGTCGAATCCTGCACCGGCCTCACCAAGCTATCCGTCACCCTCTACACCGACCGCATCTTCACCTAACCGAGGACTAATCCAATGGCAGTCGAGTTTGACAAATTCTACAAGGCGATCGGCCATCAAGGCGCCGGTCGCATCAATCTGGAGAGCGACACCTTCAAGGCGGTGCTGACCAACACCGCCCCGGACCTCGCGGCCAACGAGGTGCTCGCCGATATCGCGCAGATCCCCAACGGCAACGGTTACACCACGGGCGGCGTGACGCTCACCTCGGTGGTCTGGACGCAGCCATCCGCAGACGGAAAGTGGCGCTTCACGTCCGCGCAGTTCAAGTGGGTGGCGTCCTTAGGCTCGATCGGGCCGTTCCGCTACATCGTGATCTATTCGGATACGTCGAGCGGCGACAAGGTGGTCGGCCGGTTCGACTTCGGCTCGGCGATCACCATTCCGGACGGGTCCGAGTTCGGCATCACTCCCGGCACCGACGGCATCTTCCGCGAGGGCAAGGGAGTGTTCGCATGACGCCGCTCGAAGAGATCATGAAGCGGATCGACGGACTTCCCGCGGCGGAGGCGGCGGAGATCGTTCGCGCCGAGCGCGAGCAATGCAATCAGCGGCGGCTCGATCTGATCGAGAAGGCATCAGACCTCACGCGTCAGCTCGCTGCGTGCGAAGCGGCCGACAAGCCGAATCCGAAGATGATCGAGCGGCTGCGCGGCTTCCGCGACCGGGCCAACGATGAGCGTCAGGCCGTGACGGATGAGGCGAGTGTCCTGAATGCGCTGCTGCTCGATATCGAGGGCATGCCGATTCCAGCGACGTCGGCCAAGCCGGCCGTGTCGATCGAGCCGGTGAAGTAACATGGCGTTCGGGCGCGGCGCATTCGGACGGGCGGCATTCGGCCGGTCAGCGGTCGGGTCATCAATCCTGGTGACGCCGACTGCCGGCGTCGTCGCCGTCTCGTCCGGAGCGCTGCACGCCGCTGTCGGCATCACGCCATATTCGGCGGTGGTCACTACCGTCGCCGGCAGTGTGCAGGCGCTGCTGTCGTCGAGTGCCAGCGGCGGCTTTGCGCATCGGGGCGAGAGGTCACCGTTCAACATCGCTCTCACGCCGGGCGGTGCTTCGTTCAGCGTCGTGGAGGGAACGGTCCAGGCGCTGCTATCGTCGAGCGCAAGCGGGCTGATTGCGCATCAAGGCGCCGCGGCGATCGCCGGCATCGTTGCCAACCCGGCGGCCGGGCATATCGTGGGAGTCTTCGGCGCGCTGCATGCGACGCTCGGCATCACGCCGGCCTCGGCGCAGCTCGTGGTCAAGACCGGGAGCAGCATTGCGGCCGGCATTCCCGGCAACTTCAACCCGACCACGTTGGCAGTCGTCGGTGGCAAGCTGCACGTCACGATCAACGGCGTGCCGAGCGACCGCTATCGCAATCTTCGATCGCGCGCCTTCGGCCGCGCCGCTTTCGGCCACCTGACCGAAGCCGTTCACACCTTCATGCCGTCTCGCTTGATCGTGACGCAGCAGGGCTCGACGGCGTCGAGCATGGCGCTGCACCCGGCATCGGGCCAGATCGCGACGAGCGCTGCGACCGTGCGCGGCATCGTCACGGCCAAACCACCCTCCGCATCAATGGCGATCGTCCCCGGACGCTTCCCGGTCCGCGCCCGCGTCGCTCTCTTCACTCTTGATTAAAGGACGTTCTAAATGGCCCGCAAACACTTCGACAACGTTCGGCACCTCATCACGACGACGGGCGTCGGCGGGATCACCTTCGGGACCGTGCCGGCGACGTGGCGAAGCTTCGCAGCCGCCGGCGCGGTCGCTGGCGATCAGCCCGGCTATACGATCCAGGACGGCGACGGTATCGAACTCGGCTATCTCACGCTCGGCGCCGACGCGCTCACGGCGACGCGGACGGTGATCTATTCGTCCAACAGCAACAACCCGCTCGATCTCAGCGGCAGCGCGATCCTCGAATGCACTCCGCTCGCGTCGATGATCAACGACGATCTGGTCTCGTTCGTCCGCGCGCAGTCGGCCAGCTCCGGCGAGAAGGCGCAGGCGCGCAGCAACCTTGGCATGACGACGACGGGTCAGGCTCTGGCGACGGCGATGAACGCTGCCGATGCTCGCGATACGATCGGGGCGACCACTGTCGGCTCTGCGCTCTTGACGGCATCCAATGCTGCTGCGGCACGCACTGCGGCTGGTGCAACTACGGTGGGTTCATCGTTGTTCACCGCGGCGGATGCAGCGGCGGCGCGGGCAGCGGTCGCGGCCGGTGCCGCCTGTTTTGCGGCTCACAAGAATGGGGCGGCTCAGGTGGTCTCGTCAGGCGCGGATCCAAAGGTGACCTTTGGTACAAAATTATACGATATCGGAAATCGCTACGATGCGACCAACAGCAGGTGGACCCCGCCGGCAGGTCCAGTGACGTTGATGGCGAACCTGACCTGGACGACGGGTGTGCTTCTGAATGATCGGTTTGTCGTACGTCTTCTCAAAAACGGAGCGACCTATAGGGTCGGCCCCGTTCCTGGTGCGTATGTGGCCGGTTATATGTCGGGTGAAGGGGTGTTCCACGACTACGCCAACGGTACTGACTATTATGAGATGTCGACCGGGCACGGTAGCGGTTCAGCGCTGACGATATCAGGGGACCCGACAACAACCTATTTCTCTGGGTTTGCGGGTTAGCGGGCTCTCAACACGACCATTGCGAGGAAGTCCGCGTAGCCGTCGAGAATGTCGACAACTTCAAAAAAACGGCCCCACTCGCGGCGGATGTAGTCGTGCGACTGATAGGCGAGGCGCCGAACGCTATAACCCTCCTTGATTTCGAGGTGAGTGACTTCCTCAAGATCCGTGTCAAAGCACGTGAACCCGCCCGACATCAGTTGCGTCCGAGCCGTAGCGGGCACCGGCAGAATGAATGGAGCCAGCTCGCTGAGCGTGGTGACGAGCAAGAGACCGCCGGGCTTCATCACTCGATCGAGGTCCGCAAGCCATTTGAATTGATCGGCCTCCGGTAGGTGAGAGAAGACCGAGTGCGAGACCAGCAGATCAGTCATGCCGCCGGCGACGGGCATCGGAGGATGGGGCTCCGAGACATGAAAATTGATCAGCGGCGTTTCGTCTTCCGCCCATTGGATTGCGGCAGAATCGATATCGACGCCGATCACATGGGCCTCGGGAAACATCTTCGGCAGATGCCGCGTGACGCGGCCAGTGCCGCAGCCCCAATCGACGATAGTTTTGAAGTCCGACGGATCGCGGCCATCAAACGTGCGGATCGCATCGATCAGTTTGGCGGCGAACGTTCCGCCACCATGGTGATACCAGTGGTCGTTCGTCGAGTTGTTGCGCTTCTGCAGATCGGCGCCCGGATAAGGAATTCCTGTTTCCGGCAGATACACCCAATCGTGCCACCACTTGCAAAGGCGGTTACCGGCTTCATCGGTGACCGAAATGCGGAAGGGCGGCGCCTGGTCTGCGGGGATGTCGAACTCGAACCCTGGGCCGCCGGTCGGCGGCTCGTAGCCGCGGTAATTGAAGATCGGATCGCCGGGAAGCCCGTAGGAGGCATTTTGCGCGGGCTGACCATTGACCGTGGCGACGAACTTACCCGGGTGCGATGCCGGGATGGCGAAGGCTCCACGCACCCGCAAGGCACCATTGGGCTGTCGTTCGGCCGAACATCGGAGCCAGCCTTCGCGGTGGACGGGAACCGTCCACAGGTTTGGGTCGAAGGGATTGGATGGGCTCGCTTGTTGATTGATCGACTGCAGGTTCATGACGCTTTCTCCGCTATCGGAGGTGGCGTTATTGCACGCCTGCGGCGAGCATTGAACCGAACTTCTATCTAGGCGTGTCAGAATACCGCAGAGGGGGCGGGAATCGAGTTCCCCGATGGGTGACATTTGAAATTGCGCGCGGTGCCATTTGAAATTGCGCGCTACAGGTGTCGGCTCACGGGATCTTCCAGTGGAAGAGAGCCCGCCCTGCCTTCACGTCCCTGCCTGACGCTGCCGCGTCCATCGCCCCCCGCCCCGCGAACCGTGACGATCGCGTTTCGCCCCTCTCCCCGGGGCGGGTTAAGACGGACTATAGTCCTTTTAGGAATTTTGTCAAGGGCCTGCCGCGCGCTGCACCTTAACGTTCGTCAGTCCGGGGCGCGCGTAGCGCGAGCCCGGAATGACAAACGTGAGGCGGGTGGATCGCGTCGCGATCGAGGAGTCGCGAACTCACTGCCTGGGGCGCCCTCACCCCAGCCCTCTCCCGCAAGCGGGAGAGGGAGCGCGCTGCGGCGCGGGGATCGGCCGGTTAGTAATGCAAGGCCAAGCGCTTACTTCGCGCCGGCCTTCTGGGCGAATTCCCAGGACAGTTTGGCCATCGGGACGGTGCGGGCCGCCGACTCCTTGGCTTTGTCCGAGGCGGCGGTGCCGTCGCGGACGCGGCCGGCGATGCCCTGCAGAATGCCGGCGAGGCGGAAGGTGTTGTAGGCGAGATACCAGTTCATGTCGGAGATGCCGCTGATCCCGGCCGCCTTGCAGTAGATGTCGGAGGCCTGCTCCAACGTCGGCAGGTTCAGCGCCTTGAGGTCGGCATCCATCAGGCCGGGCATCGACCACTGCATCAGCAGATAGGTGAAGTCGGCCATCGGATCGCCGAGCGTCGACAGCTCCCAGTCGAGCACGGCCTGCACGCGCGGCTCGGTGGCGTGGAAGATCATGTTGTCGAGCCGGTAGTCGCCGTGCACCACCGACACGCGCTCCTGCTGCGGCAGCGTGCTCGGCAGCCATTCCATCAGGCGGTCCATCTCCGGGATCGGATCGGTCACCGAGGCCTTGTATTGCTTGGTCCAGCGGTCGATCTGCCTGGCGAAGTAATTGCCCGGCTTGCCGAAGTCGCCGAGGCCGATTTTCTCGGGATCATAGCTGTGCAGCAGCGCCAGCGTCTCGATCTTGGACTTGAAGATCGCCCAGCGCGATTCCGGCGTCTGAGTCGGCAGGGTCGGATCCCAGAACACCCGGCCCTCTTCCATCGACATGATGTAGAACGACACGCCGATCACAGCATCGTCGGTGCAGAGCGCATAGGCCTTCGCAACCGGGAAGCCCTGCTTGCCGAGCGCGGCGATCACCTTGAACTCGCGGTCGACCGCGTGCGCCGACGGCAGCAGCTTGCCGAACGGCTTGCGCCGCATCACGTAGGAGCGGTTCGGCGTGACCAGCTTGTAGGTCGGGTTGGACTGCCCGCCCCTGAATTGCTGAACCTCGAGCGGGCCCTGATAGCCCTCGACATTCGCCTGCATCCATTCCGCGAGGCGGGCTTCGTCGACGCGATGCCGCTCCTCGACCGGCTTGGTGCCGACGTAGTCCTCGTCATTTCGCTTCCCGACCAAAGTGGCGCTCCCTTGTTCTTGTTCGCGCGGTCCGTGCCGCGCGTTCCGACCATCCGAAACAGTCATACCCGGGCGAGGCCCGGGTATCCATCTTTTCGCGAGATGGATCGCCGGATCAAGCCCGGCGACGACGTTTTGCGCGAGCCTGCGGCCCGGCGTCAATGCGCCGAGTTGGCGTACTTCTTCAGCTCGAGCCGGGCGATAGCGCGGTTGTGCACCTCGTCCGGACCGTCCGCGAGCCGCAGCGTGCGGATGTGGGCGTAATCCTTGGCCACGCCGGCATCGTCCGAGACGCCGCCGCCGCCATGCGCCTGGATCGCATCGTCGATGATCTTCAGCGCCATGTTTGGCGCCTGTACCTTGATCATCGCGATTTCGGCCGCGGCGGTCTTGTTGCCGACCTTGTCCATCATGTCGGCGGCCTTGAGGCAGAGCAGACGGTTCATCTCGATGTCGGCACGGGCTTCAC
>NZ_JBMDXE010000148.1:0-3203 GCF_048594845.1 Rhodopseudomonas sp. | reverse complement strand
AAGGCGCGCGCCGGCGCCGGCCAGATAGCCGTCGCCGCTTGCAAAGAGGCCGCGGGCGGTCCCGAAGACGACGCGGCCGACAATGGGCTGAGCCACGCCGCTCACGTGCGGATCCAGGACCACATCCGTTGCCAGCGGGTCGGGCCGGGACGGCGGCCGGTGAACTGTAGATAGAGCCAGTCGAAGAGCCGGGAGGCCGAGCCATAGTCCGGCGTGACGAGGCGGGGCATGCCCTCGCGATCTTCGATCGCGCCGACATGGAAGCGCATCATCATCGCACCCCGCGGATCGGGCCATTCCTTGTAGATCCGATAGGTCTGCGGCGCGAAGCTCGCCACAAACTCCTCGACAAGGTCGCCGCGGAACTCGGCGTGGTGCGCGAACTCCGGTTTGTAGGTCTTAAGGTAGTCGAGCGCCATTTCCGGGTCGGAGATGACAATGCCAAGCTTGGCGCGCTTGCGGATGTCCTTTCCGCCCAGATTGGCGTCGAGATAACTCATGAAGCTGGTGAACAGGTTGTCGTTCTCGTGCACCCGAGGATTGACGAGCAGCAGGATGACGAGATTCAGCCGCTCATTCGCCGCGAGATCGCGGATGACTCGGGAAAGATTGGGCTTCTGCTCGCGCGACGGGATCACCGTGCGCATCATCTCGCCCGACATCTCTAGGATCGAGAACTCCAGCGGCGTGCGGACGCCCTTCATCGGCTGCACTTCGAAGCTCAGCTCGCGGATTTCGTTCTCGCCGACCGGGGTAGATTCGGGGAACCGGCCGTGGCGCCACTCGCGTGACCATTCGGTGATCATGCGGTTGGTCTCATAATCCGCGCCCTCGCCGTGGTCGCGGCGCACGACCTCCGTCTTGTAGGGGCCGCCCTCCATCAGATAGCGCATCAGGAAACTGTGCAGCGTGGTCTTGCCCGAGCCGGGAAAGCCGAAGCTCAGAACGAAGTTCCCACTACGCTTCGCGAGTTCTTCCTTGAGATTCCCAGGCCGAACTGTCGCAAGGATAGGGCCCTCCTCATCGGCGGCCATCGGCGGCGTCCGGCGGGAGCTCCAGGGATTATTGCCCGCGACTTTGTCGAGCGGGTTGTGCGCCGGATCGTCCGGCCGCGTGCCGGCGTGGAACGGGCTTTCAGCCATGACGTCTCCTTCCTCGTCTCGCCTGGATCAGTCCAGGATCGCCGAGCGGCCGCGGGTAGCCACCGGCTTCGCGACGCGGCCCGCCTCCGGCGAGAAGGCGACGAGGGCGAAGATGACCGGGAAGATGTCCACGATGGCGGCGAGGATCAGCGATACGAAAGTGGCGAGCGGGTTCGGCATTTCGATGAAGCCGTTCTCGATTGCATAGGGCACCTCGCCGAGGCGACCAAGGGTGCGGTTGATCGGGGTATGCGCCACCAGCGGCGGCGGCAGGAGCGCATTGGCGCGGCGCTGAATCTCGGCGCTTTCCTCGGCGAGCTTGCCAAGGATGTCGAGACCCTGGTTAGCTGCTAGCGCCTGTTCCGGCGTCTGAAACGCGAGCAGCGTCGTGTCGATGTCTGCAACGAGCGCTGACAGTGCTGGATAGCTGTTGGTCGTCGAGAGCGCGTCAAAGTCACGCATGGCTGCCTGCTGCATCGCGGTGAGCCACGCTTCCACAACGGCTGGATCGCTCCCGAGCGCCGGTATGGCAGTGTCGGCGAGCGGCTTGCCGAGCAACTCCGAGATGCGGTTGAGATGCACCTGACAGCGCTCCCCGCAGCCATAACGCAGCGGATCGGTCGCCTGATCGTTCAGCCGGCTGAGCTCCCTTTCGACCTCGGCCCGGGCGCTCCGAGTCTGTGTGAAAGATGGCGTCTCGATCAAGCGCTTGCGGGTGGCAACGAGATCGTCGCGAAAGACCGCGTACTGACTGTCGAGCGCGCTGCGCACGACGTCGGCCTGCATGAAGTTGGTGTAGATGTGGGTGAAGTTCGAAATGGTGGAAAACACTGCGAAGCAGGTAAAGATGAGCAATGGCGGTAAGACGCTTGCGCCGCTCTCACGCGCGCGCTGCAACAGCGCGTCGGCGCCGAAGAGGCCGATGCCGAGAATGAAGGTGAATGGCAACGCAAGTTCGCCGAAGCTGGCCTTAAAGCCGAAATAGGAAAGGTATGAGCTGACGCCTACGCAAGCGATAACAAGGATATAGTAGATTATCCGAAAGAAATTGCTGCCCAATTCCCCTGCTCCTGTCGTCCCTTGTCGCCGTCCATACCTCGATCATCGGCGGTGGATTGTCCACCTGTGGTATAACGTGTAGCGGCGTCGCCTTCGTAAAAAGATTACGATGGTTAACGCAGTCTGTCCTCACGCAGCAAGGGATTCTTAATTGCGGTCGCGTTCGATCGACGAGAGTTTGCGAGAGGCCGCACGATGTTGCTTTCGATTTGGGCTGTCGGTGCCGTCGCCGGCCTTCTCACCGTTGCCGGCGCGCTTGCCGGGTTTGCGCCGAGCGGACGGACGGCGCGGGCTGAGCGTCTGCTGACCGCGGGCTGCGCCACGGCTGCACTCGGGCTCTGTGCTGCGTCCTTCGCCGTCGGCTGATCGGAAAGCGTGGGTTATGTCCCAGTGCTTGGTGTATGAGCGCCAGCCTTCGCAGGGTGTGAGTAGGCCTCGTATGGGGACCTTCCTGCGGGGCGCTGTAGGCGACTTATATTGCTGACAGAATCCTGAGTCAGCTGGCATCCTATGCGGCACCCATCGGGACCCCAGCTGAAGTCAAAACAGTTGTTTTGCTACCAGTGGGTTAGTCGGACGTCAGCCGGGGTCCGGGTTCAGTGCTTATTCACACCGCGAGGGCATGGCGATCGCCCGGGCCCGCTGCAAACTCAAGGGCAAACAGCTCAAGCTGAAGGAGCGCCAAGCCCAAGAACTCCGCCGCATGCACGACAGCGGCGAGCACTCCATCAGCGACCTCGCCGAGATCTTCTCGGTGTCCCGGCCCACCGTGTACTGCACTCTCAAGCGCGAACCAGTTGCCGGCTAGCGATCATAAACTGGCCGTCTTCACGAAGGGGTTGAGTTTGTCACCTCCCTCGATCACGGTCGAAATTCCTTCGCACAAGGGTAAGAGCGTTTTACAGAAACGCCTTGTGGAAAAATGTCATTGAGGAGATATTTGATGCCGGGATCGACGTTTCAGACCAATCCGGTCGACCTTTACCGGCTTCTCGACGAGTG
>NZ_JBMDXE010000147.1:0-7724 GCF_048594845.1 Rhodopseudomonas sp. | reverse complement strand
GCACGCGAGCACGCGGTGGCCACCTCGTGCCGGGCCAAGGCCGCCATCGTCGCCCGCGACGAACGCGAGACCGGCGACCGTGCGCTGCTCAATCTCGGCCACACCTTCGGCCACGCGCTCGAAGCCGCCACCGGTTTCTCCGACCGGCTGTTTCACGGCGAGGGCGTCGCGATCGGCATGGTGCTGGCGGCGCAGTTCTCGGCTGCGCGGGGCATGATGCCGGAGGCCGACGCGGTGCGGCTACAGCGGCATCTGGCCGACGTCGGCCTGCCGACGCGGCTGCAGGACATCGCCGGCTTCCAGCAGGAGGGCCTTGCGGATGCCGACGCGTTGATGACGCTGATGACACAGGACAAGAAGGTCAAGCGCGGCAAGCTCACCTTCATCCTGATGCAAGGCATCGGCCGCGCGATCATCGCCAACGACGTCGACCCCGCGCCGGTGCGAGACTTCCTGCACGCAAAGCTCGCACAGGCGTAAACGCCGCAGCGGATCGCCGTCCGCGCGAACCAAAGAGCCCGATGAGCCCGATCCTCTCCAACGTCCTGATCGCAGCGCTGCTGCTGATTGCCAACGCGTTCTATGTCGCAGCCGAGTTCGCGCTGGTGCGCAGCCGCGGCTTCCGCATCAAGGCGATGGCGGAGAAGCGGCAGTTCGGCGCGCGGCTGCTGCAGCAGATCCTCGACAATGTCGAAGCCTATCTGGCCTGCTGCCAGCTCGGCATTACCATGGCATCGCTCGGCCTCGGCTGGGTCGGCGAGCCGACCGTCGCTGCACTGATCGGGCCGCTACTGGAGCCGCTTGGCATCTCCGAATCGGCCCAGCACTTCATCGCCTTCATCGGCGGCTTTTTGTTCTTTTCGTCGCTGCACATCGTCGTCGGCGAGCAGGTGCCGAAGACGCTGGCGATCCGCCAGCCCGAGCCGGTGTCGCAGTGGATCGCCTATCCGCTACACGTCTCCTATATCCTGCTGTATCCGCTTAACTGGCTGCTGAACCAGGCGTCGCGCGGCATCCTCAAGGCGCTCGGCGTCGAGGAGAATTCCGAACACGAGATCCTCACCGACGTCGAGATCGAGGGGCTGGTCGGGCAGTCTGCCGAGCACGGCAAGATCGAGAGCGGCGAGGCCGAGTACATCCAGAACGTGTTCAAGTTCGGCGAACTCGTGGTGTCGGACGTGATGGTCCATCGCACCTCGATGGTCACCATCAATGCCGATCTGCCGACCGAACAGCTGGTCAAGGAAGTGCTGGCCACCGAGTACACCCGCGTGCCGCTGTGGCGCGACAAGTCGGAAAATATCGTCGGCGTGCTGCACGCCAAGGATCTGCTCCGCGCGCTACGCGAGGCCGACGGCGACACCTCCAAGCTCGACATCGGCAAGATCGCGCTGTCGCCGTGGTTCGTGCCGGAGATGCGGCTGGTGTCGGAGCAACTCAAGGCGTTCCGCGCCCGCAAGACTCACTTCGCGCTGGTGGTCGACGAATACGGTGAAGTCGAAGGCATGGTGACACTCGAGGACATCCTCGAGGAAATCGTCGGCGACATTTCGGACGAGCACGACGTGGTGGTGGCCGGCGTTCGCGCCCAGCCCGACGGCTCGGTGGTGGTCGACGGTTCGGTGCCGATCCGCGATCTCAACCGCGCGATGGATTGGGAACTGCCCGACGACGAGGCCACCACGATCGCCGGCCTGGTGATTCACGAGGCGCGCTCGATCCCGGTGCGCGGCCAGAGCTTCACCTTCCACGGCTTCCGCTTCCGCGTCCTGCGCCGCGAGCGCAACCGCATCACCGCACTACGCATCGTGCCGGTCGAACGAGAGACCAAGGCCGAACTCGTCGACAAGAAGAAAGCCAAGCGCGCGCGGATTAGTCAGGCGAACTGACGACGTCAGCACGCGACGCCGTCTCAAAGAGATTGCCGTCGCCCCCGTCGAGACCTACGCTTCGCCCGGAGCTTTGGCCTTGATGGCGAGCGCATGCACGCCGGCTTTCAGTTCCGCGGCCAGCAGCTCGTTGACCATGCGATG
Organism: Rhodopseudomonas sp.; assembly: GCF_048594845.1. Classification (GTDB taxonomy): domain Bacteria; phylum Pseudomonadota; class Alphaproteobacteria; order Rhizobiales; family Xanthobacteraceae; genus Rhodopseudomonas. Next base: position 5,691 of record NZ_JBMDXE010000147.1, on the reverse strand, counting down.
ACGGTCGATCCGGCTCTTGCCCGCGAAGGCGCCCGACACAATATTGACCCGGAAGTGAGACTCACTCCGGCCCGAATGGCCGGCATGACCTTCATGCAGGTTCGACTCGTCGATGACGTCGAGGCTTTCGGGCGCGAAAGCTTCGCGCAACTTCTGTGTGAGAGTATCCTTGACGCTCATGGTTCGGCCGTCGCTGGTTCGTCGCTCCGCTTCAGCCATCAACCCGGGGCTCGCTGATAATGTCAAGACTTGAAGCGCAACGCGGAGCGTAGTCAAAGTCCCCCATGCCCATCGACTCGTCCAAATTCTTCGACAAGATCCGCATCAAGCCGGCCAAGGCCGCGGCGGCGCGTGAAGCCGCGCGCGAGCAGGTGGTGATGTGCGACGCGCCGGGCTGCGGCAATCGCGGCGCGCATCGCGCCCCCAAAGGCCGCGGGCTCGAGAAAGACTACTGGCACTTCTGCCTCAATCACGTCCGCGAATACAATCAGGGCTACAATTTCTTCGAGGGTATGAAGGCCGACGACGTCGCGCGCTATCAGAAGGACGCGCTGACGGGCCATCGCCCAACTTGGAAGATGGGCCAGAACGGCGCCAAGAGCCGGACCCGCAGCCCCGAGGACATCGAAGGCGCCGCCGATCCGTTCAACGTGTTCGGCGAGATCAACGGCCGCAGCCGCTGGCGCCGCGGGCCCGATCCGTCCGAGCAGACCAAGTCCGAGCCGCGCAAGGTATTCAACGCAGAGCGCAAGGCGCTGCAGGTGATGGGCCTCGACGCCGACGCCACGCTCGAAGTTGTGAAGGCGAAGTACAAGGCCCTGGTCAAGCAGCACCATCCCGACGCCAATGGCGGCGACCGCTCGACCGAAGACCGCCTGATCGAGATCATCAAGGCCTATAACTATCTGAAGACGGTGGTCCGGAGCTGATCCGGGCCGGCTTGGCGGCCAAGCGCCGCGGCGATCAAAAGGCCTTCATTTCGAGAGCGTGCTGCCTCGGCACCGCCGCCACAGCAGCCATCCCGCCGCAAGCAGCACAGCCCCGACACCCGCGACCACCGGCAGCCAATGGTGCAGCCGGCCGTGGGATTGCTCCAGCGCGGTGCCGGCGACGATGCCCGGCAGCACATGCGCCGGCGCCCACAGCAGGATCGCCGGGATATTGATGGCGAAAAACCTGGCCGGAGCCATCTGCAGCGCACCAGCCGTCACCGGCACGAAAGCGCGGATCGGCGGCACAAAGCGTGCGAACAGCACCGCCCAGCCGCCGAATCGCTGGAAGAAGTCTTCGGCCCTCGCCACCAGCTCCGGATGCCGCGACATCGGCCACGCCGACAGGATCCGCCGCTGCTCGCGATGACCCAGCCAATAGGCAGTGCCGTCGCCGAGCGCGGCGCCAGCCGCCGCTGAGGCCAGCACGCTGACCAGATCGAGCTGTCCGCCGGGGATCAGCGCGCTGAGCGCCAGGATGATGGTCGAGCCCGGCACCAGCGAACCCAGCACCGGCACCGCCTCCAGCAGCGCGGCCGCGAACAGCACCAGATAGGCCAGACCGCGGTGCGCCGACGCAAAGGCGATCAGGGAATCAAGAAAAGCATCCAACGAGAGCGCTCCGAAACCGCATGGGGGGACCACGACGGCCACCCTATGCGACTGCACCTTAGGAAAGTTTGCAAGTCGCGGCCGCCACTGCCGATCCCACGATCCGCCCACGCGGTTTCGCAAGGCAGCCTTTCAAAATCCCTCGCTGCTGCCTATCTCAATGAAAGATCGACGGAACTTTGATCACGCAGCGGGCTTCTGCCAATCGCGGCTCTCTGCTAGGTTTGAATCCGCACTCAACCGCATCCACCACCAGAGATCGGGTTTCGGGCGCGTCCGGGACCACGGAGGATTGATGACCGCCGCCACGACCACAGCCCAGGAGACCACCGGCCTGCCAGACATGAAGGTGTCGGTTCGCCAGGTCTTCGGCATCGACAGCGACCTTGAAGTTCCGGCTTTCTCCGAAGTCGACCCGCACGTGCCGGACGCCGATCCGGACTACCGCTTCGATCGCGCCACCACGCTCGCCATTCTGGCCGGCTTCGCCCGCAACCGCCGCGTCATGGTCACGGGCTTTCACGGCACCGGCAAGTCGACCCATATCGAGCAGGTCGCTGCGCGACTGAACTGGCCCTGCGTCCGCGTCAACCTCGACAGCCACATCAGCCGTATCGACCTCGTCGGCAAGGACTCGATCGTGGTCCGCGACGGCAAGCAGGTCACCGAATTCCGTGACGGCATCCTGCCCTGGGCGCTGCAGCACAACGTCGCTTTGGTGTTCGACGAATACGACGCCGGCCGTCCGGACGTGATGTTCGTGATCCAGCGCGTGCTGGAAGTTTCGGGCCGGCTGACGCTGCTCGACCAGAACAAGGTGATCAAGCCGCATCCGGCATTCCGGCTGTTCGCGACCGCCAACACCATCGGCCTCGGCGACACGTCCGGCCTGTATCACGGCACGCAGCAGATCAACCAGGGCCAGATGGACCGCTGGTCGATCGTCACCACCCTGAACTATCTGCCGCACGACGAGGAAGTCGAGATCGTGCTCGCCAAGGCGAAGCACTATCGCAACGCCGAGGGCCGCGACATCGTCAACAAGATGGTCCGCCTCGCCGACCTGACGCGCAACGCCTTCGCCAACGGCGACCTGTCGACGGTGATGAGCCCGCGCACGGTGATCACGTGGTCGGAGAACGCCGAGATCTTCGGCGACATCGGCTTCGCGTTCCGGGTCACTTTCTTGAACAAATGCGACGAGCTCGAGCGTCCGCTGGTCGCCGAATTCTACCAGCGCTGCTTCAACGCCGAGCTGCCGGAAAGCTCGGTCAACGTGGCGATGAGCTGACCCAAAACAGCCTCTCCCTGCGCGCGGGGAGAGGCGGCAACCGAAGCGAGCCGGGTGAGGGGCCTCTTCGCGCGACCGACTCATAACCCCCTCACCGCGACCCTCTCCTCACAAGCAGGAGGAGGGAGAAGGCGGCGATGAGCACCACCTCCAACACCAAACTTCGCACCGGCACCAAGGAAGCGCCGACTGAGCCGTTCAAACGGGCGGTGACGTCGTGCCTGCGGGCGATCGCCAAGTCGCCGGAGCTGGAAGTGACCTTCGCGGCCGAGCGCCCCGGCCTCGCGCCCGGTAAAGCCCGGCTGCCCGAGCCCGCGCGAAAAATGAGCAAGAAGGATGCGGCGATCGTGCGCGGCCACGCCGATTCGATCGCGCTCAAGCTCGCCTGTCACGATCCCAAGGTTCACCGCAAGCTGATGCCGGGCAATCCGCAGGCGCGCGGCGTATTCGAGGCGGTCGAGCAGGCGCGCGTCGAGGCGCTGGGATCGCGGCGGATGGCGGGTGTCGCCAAGAATCTCACCGCGATGCTCGACGATCACTTCCATCGCGGCAAGTTTGACGAAATCACCGACCGCGCCGACGCGCCGCTGTCGGATGCGCTGGCGATGCTGGTGCGCGAGCGGCTGACCGGGCTGGCGCCGCCTGCGGCCGCCAAGAAGCTGGTCGATCTGTGGCGGCCGGTGCTCGAAGACAAGATCGGACCGCGGCTCGACCAGCTCGAACGCTTTGCCGAAGACCAGGCGAAGTTCGGCGACGCCATCCACGATCTGCTCGACGTGCTCGAACTCGGCGACGAGCGCGACACCGAGTCGGACGAGGAAGAGAACCAGGACGACAAGCAGGAAGGCGAGAACGATCAGTCCGGCGCCGAGGGCGAGCCGCAGGGCGAAGCCGCGCAGGAGATGACCGCCGAGCAGGCCGAGACCTCGACCGACGAAATGAGCGACAGCGCGATGGAAAGCGCGCAGGCCTCGGCGTCTGACACGTTCGACGATTCCGAAATGGGCGAGGACGAAACGCCCGGCGAGGCGACGCGGCCGAACAACCGCGGCGCCAACGAGCCGCGCGGGCCGGAGTATCACGCCTACGCGCCGAAGTTCGACGAAGTCGTCGCCGCCGAAGACCTGTGCGATCACGACGAGCTGGAGCGGCTGCGCAGCTATCTGGACAAGCAGCTGGCGCATCTGCAGGGCATCGTCGCGCGGCTGGCCAACCGGCTGCAGCGCCGGCTGATGGCGCAGCAGAATCGCGCCTGGGACTTCGACCTCGAAGAAGGCATCCTCGATCCGGCGCGGCTGTCGCGCGTCGTGACCGACCCGTTCCACCCGCTGTCGTTCATGAACGAGAAGGAAGCCACCTTCCGCGACACCGTGGTGACGTTGCTGCTCGACAATTCCGGTTCGATGCGCGGCCGGCCGATCACCGTGGCGGCGACCTGCGCCGACATTCTGGCGCGGACGCTGGAGCGTTGCGGCGTCAAGGTCGAGATCCTCGGCTTCACCACGCGCGCTTGGAAGGGCGGGCAGTCGCGCGAGGCGTGGCTCGCCGCCGGCAAGCCGGCCAATCCGGGCCGCCTCAACGATCTGCGCCACATCATCTACAAGTCCGCCGATGCGCCGTGGCGCCGTGCCCGGAAAAATCTCGGCCTGATGATGCGCGAGGGGCTGCTGAAGGAGAACATCGACGGCGAGGCGCTGGACTGGGCGCACAAGCGGCTACTCGGCCGGCCCGAGCAGCGCAAGATCCTGATGATGATCTCGGACGGCGCGCCGGTCGACGACTCGACGCTGTCGGTCAATCCCGGCAACTATCTTGAGCGGCACCTGCGCCACATCATCGAGGAGATCGAGACCCGCTCGCCGGTCGAGCTGATCGCGATCGGCATCGGCCACGACGTGACGCGCTACTATCGCCGCGCCGTGACTATCGTTGACGCTGAAGAACTCGGCGGTGCGATCACCGAGAAGCTCGCCGAATTGTTCAGCGAAACCGCGGTTGCGCCCACGGGCCCCGGCAAGCCGCGCCGCCGGCTGCATTCGTGAGTTTTGGCGCAACCAGATGAGCGGCCGGGTTGCTCCGCCGGCTGATGTTGGGGAGCGATGCATCACCCCCGCGCCCGGCGCGCCCCCTTCCCCCTTGCGGGGGAGGGTTGGGGTGAGCGGTGACACAAGCGAGGCGCTCACCTCGCGGACCCCCACTCCCGACCCCGGATCAAGTCCGGGGCAGGCTCCCTCCCCGCAAGGGGGAGGGGAGCCAACACGCCGCGGCTTTCTCGCCGCAAGTGTTGTCGCTCTCGGCGGACTGGCGGCGATGCAATCGCTAGCGCCGCATTACGCTTTCGCTCAAGGCACCAAGGCTGAACTCGACGCTTACTCCGTCCCGGCCGCCGAACGCATCGAAGTGCGGGCGCGGCCGATCGACTCGTTCGATCTGCGCGACAGGGCGGTGCGCCGGTTCGGGGCCTTGCAGTTTCGCAGTGGTCTTGTGCTGACGTCGTCGTTTCGCGGCTTCGGTGGGCTGTCGGCGTTGCGGCTCGATCCGAAGGGCGAACGGTTCGTGGCGATCAGCGATCGCGGCACCTGGTTCACCGGGCGGATCGTGTACGACGGCGCGGCGATGAGCGGGGTCGCCGATGTCGAGGCGGCGCCGATCCTCGGAGGCGATGGCCAGCCGCTCACCAAGCGCAAATGGTACGACAGCGAATCCCTCACCTTCGACGGCGGCACGGCTTACATCGGCTACGAGCGCGTCAACCAGATCGTGAAATTCGATTTCGGCCGCGATGGCGTGTTCGCGCGC
>NZ_JBMDXE010000146.1:0-14481 GCF_048594845.1 Rhodopseudomonas sp. | reverse complement strand
CCCTCCCCGCAAGGGGGAGGGGTAGCCGCGAGGCTTCGACATCACCTCAAGAGTTACTTCTTCGTCTTGCCGGGGTCCTTCACCGCGTCGAACTTGGCGAATTCGACATTGTAAAGTTCGCCGTCCACCTTCTCGACCTTGCGGATGTAGATGTCCTGGACGATGTCGCGGGTGTCGGGGTCGATCGAGATCGGGCCGCGCGGGCTTTCCCACTTCATGCCCTTCATCGCCGCGACGAGAGAATCGCCATCGGTTTTGCCGGCGGTCTTCTTCAGCGCTTCGTAGATCAGGTGGATGCCGTCGTAGCCGCCGACCGCCATGAAGCCGGGGCGCTGGCCGAACTCTTTCTTGTAGTCCGCGACGAACTCCTTGTTCATCGCAGAGGGATGCGCGGCCGAATACATGTGGGCGGTGACCACGCCGATCGCGGCATCGCCCATGCTGTTGAGCAGGTCGTCGTCCATCACGTCGCCGGGGCCGATCACCTTGATGCCGCTCTTGTCGAGGCCACGCTCGGCGAACTGCTTCATGAAGTTGCCGCCCTGCCCTGCCGGCACGAATACGAACATCGCATCCGGCTTGGCGTCCTTCATCCGCTGCAGGAAGGGCGCGAAGTCCGGATTGGCGAGCGGCACCTTGATCTCTTCGACGATCTCGCCGCCGCCGGCGGTGAAGTGCTCCTTGAAAGACGCCAGCGCATCGTTGCCCGGCGCATAGTCCGAGGTCAGCGTCGCGACCTTCTTGATGCCGTTCTTGGCCGCCCAGTCGCCGATGATGCTGGACGACTGCGGCAGCGTGAACGAGGTCCGGACGATGTAGGGCGAGCGCTCGGTGATGATCGAGGTACCGGCCGCCATCACGATCTCCGGCACCTTGGCCTGGGTCGCAAGCGGCGCGGCGGCGAGCGCCGCCGGGGTGATGCCGAAGCCCGCGATCACGTTGACCTTGTCGTTGACGATCAGCTCCTGCGCCATCCGCTTGGTATTGTCCGGGATCGCGGCGTCGTCCTTCAGGATGACTTCGATCTTCTTGCCGGCGACGGTGGCGCCGTTCTTCTTCATGTAAAGCTTGATCGCGTTGTCGATCTGCTTGCCGGTCGAGGCCTGGCCCCCGGTCATCGGCAGGATCAGGCCGATCTTGAAGACATCCTCGGCCTGCGCGGCGAGCGGTGTGGCCGCGGCGACGGCGATACAGGCGGCCTGCAGCAGTGTTCGTCTGCCAATCAACATGAGTGTTTCCTCTTGTCCCGGTTGGTCCGGGGTTTGACCCCGATTCCATTGTAGCCGAGGTGATGCCGCGGAGTCTTGCGACGCTCCGTCGGCTGCGGATAGTCCTTTGCGCGCGATCTCGGCGGCGCCCTGTTCACCCCTCGGGACCTCGAGCGGTCGCGCTGGATGCGGGATGAGGTAACGGCCGGCTCCGGACGTATAAACCGTCCAGCGTCCTCATGGCGTTGATCGGCGGATTGGCCACATCATTGCCATGGAAACCGGGATGATGGTGCGATATCAGGTATGCCATATTCGGATAGCGGAAAGAACGCTCCGTTCGTTGCGGCTGATGCTATTCGGCGCTTCCCATCACGCCCTGCCGGCGCCGCCGCGCCCGACTAACCAGGACATCAAAATAGCAATGCGAGCGAGTTCGTTGCGTCTATCGGTCGCGGTCACGGTCGGCCTCTTACTGAGCGGCCTTGGCGGCTGCGGCACCATCAACGAGAAGCTGACCGAGGGCATGGCCGACCGCGTCCCGCAATGGGCCGGCGGCCTGCCGCCCAACGCTCCGCCGCGTCCGGGAACGGCCAAATACGAGGCCTACATGAAGGAGCAGGAGCGGCGGCGCAACATGCCGGCGGCCGAGCGCGAGAAGCTCGAGGGCCGCGCCGGGACCGATACTGGACAGGCTGCATCGACGACGCCGAGCCGCTGAGCCGCGGCGCTCTCCCCGGGGGGCTCGAACGGAGCGAAACCGCTCGGCGTGAGTTGACGAAGGCCTTGCGCCAACCGGCCCGAGGCAAGACTTCGGAGATGCTCATGCGCTGGTTGCTCGGCAGCCTCGTCACCCTGATCCTTCTGCTGGCAATCTATCTTGGCTCGGCGCTGTGGTCGCTCGCTGCGCTCGCCAACGCCGTCCGCACTGGAAGCGGCGCGGCGGTGATTGAACGCACCGATGTCACCTCATTGAAGCAATCGATTGCCGACCAGGTCGTGGCCGCCTATCTGGCCCGCATCGGCGAGACCCGGCAGGTCGGTTCGACCGAGCGGATGCTGATCCGGGCTGCCGGCGGCGGTGTCGCCGAGGCGATGATCGCCAGGCTGCTGACGCCCGAACGGCTTACGGAGATCCTGAAGACCGGGCAGATCCAGGGCGTTCAGGAATTGCCGCCGATCAGCGGGCTGCCGCGGCTGATCGACCTCGACACCGGCAACGCACTGGCGATGCTACAGCGGCTTCGCTTCATCCAGCCGATGGAGTTCGGCTTCCGCCTCACCGACGCCACCGCTGATCGTTTCAGCGAGGCCCGGATGCACTTCGCCGGCACCGGATGGAAGCTGTCCGGACTCACCCTGCCGGCTGGGGCGATCAATCAGTTGGCGGCTTCGCTGCCGGCCAAGTAGCAGCGCTCTCCCGGCATCGAGAACACAGGGCGCGTTTCCGGATGACGCTCCGGGCTCGGCGGCGGCCCACCGCAAGTCCGATCAGTTGAACACCACCGTCTTGCGGCCGTTGAGGATGACGCGGTCGTCGAGGTGATAGTGCATGGCGCGCGCCAGCACGCGGCGCTCGATGTCGCGGCCCTTGCGCACCAGATCCGCCGGCGTATCGCGATGGCTGATGCGCTCGACGTCCTGGTCAATGATCGGGCCTTCGTCGAGCGCGCTGGTGACGTAGTGCGCCGTGGCGCCGATCAGTTTGACGCCGCGATCGAACGCCTGGTGATACGGCTTGGCGCCCTTGAAGCCCGGCAGGAAGGAATGATGGATGTTGATGCAGCGGCCGGCGAGGCGCTGAGACATCTCGTCCGACAGGATCTGCATGTAGCGCGCCAGCACCACCAGATCGGTCTTGGTCTGCGCGATCAGCGCAGTAATGGCGGCCTCCTGCTGGCGCCGCGTCTCCTTGGTCACCGGCATGTGATAGAACGGGATCTCGCCGAAGTCGAAGCCGCTGAAGGTTTCGCGCGGGTGGTTGGAGACAATCGCCGTCGGGATCATCGGCAATTCCCCGATCCGCCAGCGGTACAGAATGTCGGCGAGGCAGTGATCCGACTGCGACACCAGCAACATGACCCGGCGCCGGGTCTCGCGGTCGCGCATGTGCCAGCCCATCGTGAACTTGACCGCGACCGCGCCGAAGCCGGTCCGTAGATCCGCCAGCGGCACGACGCGGCCGGCGGCGTTGAACACCACGCGCATGAAGAAATGCCCGCTCTCGGTGTCGTTATATTGCTGGGCGTCGAGAATGTTCTGGCCGTTCTCGAACAGAAAGGTGGTGACCGCCGCGACGATACCGGCGCGATCGGGGCAGGACAGGGTCAGCACATATTGGCGATGGGGCATGGCGATCTTGGTATCAACGCGGGGCGCGCCGGAACTTGGGGTGCGCCCTGCTCTACCACCGGCTCCGCCCTTGCGCCAATCCCGATCAAAGGCGCAAGATGATCAAGGCAAAGGCGATCGGCAGGACACTGAATGGCTGGACGGCTCGAAGGGTATCGCATCCTGATCCTGGAAACCCGGGAGGAAGCGCAGTTTTCCCGGCTGCTGGCCGAGCAAGGGGCGGACGTTCTGCAGTGTCCGATGGTGGCGATCATCGACGCGCCCGACCCGGCGCCGGTCGCCGCCTGGATCGACCGCCTGATCGCGCGGCCTTTCGACGATCTGGTGCTGACCACCGGCGAAGGGCTGCGCCGCCTGACCAAGCTGGCGCGCGGCCGAGGCCGAGAGACCGATTTCGTCGCGGCGGTCGGTCACACCCGCCGCTTCGCCCGTGGCCCGAAGCCAGGTAAGGCGCTGCGCGAGATCGGACTCGACGCCACCGTCACCACTGAAACTCCTACATCCGAAGGTATCGCCGCGACGCTGGCCCGCTACGATCTCGCCGGCCGCCGCGTCGGCCTGCAGCTTTACCCGGACAAGGACCATGCGGCGCTGATCGGCGCGATCGAGGCACAGGGCGCGACGGTCGATCCGGTGCTGCCCTATGCGTACGACCCACGTGCCGCTGAAGACAATGTGATCAACGCCATCGACGAAATGGCCCATCATCGTGTCGATGCGATCGCGCTGACCAGTTCGAACCAATTCCGTCGACTGCTGGACGTGGCGCAAGCCCGCGGGTGCGAGGATCGCTTGCGTCAAGCTCTCCTGACAACTCCCATCGCGTCAGTCGGACCGGTGGTATCTGACGAACTCAGACAACACGGATTGACGCCAGGCATCACGCCGCCGGACGGTGCGTTCTTCATGAAGCCACTGATCAGCGCGATGAGTACGGCATTAAACGGCCGCGCCCCGCGAAAGACCGTATCGTCCTGATGCTATCGGCTGCCTGCAAACAGGGCACTGCCGTCAGCACCACGTCCATCATACGGACGTGACGCGAACCTTCGAAAAGTAAGGATGTTTTCTGAAGAACACCACCCGCCGGGTTGAAACCGCTCTGTAATCTGCGCTAACACGCCAACAATACAAAAAGCCCCTCGGGGATTTAGGGAGGAACCAGATGAAGCGATTTCTCGCAGTCGTCGCGATCGCGGCGCCGATGTTCACCTCGGCGGCGATCGCCCAGGAAACGGTGAAGATCGGATACATCGATCCGCTCTCCGGTGGCGGCGCCAGCGTCGGTGAAGGTGGTCTCAAGACCTTCCAGTATCTCGCCGACGAACTCAACGCCAAGGGCGGCATCCTCGGAAAGAAGTTCGAGATCGTCCCGCTCGACAACAAGACTAACCCCCAGGAAAGCCTGATCCAGGCGCAGAAGGCGATCGACTCGGGCGTGCGCTACGTGACCCAGGGCAACGGCTCCTCGGTCGCCGGCGCGCTGTCGGACTTCATCACGAAGTTCAACGAGCGCAATCCCGGCAAGGAAGTGCTGTACTTCAATTACGCGGCGGTCGACCCGATCCTGACCAACGACAAGTGCAGCTTCTGGCACTTCCGCTGGGACGCCAACTCCGACATCAAGATGGAAGCGCTGACCAACTACATGAAGGATCAGCCGTCCATCAAGAAAGTCTACCTGATCAACCAGGACTATTCGTTCGGTCAGTCGGTCCGCACCACCGCCCGCGCGATGCTCGGCAAGAAGCGCCCGGACATCCAGATCGTCGGTGACGAACTGCATCCGCTGCTGAAGATCTCCGACTTCGCGCCCTATATCGCCAAGATCAAGGCGTCGGGCGCCGACACCGTGGTGACCGGCAACTGGGGCCAGGACATCGCGCTGCTGCTGAAGGCGGCTGCCGACGCCGGCCTCAAGGTAAACTGGTACACCTACTACGCCGGCGGTGCCGGTGGCCCGACTGCGATCAAGCAGGCCGGCCTCGATCACCAGGTGTTCCAGATCACCGAAGGCTTCGCCAACGTTCCGAACAAGGCTTCGCAGGACTTCGAGAAAGAGTTCCGCGCCAAGGTCGGTCTCAGCCTTTGGTATCCGCGTGCTGTCAACGAGATGCGGATGTTCGCGGCTGCGGCTGAAAAGGCCAAGTCGGTCGACCCGGTCAAGGTCGCTCAGGCGCTCGAAGGCATGAAGTACGAGGTGCTGGACGGCGGCGAGGGCTTCATGCGCAAGGATGACCACCAGTTCTTCCAGCCGATCTACATCTCGTCCTTCGGCACCATTCCGGCGGGCCAGTTCGACGAAGAGAACACCGGCTGGGGTTGGAAAGAGGTCGCCAAGGTCGACACCGACAAGACGGTGATCCCGACCACCTGCAAGATGGACCGGCCGTAAGGCGGGTCCGCTGACTTCTCCCTCTCCCCGCCTGCGGGGAGAGGGGCGGATGAGGGGGCGCCTCCGCAAGACGCGGACTCCGCGTTCTATCGAGACGCCCCCTCACCCGGATTGCTGCGCAATCCGACCTCTCCCCGCAAGCGGGGAGAACTGCTCTAGGCCCTCCCCTCAGTTGCAGGCAGAAACGTGCTCGAGCTGATCGTCATCTCCACCCTCAACGGCGTTCTGTACGGGATGCTGCTGTTTTTGATGGCAAGCGGGCTCACCGTCATCTTCAGCATGCTCGGTGTGCTGAACTTCGCCCATGCCAGCTTCTATATGCTGGGCGCCTTCTTCGGATTTCAGATCAGCCGGTGGTTCGGCTTCTGGCCGGCGCTACTGATCGCTCCCTTGCTGGCCGGCGCGATCGGCGCGGCGGTCGAGCGCTTCGGTCTGCGCCGCGTTCACAAGAACGGCCATGTCGCCGAACTGCTGTTCACCTTCGGACTCGCGTTCGCGATCGAAGAAATCGTCGGCATCATCTGGGGCAAGATTCCGGTCGACTACCGCGTCCCGGCGCTGCTCGACTTCCCCGCCTTCACGATCTTTTCGACCAACTACCCTGCCTACAAGATGTTCATGCTGGCGGTGTCGGTGGTGATCTTCATCGGCCTGCTGCTGGCGCTGAAGAAGACCCGCATCGGCCTGATCGTGCAGGCGGCGCTGACGCATCCGCATATGGTGGCGCATCTCGGCCATAACGTCGAACGCATCTTCATGCTGGTGTTCGGCGTCGGCACTGCGCTGGCTGCCGTCGCCGGCGTGATCGCCGGCCCGTCGCTGGTGACGCAGTCGAACATGGCGGCGCTGCTCGGGCCGATCCTGTTCGTTGTCGTCGTGGTCGGCGGACTCGGCTCGCTGCCCGGCGCCTTCATCGCCTCGCTGCTGATCGGCCTGGTGCAGACCTTCGCCGTCTCGATCAACGGCTCGCTCGCTTCGCTGTTCGGACCGCTCGGTCCCGACCTGGCGCAATCCTGGCTCAGCGACATCTGGAACGTGACGGTCGCGCAGATCGCGCCGATCATTCCATATCTGCTGCTGGTGCTGATCCTGATCTTCCGGCCGATGGGGCTGTTGGGAACTCGCGAAACATGACCGACCTCGCTGCTCGCGTGGCGCCGCCACGGCCGGCCGTGTCCGACCGGCTGAAATTCTACGGGACCTGGATCGCCGCCGCGCTGATCCTGCTGGTGCTGCCGCAGGTGTTTTCCTCCGGCGGCTCGCTGACGACCTTCAGCCTGGTCGGCATCTCGATCATCTTCGCGCTGTCCTACAACATCCTGCTCGGCCAGACCGGCATGCTGTCGTTCGGCCACGCGGTGTATTACGGGCTCGGCGGCTTCCTGGCGATCCACACCATCAACTTCCTCGGCTTCAACAAGTGGGCGATCCCGCTGCCGGTCGTGCCTCTGATCGGAGGCCTGGCCGGACTGTTCTTCGCCGCGCTGATCGGCTGGGTGATGACGCAACGCTCCGGCACCGCGTTCGCGATGATCTCGCTCGGCCTCGCCGAGCTGGTCGCCTCCTCGGCGCTGATCCTGCGCACTTTCTTCGGCGGCGAGGCCGGCATTTCGGCCAACCGCGCCAAGCTGTTCAAGGTGTTCGGGCTGTCGTTCGGTCCGCAGATCCAGATCTATTACATGATCGCAGCCTGGACGCTGATCGCGATGATCGCGATGTACGCGCTGACCCGCACCCCGCTCGGCCGGATGTGCAACGCGGTCCGCGACAACCCCGAGCGCGTGCAGTTCGTCGGCTACGATCCGCACGTCGTGCGCTACCTCGCCTTCTGCTTCTCCGGCTTCTTCGCCGGCATCGCCGGGGCGCTGGCGGCGATCAATTTCGAGATCGCCAACTCCGCCTATCTCGGCGCGGTGCAGTCCGGCACCGTGCTGTTCGCAGCCTATATCGGCGGCATCGGCTTCTTCATCGGCCCGATCGTCGGCGCGATCTTCGTCACCGTGCTGTCGCTGGTGCTGAGCGACCTGACCCAGGTCTGGCAGCTGTATTTCGGCCTGTTCTTCATCGCCGTTGTGGTGTTCGCGCCCGGCGGCATCACCGGCCTGTTGATGATGCACCGGCCGCTGGTGCGGGCCGGCATGCTGAGCCGGATGCTGCCGAGCTATCTGCTCGCCGCGCTGCCGACGCTGGCGCTGTGCACCGGGCTGATGCTGATGATCGAGACCATCGTGCACTACACGGTCAATCCGCACGAGGATCCGAGCCGGGTCGCGTTCGGCATCCCGTTCAATGCCGCCAGCCCGCTGACCTGGGCCGCCTCGGCCGCGCTGATCGTCGTCGGCTTCATCCTGTCCCGGATGGCGTGGAAGCGCGTTGCCGAAAGCTGGGACACCACGCTGACCGCCGCCCGCGCCAAGGTGCACGCCGCATGACCGCCGCTATCGAACTCACCAACGTCGAGAAGAGTTTTGGCATCACCAAGGTGATCCAGAACGTGACGCTGTCGGTCGCCCAGGGCGAGCGCCACGCACTGATCGGCCCGAACGGCGCCGGCAAGTCGACTACCTTCAACCTGATCAGCGGCTACATGAAGCCGACCTCCGGCAGCATCCTGCTGCGCGGCGAGGAAATCTCCGGGTTGCGGCCGTTTCAGATCAACCGCCGCGGCCTGTCGCGCTCGTTCCAGGTCACCAACGTGTTCGCCAACATGACGGTGTGGGAAAATCTGCGCTGCGCCGTGCTGTGGGCGACCGGGCACCGCTACGCGTTCTGGAAGAACGTCGACAACCTGCCCGAAGTGCGCGAACGCACGGCGCAGATCCTCGAGGACATCCACCTCACCTCGCGACGGGACATCCCGGCCGGCCTGCTCACTTACGCCGAGCAGCGCGCGCTGGAAATCGGCATCACCATCGCGGGCGGCGCCAACGTGATCCTGCTCGACGAGCCGACCGCCGGCATGAGCAACGCCGAGACCGAACGTGCCGTGGCGCTGATCCGCCGCCTCACAGAGGGCCGCACGCTGCTGATCGTCGAGCACGACAGGAGCGTGGTGTTCGGCCTCGCCGATCGGATCTCGGTGCTGGTCTACGGCCAGGTGATCGCCTCCGGCACGCCGGACGAAATCCGCGGCAATCCCAAGGTCAAGGAAGCCTATCTCGGCGAGGAAGCGGCCTGATGCTTGAGATCAAGGACCTGCACGCCTATTACGGCAAGAGCCACATCCTGCAGGGTGTCGACATGCGGATCGGCGCCGGCGAAGTGGTCAGCCTGCTCGGCCGCAACGGCGTCGGCCGCTCCACCACAGTCAAAGCAGTGATGGGCGAAGTGCCGCCGCACGGCACCATCCTGTTCAAGGGCAAGAACATCGCCGGGCTGCCGAGCTACAAGATCGCGCATCTCGGCCTCGGCTACGTGCCGGAGCATCGCGACATCTTCCCGGGCCTGACGGTTCGTCAGAACCTGATGCTCGGCGTTAAGAACCCGCGCAATCCCGGCAAGTGGCGGCTGGACGACATGCTCGACATGTTCTCCAACCTCAAGGCGCGCGCCGACACGCCGGCCGGCGTGCTGTCCGGCGGCGAGAAGCAGATGCTGACGATCTGCCGGACGCTGATGGGCGATCCCGAACTGGTGATGATCGACGAGCCGACCGAAGGCCTGGCGCCGCTGATCGTGCAGCAGGTCGGCGACCTGATCGCCGAAATCGCCCGTCGCGGCGTCGCCATTCTGCTGGTCGAGCAGAAGCTGTCGATCGCGATGAGAATCTCGCACCGGCTCTACGTGATGGGCCACGGCAAGATCGTGTTCGAGGGCACCCCAGACGACCTCAAGAGCAACGCCGCCGTCCGCAAGGAATGGCTCGAGGTCTGAGCCGCCGACGACAGCCACCACGGCCACGCGCGATCTGCTCGCGTCTTCGCGCTTGACTTCGAGCGCGCTCTAACCTGTAGCAACAGGGCGTCGTGACGGACAGAGCAAGCCATGAAGATCGGAGATCTCGCCAGGCGGACCGGACTGACGGCTCATACGCTGCGTTATTACGAGCGCATCGGGCTGTTGCCGCGCGCCTCGCGCGATTCATCCGGCCAGCGTGACTACCACGCGTCGATCCTGGTCTGGATCGAATTTCTCGGTCGTCTCAAGACCACCGGGATGCCGATCCGGGACATGCTGCGCTACGCCAAACTCCGCGCCCGCGGGGCTGCCACCGAGGATGCCCGCCGCGTCCTGCTCCAGCAGCACCGGGCCAAGGTGCAGGCGCATGTCGCCGAACTGAAGGCCTGTCTGACCGTCCTCGACACCAAGATCGCCGGCTATGCGGCCGGCGCCAGCAAGGTGGAGGTGGACGATGACGCAACAGCTATCCGACCCGCAGGAAAGATTCGAGCGTGGCCTGCGCGCGCTCGCGGCAATTGACGGCGAGGCCGGCCAGAAGGTGGTCGACGCTTTGGCTGATATCGCGCCGGACTTCGCCAGGTACCTGATCGAGTTTCCCTTTGGCGACATATACAGCCGCCCCGGCCTCGACCTGCGCGCCAGAGAGATTGCAACCATCGCCGCGCTGACCGCGATGGGCAATGCCACGCCACAACTCAAAGTCCACATCGAGGCCGGCCTGAATGTCGGGCTGAGCCGCGATGAGGTCACCGAGATCATCATGCAGATGGCGGTCTATGCCGGCTTTCCGGCAGCGCTGAACGGCCTGTTCGCCGCCAAGGAGGTGTTCGCCACCCGCGCCCCATAAGCCATCACGCAGCACCCGCCTGCCGCGCAGCCTCGCCAGTGCTGCCGATCGGCGCAGTTGCAGGGCGCTGCGGGAAGCCCTCCGCTTTCCTGACCGGATCTTTCCGGACTAGGATACAGGAAGGGCCAACCGCGCCTTGCACTGATCGTGAGCCTGAATGCTGCCAGCACCTTTGACGCGAGCCACCGACTGGTTTCGCGCCTATGCCGATAATCCTGATCCTCTCGCCGCAACCGGCAACCTGGTGGCGCTGGTGCTGGCCGGTAACGGACCGTTCTACCCGCTCTACGTTGCTTATGTCGCCGGGCTCGGCGGGATGCCGTGGCTGCTGCTGACGCTGCTGTCGGCGCCATTCTTCTTCGCCGTGCCCGCGCTCGCCCGCATTCATTCGCGTCTCGGGCGCGTGGCGCTGTCGCTGTTCGCCACCGGCAACACGGTATTCTGCACCTGGCTGCTGGGCGAACCTTCCGGCATCGAATTGTTTCTGCTGCCCTGCGCGATGCTCGCAAGCGTGCTGTTTCGCCCGAGCGAGCGGCTCCTCATGCTGCCGCTGGCGGGATTGCCGGTTGCGGCCTGGCTGTTTCTGCACGGCCACTACGGAGCGCCGCCGCACGCCTATCTGGCGGGCGAATATGCCGGGCTGCTGTCAATGAATGCCTTCAGTGCCGCCATGATCTCGATCTTCATCGGCATCGTGGTGTCGCGGCTTTACGCCGATCCGGCCGGCCGTTCCTAGGCCCGGAAACTCGCCAGCCTCCGCCGCCGCGGAAGAGTTGCGACACGTTCTGCCTTATCGCTGCCGCGGCCGGCGTGCTATCGGGGCGCCGGGTCGATCCGGAATCGTTTGGACGGCCACAGCTTCCAGGGACATCGATGGCGAGCGCCGAGCGAGACGGAAATCAGACGGGTCAGCCCCCGGCACCACGCCTTGGCGGCAATGCCGAGCGGAAAGCGGGTCAATGGTTCGACACGCTGGCGTTCCTGATCGTTGTGGCTGTGGCGGTCGGCATCGCCGGGATGATGCTGGCGGCGTATTATCGCGCGCCCGATCTCTTGTGGCGCGCCTTTTATCACGACCGAAATTCGCACTACAGTTTCGGCCTCGACCTCGCCCTGGCGATCCGCAATCTCGATCCGGCCTGGTTCTTCAGCGAACTCGAGAAAGCCAAGGTCTGGCCTCCGTTTCACGGGCTGGTGCTAAGTGCGGTGCTGCTGATCGGCGGTCCCGACCATCGCCTCGCCATCGTGCCGAGCCTGATCGGCTGGGTCGTCACCATCGCGTTCGTCTGGCTGATCGCGCGCCGGCTCGTCACCAACCGGATCGAGGGGCTGTTCGCTGCGGCCATCGCTACGATCCTCACCGCCGCCAGCCCGGCCTTTCGACTGATCAGTGCAGACGTCATGCTGGAGGGACTCGGCGCCGGGCTCTCCGCGGCCGCGCTGTGGGCCTATCTGCGTGCCTTCGCGCAGCCCGCCAGCGCCGCACGGTGGCGGCTGGTCGCGGTGCTGCTCACTCTGCTGTTCTTCCACAAAGGTAACTACTGGGGCCTGCTGTTGGTCGCGATGGCAATCGCCTTTGCCACCGAACACCGCGACGGCAGCTTCCGGCTTGCGCGGAGGCTCGGCCGGGTCAAGGTCGGCAGCCTGATCATCAGCGTGGTCCGCCAGCCGCTGCTGATCCTGGCCGCACTGATCGCCATCCTGATCGGCGCCATCTATGCGCGCGGGCCGACCGCGATGGAGCTGTTCGGCAAATCGATCTCGCTGTATCCGCCGGAGAACCTGACCACCCTCGCTTATGCGCTGGTGTTTCTGTGGTGGTCGCTGCTGTGGTGGCGCAACAAAGCCGCGATCGATGCCGCGCTGGGCGTGCCGGGACGCGCGCTGCTGTATTGGCATCTCACTCCGATCGCGATCTCGTTCCTGCTGCCGCACCGGCTGTCGCGCTTCCTGTGGTTCGTCGGTCCGGCGAATAATCCCGATCCCAACGCGACGCTGTGGACCAGCGCCCAGTTCTACTGGCGGGTGTTCGCCGACAGCTTCCACACCTCGCCGGCGATGGCGCTGCCGGTGGCGGCGCTGGCGCTGATCGGCCTGCTCGGCATTCCGCGGCTCGCGCCGGGCGCCCGCGTGGTGTTCCTGTTCGCGATCGTCGCCTGGATCGGCGTGGTGATCCATCCGCAGCATCAGGGGCGCTTCATGTCGACCTGGCTGTTCGCGGTGTGGATCTGCACCGGCGTCGGCGCCGCCCTGCTGCTGCGCCGGCTGCGTGGCGCGCTATCGGTCTGGG
The DNA here is from genome assembly GCF_048594845.1 of Rhodopseudomonas sp. Lineage (GTDB taxonomy): Bacteria > Pseudomonadota > Alphaproteobacteria > Rhizobiales > Xanthobacteraceae > Rhodopseudomonas. The sequence continues at coordinate 1,489 of NZ_JBMDXE010000146.1, read as the reverse complement.
TGCGGGGCATCGTGGCGGCGGCCGCGATCGCGTCGCTGCTTGCCGTCACCATCGGCCGGCCGATACCAAGTGCCGCTTACGTCGCCGCCATCCATCCGACCGAAGGGCCGACCGATCTCGATCTGGTCCGTCCTTATCTGCCCGAGTTCGACCGCGCGCGCGAAGTCGCGGTGTTCACCACCTTCGGCACCAGCAAGCTGTTCGCCTGGGTGATCCGCGAGCGCTGCCGCTGCAACCGCCTGGTCGATGATCCGTTCATCGACAGCCAGCCCACACGCGAGGACGTTCGAAAGCTGATGGCCGAGCGGATCGCGCAATCGACCGCCGATGTCGTCGTCATCATCGACGCGCCGGACAGCCGCTATTCGCTGCCCTGGGCGGGCTGGGAGTATCCAAGGATGGTCGGCATCGTCGACGCCATGGCCGAGCAGACGCGCTACAAGCGTACCGCGACGTACGACCTGCCTGATCAGCAGGGCCGAGCTACGATCTGGCGACGCTCCTGATAGTTACCCGTGCTGCATCGCAGCACGAACAACCTGTGGCATGCGGCAAGAGGTCGCCGCCGCCTGAACCAGCGCGATCATCGCGGCCCGCAACAGCCGGCTTGCGTCCAGTGTCTTTCCCCAGGCTAAAATAGTCGAATATCATCAGCCATTCGGCTGATATAAGGTTCGGAAGGCGGATCAACCGCCGGATAAGGCGCGCAAAGCGCCGGGAGCATGACTGTGCGGTCACGAAATCCGTGACGCCGATGCTCGGGGAGGAAGCAGGTTTGGAACACGCGTTAGAAGTACGCAATGTGTCCCTGCGTTTCGGCGGCGTCCGCGCGCTGAGCGAGGTTAGCTTTGCCGTGAACGACGGCGAGCTGTTTTCCATCATCGGCCCCAACGGCGCCGGCAAGACCTCCATCGTCAACTGCATCTCCGGCCGCTATCGGCCGACCGAAGGCCAGCTGTTCTATCATGGCCGCGATATCACCGCGCTGAAGCCGAACGCGCGCGCCCCGCTCGGCATCGGCCGCACGTTCCAGAACCTCGCGCTGTTTCACCACATGAGCGTGCTCGACAACATCATGGTCGGGCGCCATCACCTGCTGAAGAACAACTTCCTCACCGGCGCGCTGTACTGGCTCGGCGCGCGGCACGAGGAGCTGGAGCACCGCCGCAAGGTCGAGGAGATCATCGACTTTCTCGACCTGCAGTCGGTGCGCAAGGCGACCGCCGGTACGCTTTCCTACGGCCTGCGCAAGCGCGTCGAACTCGCCCGCGCGATGGCGCTGGAGCCGAAGCTGATCCTGCTCGACGAGCCGATGGCCGGCATGAACTTCGAAGAGAAGGAGGACATGGCCCGCTACATCGTCGACCTCAACGAAGAGTTCGGCATGACGGTGGTGATGATCGAACACGACATGGGCGTGGTGATGGACATCTCCAACCGCGTCGTGGTGCTGGATTTCGGCCGCAAGATCGCCGAGGGCGATCCGGCC
>NZ_JBMDXE010000145.1:0-12722 GCF_048594845.1 Rhodopseudomonas sp. | reverse complement strand
CCGCAAACCCTGTTCTGCAAAACCGAGTTCTGACAACTCTGCTCTAGAACCCTTGGGGGACGACATGGACGACGAAAAGCCGCTGATCGATCAGGTGACCGACGCCATCAGCACCGCTGCCGACGAGACCACGAAGGTGGTCAAGAAAGCCCGTAAGGCCGTGAGCAAGGCGGCCAAGAAGGTCGCCAAGAAAGTGACCGCCAAGAAGGCGAAGAAGGCCCCGGCCAAGAAGGCTGGCAAGAAGGCCGCGAAGAAATCCGCCAAGAAGGCGACCAAGAAGACCGCGAAAAAGGCGCCGAAGAAAGCCAAGAAGGCCGCCAAGAGCTCGGCCAAGAAGGCTGGCAAGAAATCCTCCAAGAAGACTGCGAAGAAGGCCGGCAAGAAGGCCAAGAAGTAAGCGCGTCGAGCCGCTTTCCTCGCGAAGTCAGACGGATCGCAGAAGCCTCCGGCCTCCCGGCCCGGAGGCTTTTTGCTGTGCGGCTTAACGGTTGAGCTTGCTGTTCGAACTTCTCGGTTGGCTCGCTGTGCGGCTCACCGCCCCTTCCCCAACACGCTCGGCATCGCCAAGCGGTGGGGAGTGCATGGTGACTGTCCCGGAAGCACCGACCCGACAGCCGAACATCGCCGCGGCGGGCGGGCCGGAAGACGGCTGCGCAATCGTCCGCAAAGCCATCGCGATCCTCACCACCTTTGCGCCGACCGGCGCGCCTCCACTCGCGGGAAAGCGACGGGTGCACAACTCGCGCTCATTGGAGCCGCGAGAAAAAATGGTGCGTCGCTGTTGAAGATTGAGTTCGAGGTCAGCGATGGCAGCCGAGCTGCTCGCGCCCCTTCCGACGTCGCCCTGCTACACCCGTGTGCGATTCACCAGAAACACAGCCGCGGCGCAGATCGCCATGCCGGCGATGGCGACAGCGTCGAGACGCTCGTCGAACAGCACGAAGGCCATCAGGGCGGTGACGGCCGGCACCAGGTAGAACAGGCTTGCCACCGAGGTCGCGGCCGAGCGGCGGATCAGCCAGTACAGCAGACCGATCGAGCCGATCGACAGCACCAGTGCCAGCCAGGTCAACGCCAGCAGGAATTCCGCCGTCCAGCGCACCTCACGGGTTTCGAACAGCAGCGCGCCGACGCCGAACAGCGCCATCGCGGCGAGAAACTGCACGATGTTGCCGGCGCGCCAGTCGATGCCGCTGCAGAACCGCTTCTGATAAAGGGTACCGAGCGTGATGCTGATCAGCGAGCAGCCGGACGCCAGCCAGCCCCAGCCCGCATCGCCGCTGATGCTGCGGTTATGCATGATCATCAGCGCGCCGCCGAGCCCCAGCGCCAGCCCCAGCCATTGCTGAGGCGTGACGCGTTCGCCGAGCCATCGATTGGCCAGCGTCGAGGTCAGGATCGGCTGCAGCCCGGGGATCAGCGCCGAAAGTCCAGCCGGCACCGAATGTGCGATCGCAATCGCGGTGCCAGCGAGATAGACGCCGTGCACCAGCAGTCCGGCGACGATGCTGTGGCCGATGCCGGCGAGGTTCGGCCAGCGTGGCCGCGTGATCAGCGCGATGATCGCCATCAGCGCCACCACCAGCACCATCCGCAGCGTCAGATAGGTTAGCGGCTCGGCGCCGGTCAGCGCGTATTTTGTGCCAACGAAGCCGGTACTCCAAAGCACCACGAAGATCGCCGGCGCCGCGCGCGCGGCCAGATGGTCAGTGGAGGTTGTCATGCACCACCTGAGTGCCTGATCGGCGAACGCGCCGCAACGATTAATGCGTCAACGCGACGCAGGTGCAGCCGACAGGATGGCGAATGAAGCGACGGCAAGCGGATGCGGCCTGCGCGCCATTAAAAATCCTCAGGACACGGGTCGACGATCTTCCAGAGCTCGACGCCGTTCTTGATCTTCTTCATCTCGTTGGTGAGCCCGCCGTTGCGGCGGATCCAGTCCTTAACCGGCTGAGGATAATAGCTCATCAGCTCGTCGGTCCCCTCCGAGCTGTTGACCTTGATGCCGAAGGTGAAGGCCTTGTCGTAATAGGCGAGATGGAAGCCGAGGCTGGCCCGCGGCGTGACGCAAATCTTGTTCAGCGGCACGATGCCGAACACCATCGTGCAGGCCGAATTGCAGATGCCATCGATGATGACCCGCTCGCGGCGGTCGCGGATGCGCTCGTATTTGGCCTTGTACTCGGTGACGTAGCCGCCGTGGTCGCGGGTAATGCGCAGATCGGCGTGCGCCGGCGACACCATCAGCACCAGGGGGAGCAGCAGCGACGGAAGCAGTCTTCGCATGGACAACGGCAATCGGGACGTCGAAGGACAGGACGACGGCGGACCCGCACCGTCTGGCCGACACTCTGGCTTCACAATGTTTGGAAATCGTTAAGCATCGCATTCCGGCGAAAACATGGGCAGCCAAAACCTGGGCAATTCCGCCAGCCCCCCTGTAAATCCCCGCAGAAATGCTGTAATCGGCCACTCGTCCCACCGCATCGCGGCTGCGGACAACCCAGGCGCTCGTAGCTCAGCTGGATAGAGCATCGGATTTCGATTCCGAGGGTCGGAGGTTCGAATCCTTCCGAGCGCGCCATCTGCCCGCCCCCAGGTCGGCGGGCTCCCAGCTTTCAGCTCAGAAACGCATCAGAAGTCGTCAGCACCACGCCCCGCGCCGCCATGTCGGCGAGGAACTGTTCGGCGATCGCCGGGAAATCCGGGGAGCCCGGCGACGGCGGCACCGGCGACATGCAGTCGGTCAGGATGTGGACCTTGGGTACATGCTGCTCGCCGATATGATCGACGAGCTGGCGCACGGTGGTGGCGACACAGTGCGAGGACGCCTCGCCCGCAATGGCAATAATATCGGCTTGCTGCAGCGTCGCGACGAAGTCGCGGTTGAGCTGGGTCGCCGGATCGGACGGATCGGGCACTTCAGCGATCAGCGCGCCGTAATGCTCGGTGAAGGTGTTGAGCCCTTTGGCGACGAACTCGGTCGGGACGCCCTGCCCTCGCTCCCAGGCCGCTAGCGCACTGCGCAGAGTGTCGGTGACATTATGGCCCCAGCTGCCTACCAGGCAGTGCTCCGGCCAGATCATCAGCACGAACTTGCCGGCGAGCTCCAGCTCGGCGGTGTAGTCCAGCATCCGCGATCGCCATTCCGGACGACGCGGCGACCAGACCCCGGACTGGACGTCCGCACGGGTGATGAGGGTGAACGGCGGCGGCGGCGCCCCGGCTGGATCGCGCCAGAACGCCGGATGGGCAACGTCGATGACCCGGTGCGTATCCAGCGTGACGTGAATCCGGTCGAGCCGTGCGCCCAGCCGGTCGATCATCGCGGCGACCCGCGCCATGTCCTCCAGCGCCCCCGGCACCGGCAGCGTCGAGCGGAAGCGCGTGCCGTCCGGCAGGGCAAGGCCGACCGGATCCCCCTCGGCCGCCCGGATGTCCATGAAGTCGTTCTGTGGATCGATCACGACCAGATGGGTTGTGAGGCTCAACGCGCTGTCCCTTCCTGCGCACCTGACACGAGAACCGAGCTTCCGCGATCCCATCCGGGCGGTCAATTGCCGACACTCCACACCGCCGCGCCCCGGATTATCCCCAGGAAGCGCGGATCAACCGGCCTGCGCCAAATCACCGCGTTGTGCTGCGCACCCTCGGATCATTCCGTGGCCGAGACCACGTACATCTCGTCTATTGGCCGCAAAGATTGTTCACAACTACTTTGATACCACTACTAACTGGTAATCGTACGCAGATTCGATTTCACCTTTCGCTAATTGGTCACTTCCAGATTGCGAGCACACCGGCATCTCCGGATTCGAGGCTCAACATCATGAAATTCGACCGCATCGGTAACAAGCTCGGACTCGCTGGCCTGATCGGCGTACTACTCAGCGGCGCCATGGTGTTCAACCAGATCGTTGCCGAACGTAAAATCGACGCGGCCAATGCCGTCGCCGCGGGGCAACAATACATCAACGAGCACACCCTCGAAGCCAACATCGCACTGCGTCGGATGCAACTCGCAGTCCGAGATATCCGGCTGGCCAAAAACATTCCCGACGTCGACAAGGCTGCGGCGACGCTGAACGAGATGACCGCGCGGATCAGCAAGGAACTCGCCGGAGCAACCCAACGAACGATCATTCCTGAGAACAAAGCGCGCCTCGAAAAAATCAGCGCACTCGTCAAAGATTACGAGACGTATGCGGCCGCGCAAGTTGCGACGATCAAGCAGATTTTCGATATCACGGCGAAGCGCAATGCAGCTTCGAGCGAATGGGGCAAATCGCTCGACGCCCTGCGGGTCTCGCCAGCGATCTCGGGGCGACTGGAGGTCGAGAAGACTCTCCTCGAGGCTGATACAAACTTCAACGCTGTCCGCGCTGCCGCCTGGCGCTTCACCTCCACCGGAGAGGAAGAGCAGCGAAAGCTGGCCGACGTTCGATCGAAGGACGTCACCGACGCGCTCTCGAGGTTGAAGACTCTCACGAACGATCGATCGTTGAGCGCTGCCGTGGATCAACTGTTGGCAAGCGCGGCCTCGTTCACCAGTCTGACGAACGAGGCGCTGAAGAATGAGGTCATCAAGATGGAGCAGGCCGCCAGCCTGCTATCGACGGCCAATCAGTCAGCCGGACTGATGCGAGAAGCCGTGGATGAGTCGAGCAAGAACTATCTCGACGCCAAGGCCAATGCCGATCAGGAACTCTCCCAGGTCAATCGCGTCAGCTTCATTCTCGCGACCATCGTGATGATCGCGCTGATCGGCTCGGTGATCTTCACCTTCATCGGCGTCGCCCGCCCGCTGACGCGGCTGAATGGCGCGCTCGGCCGCATCGCGGCCGGCGAAGTCAATGCGGAAATTCCCGGCGCGACCCGCGGTGATGAGGTCGGCGATATCGCCAAGACCGTCGTCATCATCGGCAAGAACGCCGAGCAGAAAGCCCGCGAAGAGGCCGAGGCTCAGGCCAGGCAGGAACAAGTCGCGGCGCAGCGTCGCAAAGCGGAGATGATCCAGCTCGCCGACAACTTCGAAGCGGCGGTCGGCGAGATCGTCGAGACGGTGTCGTCGGCCTCCACCGAGCTCGAGGCCTCGGCTTCGACGCTGACCTCAACCGCCGAGCGCGCGCAGGAGCTGACTACGATGGTCGCGGCGGCATCCGAGGAAGCCTCGACCAATGTGCAATCGGTGGCCTCGGCGACCGAAGAACTGTCCTCGTCGGTCAACGAGATCAGCCGGCAGGTTCAAGAATCGGCCCGCATGGCCAACGATGCGGTCAGCCAGGCCCGCGTGACCAATGATCGCGTCAGCGAGTTGACCCAGGCTGCCGCGCGTATCGGCGATGTCGTCGAACTGATCAATCAGATCGCCGGCCAGACCAATCTGCTCGCCCTCAACGCCACGATCGAGGCGGCCCGCGCCGGCGAGGCGGGGCGTGGTTTTGCTGTGGTGGCCTCCGAGGTCAAAGCCCTCGCCGAGCAGACCGCAAAGGCGACCGGTGATATCAGCCAGCAGATCACCAGCATTCAAAGCGCGACGCAGGAATCGGTCGGCGCGATCCGCGAGATCAGCGGCACCATCGAAAAACTGTCCGAGATCGCCTCGACCATCGCTTCGGCCGTCGAAGAACAGGGCGCGGCGACGCAGGAGATCTCCCGCAACGTCCAACAAGCCGCGCAAGGAACCCAACAGGTTTCCGCCAACATCAACGACGTGCAGCGCGGTGCCAGCGAGACAGGCTCCGCCTCCTCGCAGGTGCTGACTGCGGCGCAGTCGCTGTCCGGAGACAGCAACCGGCTCAAGACGGAAGTCGGCAGATTTCTCAGCACCGTGCGCGCCGCGTAGCTCCGCGACGCCCGCATCGTAACGGTCCAAGGCCCGGCGCGATCCCGCACCGGGCCTTGTCTTGTCGCCCCTCTCCCCGCCTCACAAGCATCGGGATTAACCCGTCGCGGAATCTTACCGCGACTGATCGTCCTGACCGCCGCACTCCTTCGGCCGGTCGCAGCGCAGCAACCGGGCCGGTTTGCGTGCGCGTGCCGCGTTGACGGCCGCGAACGAGCTTTGGCATAATTTTGCAACTGTGGGTGACGCCGGCGACGGGGCGCAGGAGACGCGATGAGGAACGGCCTGTATTCGATCCATGCCGATCTGCTGGACGGTCGTTCCGGCAAAGGCAGTGGCGTGGCGCTGTTCCTGAACGGCAAGATCCTCGGCGGCGACGCGTATCTCTTCTACACCGGCACTTACGTAACGTCGGGCAGCACCTTCAAGGGTGAAGTCACCGTCAGCCAGCACACGCCGAGCCCGGACGCCAATCCGCTGTTCGGCGGACAGAAGGAACCGGTCGGCATCGGCGTGTCCGGAACATGGACCGACACCTCGGCGACGATGCAGGGCACCGCGCTGGTCGGAAAGTCGAGCCAGCTCTTCAGGGCAACGCTGCGCTGGCTCGCGCCGGCCGATTAGTCTTCCGCCCGAGCTTACGCCGCCTCCGTCCAGGACCGTTCGCGCCGCGGATTGCGCAAACGGCCACTTCCCTTTTCGACAATCAGCCAAGCGCGGCCTTGATCATGTCCGAAGCCTTTTCGGCGATCATGATGGTCGGCGCATTTGTGTTGCCGGTCGTGACCTCCGGAATGATCGAGGCATCGACCACGCGCAGTCCGGCGACACCATGAACCCGCAGATGCGGATCGACCACCGCCATCTTGTCCGTGCCCATTTTGCAGGTGCCGCACTGATGATGATACGACATCACCGCCGAGCGGGCGTAGTCGGCGAGTTGCTTGTCGGTCTTGGCGGCGGGTCCCGGATAGATCTCGCGCTTGATCCAAGCTTTCAGTGCGGGTTGCTCCGCAACCTTGCGCAGCATCTTCACGCAGGTCACGAGCGTAGCGACGTCGTACTCGGTGGCCAGCACGTTGATGTCGAGTTGGATGTCCGCCGCCGGATCGGCTGAGGTCAACCGGACTTCACCGCGCGAGGTCGGCTTGACGCCGCCCGCATTGAAGGTGAAGGCGTTCTTCACCGAGGCGTCCTGCTCCGGCGCGTAGTACGGCGCAAACAGGCCGAGCGGCTGCATGTCCGGCTCGGGCCGTGCGGGTGAGGACTTGGCGAACAGCTGCACGTGCAGCGGCGTGACGCCCATATTGTTCGGCGGCGGTACCGGCTTGGAGGCTTCCCACGTCACCGGCAGCAGCGTGTGGTCGTGCAGATTCTGGCCGACGCCCGGCAGATCCTTCTTCACGGGTATCCCGAGCTTCTTGAGTTGCGCGCGCGGACCGATGCCGGACAGCATCAGAATGCGCGGACTTTCGATCGCGCCGCCCGAGACGATCACTTCGCGGGCCGCCGTCACCGTATGCATGCCACCCTGCTGCATATAGGTGACGCCGGTCGCGCGGCCGTTCTCGATCTCGACCTTGTGGACGCGCGCGTTGGTGATCAGCGTTAGATTGGGACGTTCGAGCGCGGGCCGCAGGAACGCCACCGCCGTGGATTGGCGCAGGCCATCGCGCGTGTTGAGATCGCAGAAGCCGACGCCGAGCTGGCTCGGCCCGTTGCAATCGGGATTGTAAGGATGGCCAGCCTGCACCGCGGCCTCCATCATCGCGACGTTGACCGGGTGCGGCCGCACTTCCGACGTCACATGCAGCAAGCCGCCTTTGGCGTGATATTCAGACGGCTCGCCATCATAATCCTCGGACTTGAGGAAGTAAGGCAGCACGCTCTTCCAGTCCCAACCCTCGTTGCCCCATTTCGCCCAGCGATCGTAATCGGTCGGCGCGCCGCGCACATAGATCATGCCGTTCAGCGACGACGAGCCGCCGAGCGTCTTGCCGCGCGGCCAATACAGGCGGCGATTGTTGGCGTGCTTCTGCGGCGTCGTCCAATACGCCCAGTCGTAAGGCGAATTCCACAGCTCGATGACGCGGATCGGGGTCGAGATCTTCTCGCTATCGTCCGGCCCGCCCGCCTCGATCAGCAGCACGCGTGCGCCGTTTTCGGTCAGGCGATTGGCGAGCACGCAGCCGGCGCTGCCGGCGCCGCAAATGATGTAGTCGTAGCTCGCGTCGAGCGCCTCGGCGGTGTTGATCGACGCGCCGGGAAGTCCGCCGGTGACGGTGAGAACGCCAGCCGCCACAGCAGTGCGGCCGATAAATTGGCGACGGTTCATCTTGTCAGTCATGACGCTGCCCTCAGGAGATAACGATCTGGAGATCGGTGTATTCGTGCAGACCGTCCTGGGCGAACTCGACGCCGAGGCCGGACATCTTGGTGCCGCCGAACGGCGCATCGGGACGGATCATGCCGTGCTGATTGATCCAGGCCGTGCCGCACTCGAGCCGCGCCGCCACCGCGCGCGCCTTTTGCGGATCGGCCGACCACACAGATCCGCCAAGCCCCGAAGGATTAGCATTGGCGGCAGCAATCGCTTCCTCGATATCGGTGTATTTGATAATCGGCAGTACCGGACCGAACTGCTCCTGATCGACCAGCGGATCGCCGTTTTCGAGATCCGCGATCAGCGTCGGCGGGAAGAACAGACCTTCGCCAGGCGTGCCGCCGATCAGCACGCGCCCCTTTGCTTTTGCGCTCTCGACCAACGCCACGACCTTGTCGAACTGCATCTTGTTGGAGATCGGTCCAAGCATCGTGCCGTGGTCGAGACCGTTGCCGACACGGACGTTGGCAACAACCGCGGTCAGGGCGTCACACACGGCGTCGTAAACGTCGGCATGCACGTAGAGCCGCTTCAGCGCCGCGCAGGTCTGGCCGGCGTTGATGAAGGCGCCCCAGAACAAGCCCTCGGCGATCGCCTGCGGATCGACATCGTTCAGCACGATGCCGGCATCGTTGCCGCCGAGCTCCAGTGTCAGCCGCTTCAGCGTGTCGGCGGCGGAGCGCATGATGCGCTGGCCGGTCGCGGTCGAGCCGGTGAACACGATCTTGCGGATGCCGTCATGAGCCGACATCGCCGCGCCGAGATTGCCGGCGCTGTCGCTGCCGGTGACGATATTGACCACGCCCGGCGGCAGGACCTCGTTCATCAGCTCGACGAGCCGAAGTGTCGACAGCGGCGTGAATGGCGACGGCTTCGAGACGACGGTGCAGCCGGAGCGGATCGCCGGCAGGATGTGCCAGACCGCGATCAGCATCGGCCAGTTCCAGGGCGTGATCGAGCCGACGACGCCGAGCGGCTTGCGCACCTTTTCGACATGACCGCCCTCGCCGGACGCAAGCACTTCGGGAGCGAGCGACAGCGTCGAGGTGTAGCGGCTCCAACCGACGGCGCCCTGCACTTCGAACATCGAACCGATGCCGGCCAGCGGCTTACCTTGCTCCAGCGTGATGAGCCGCGCCAATTCCTCGGCATGTGCCTCGATGCGGTCGGCGATCGCCAGGCACGCCGCGGCACGGACCGAGTCGTCGGTGGCTGACCACCTCTTGAAGGCCTCGGCTGCCGCCGCGACGGCTGCATCGAGGTCCGAGGGCTCGGCTTCCGGCGCGTAGCCGACGATCTCGCCATTGGCCGGATTCGTAACGGCGAAGCTGCTGCCGGTCGCGACCGTTTTGCCGCCGATGATCATCGGAAACAGCGGCCCGTCGAGCACGCTTTGCTGGATCTGCTGGTTCATGGCTCCCCTTCTCCGGTTCGAAGCGCCGAAGAAGCTAGGATCACCAGACAACGGACGACATCGACGGATGCGACCGACCTTTGGGACTAATGCGACGCGAACCCGCAGGCTCAGCGCCGCTCGCCCGGCGACGAGCCGAAATGCCGGCGGTAGGCGCGGTAGAAGAACGACAGGTCGTTGAAGCCCGACGCGTAGGCGATCTCGCTGACCGTCACCTCTGGATCGCTGAGAATCCGCCGGCGCGCCCGCTCGAGCCGCGTCGTCAGAATTTGCTCGCGCGCACTGTCGCCGTGGCGGGCAAAGCTGCGCTGCAATTGGCGGGGGCTGATACCCAGCTCTCGGCACAGTTCGCCGGCACCGAACGCCGGATCGCCCGCCTGCCGATGGATGATACCGAGGGCCTCGTCATACACCCGGTCGTGCGTATCGCGCGCAGCACGGCCGTCTCTCGCATCAAGCAGCGCGCTGGTCAGCACCGCAAACAGAGCCTCGCGCAGATCCCCGGACGGATCCTCCTCAGTCCGTTCGTCGGCTCGATCGTTCGCCTCCCAAATATTCTCGACTCGAGCGCCGGCCAGCTGTCGCGCCAGGCGCAGCATCAGCACTTTCAGCGCCACCGCAAAGCCGCTGTCGCCGCGGATCAGCGTCGGTCCATTGAGCAACTTGCCGAATCTGGCGACACCTTCGCTGCGCGGAATGTGCAACGACACCTGCTCGGCGTCATACCCGGCGAAGCCGAACCGGCTTGGCCGGGTTGCGTCGCTGACGAAGATATCGCGGGGACGCAGCAAGGCTTTGGCTCCGCCCTGGGTCATCTCGGCGGTGCCGGCAAACTGCATCGTGAGCACGAAGTGATCGACGAAGTCGCCGCGGATTTGCTCGGCCGTTCGTTCGACCTCGACGCCGGCAAGGCGCACATAAGCGAGCTCCGTTGCCGCCTCGCCGCGCAGCAGGCCGGTCCGCGCCGCGAATGGAAACTCACCCCAGCCCTGTCCAGTCCGCGCGGTCCGCACCGTATAGTTGCCGCAGACCTGCCGCACACCACTCTGGAACGACTCGACGGTGCGGTGGGGCTGGGGTGCGAACGCGGTCTGCATCGTCGGCTCCGGCTCTCTAACTGACCTGCAGTTCAGCAAAGCAAGAACCCTGCCATTGGCAGCAGTCTGTGCTGCTCGGCTGACACGGCCTGAATGCTCAGTCAGGCACGCGCACTCGCCACCGGCACCTCAGCAACCTCCTGCGGCGCCGCCCGCGGCAGGATCATCTGAATGCGCGTACCGTTGCCCGGCTCGGAGACCAGCTCCAGCCTTCCGCCGAGCCGGTTGGTGACGATGCTGTAGACGATGTGCAAACCGAGCCCGGTGCCGCCCTGGTCGCGCCGGGTGGTGAAAAACGGATCGAATGCGCGCCGCCGCACATCAAGGCTCATGCCACAGCCGTCGTCCGAGTACAGGACCTCCACGCTCTTCGGCCCCGCAGCACGCACCACGATCTCCACGATCCCGGGACGACCGTCGGGAAACGCGTGCGCAACCGAATTGAGAAACAGGTTGGTGAGGACTTGCCCGTATGGCCCGGGATAGGAATTCATCGACAGGCCCGGCTCGCACTGAACGTTGAGCGTCAGGTTCTGCTTGCGCAGGCCTGGCCGCAGACTCATCACCACCTGCTCGGTCAGGTCGCCGAGATCGAAAATTCGCTGATCCGAGTAGTTGCGGTCGGCGGCGACCTGCTTGAACGACTGGATCAGTTCCGCCGCCCGATTGAGATTGGCGACGAGTTGCGCCGAAGCGTCGCGCGTGCTGGCGAGAAATTCATTGAGCCGAGAACGCTTCAGCTCGCCTCGCTCGACTTCGGAGGCGAACACCGAGGCCTTGCGGTCGAGGGCCGACGCCACCGTCAGGCTGATGCCGACTGGATTGTTGACCTCGTGCGCGACGCCGGCAACGAGACGTCCGAGCGCAGCCAGCTTCTCGGCCTCGATCAGCGATTGCTGGGTCTCGCGCAGATTGCGCAGCGCGGCTTCGGCGGCATCCTTGGCCTGCCGCATCTCCAGTTCGCCACGCTTGCGTTCGCCGATGTCGAGCGCCACCGTCACGATTCGTTCGATCCGGCCCTCGGAATCCTTCAGCGGCATCTTGTTGACCAGCCACTGCCTCATCGCGCCGCTGACGTCGCGGTATTCCTCTTCGTAGAACCCGAGCCCCTCGCCGGTCGCCAAGACCTTCTTGTCGTTGGCGTCTGTCTTATGCGAGCCGTAGCGCGACATCAGATCGGCAGTGGTGCGGCCGATAGCGTCCTTCGCATCGACACCGAAGATCGTCGCCATATAGCGGTTCATCAGCAGATAGCGCAGTTCGGTGTCCTTGACGTTGATCACCGCCGGCACCGTATCGATCACCTGCTGCAAGAGCCGCCGTCCTTCGGCGACCGCGGTTTCGGCGCGCTTCTGATCCGTGATGTCGCGGACCGCGCCTTCGTAGCGAACCACCGTGCCGGTCTCGTCGCGGATCGCGCTGGCGCTGTCGGACAGCCACAGGATCTCGCCGTTGCACTTGCGGGCCTGGTACTCGAACTCGCGGACCATGCCGTCCCGCTCCATCAAGGCGCGATACTCCGTCCGCTTGTTCGGATCGACATAGATGTCTCCGGCGATGTCGGCCGCGGCGCGCATCAGCTCGGCAGGCGTCTCGTAGCCCATCATCCGCGCCAATGCCGGGTTTGCGTTGAGCAGAGCGCCCTCCGGCGTGGTGACGTAGATGCCGTCGATCGATCCTTCGAACAGCTTGCGGTAGCTCTCCTCGGCCAGCCGCTGTTCGGCCAGCGCTCGCACCGCCGCCTCGCGCGCCGTGTCGGCCTCGACGAGGGTTCGGCGGAACACCTCGGCAGCACGCGCGATGTCGCCGATCTCGTTCTTGAGATCGGTCGCCGGGATCGCAGTATATTGGCGACCCGCGGCGAGCGAGCGGATCGCGGCGGTGATCGCGCTCAGCGGCCCCACCGTGCGGCGAACTACGAAGGCCGCCGCCATCAGGCCGACCAGCACGCCGGCCAAGCCGAGCACAATGCTCTGCCAC
>NZ_JBMDXE010000144.1:0-33180 GCF_048594845.1 Rhodopseudomonas sp. | reverse complement strand
CCGTCTGGTCGACGACGAGATCGTCCGCTGGAAGCGACTGCTCAAACCCGCGCTGGCACCGGACGACCAGCGGGCCGGGCCATGAGCGAGCTTCCGACCTCCATCCGCCCCCGGCTCAAGCGATCGCAGATCGCGCTGCGGCTCGTGGCGATCGCACTGATCGTCTCGATCATGAGCACCAACGTGGTGTTCCTGAGCAATCTGCGCGAAAGCATCGTGCGGACCGCGGAATCCAACCTGCAGCGCTACAGCCTCACGCTCGCCGAAGAGGCCGACCGCTCGTTCAAGTCCCTCGACCTCGTGCTGTCGAGCGTCAGCGACTATCTGGCACGCCGCGGCGTGACCGACAGCGAGTCGTATCGGCTGGCGATGTCGGACTACACCACTCACATGCTGCTCAAGGAAAAAGTGAGCGGGCTGCCGCAGATCGACGCGGTGACGATGATCGACGATCGCGGAAAGCTGCTCAATTTCTCCCGCTATTGGCCAATTCCTGAAGTCAACGTCTCGGACCGCGACTACTTCAAGGCGCTCAGCACCGACAGCAGCCTCGAGACCTTCGTCAGCATGCCGGTGCGAAACCGAGGCACGGGCGCCTGGAACATCTACATCGCCCGGCGGCTGAACGGCCCCGACGGCCAGTTCATCGGCCTGCTGCTCGGCGCGATGTCGCAGCAGTATTTCGAGAATTTCTTCGCCGCGACGACGCTCGGGCCCGATACGGAAACCTCGCTGGTCCGCAGTGACAACGTCGTGCTGGCGACCTATCCGCATCGCGAAGGCGCCGGCCCGTTGCAGGAAGCCGGCGGACGGCGGGCGTTGCAGGCAGGCGGCAACGTCCGCGAAACCACCGGCGGCAAGGCCCGGCTGCGGTCCGCGCGCATGCTGCCGAACTACCCGGTCATGGTCACGGTGGTGCAGAACGAGGAGAGCGCGCTGCAGAGCTGGCAGGACATGGCGCTGCTGCTGCTGGTGATGTCCGTGCTGACCTCGCTGATCGTGCTGACCGGCAGCATCGCGATCGCACGATGGTGGAACGAACAGGCCGTCTATGCCGAAGCAGCCGAGGCGGCCAGCGCCGCGAAGTCGAGCTTCCTGGCGATGATGAGCCACGAGATCCGCACGCCGATGAACGCGGTGCTCGGGCTCACCAGCAACCTTCTCGACACCAGGCTCGACGCGGAGCAGCGTCAGGCCGTGATCGGCATCCATGACGCCGGCGACAGCCTGTTGGAGATCCTCGACGATATTCTCGACTTCTCGAAGCTCGAAGCCGGCCGGCTGTCGCTCGAACTGATCCCGTTTTCGCCGCGCAAGATCGTCGAGCATCCGCTCTACGTGATCGGCCCCCGGGCGGCCGTGAAGGGATTGACGATCCGCACCGAGCTGAACGAGGACCTGCCGGATGCGCTGATCGGCGATCCGGGGCGCATTCGCCAGGTCATGCTCAATCTGATCTCGAACGCGGTGAAGTTCACGCCGTCCGGCACGATCGTCGTCGCGGCCGAGTGTCTGTCGAACGACGGCGCCATGGCGCGTATCCAATGGACCGTCAGCGACACCGGCATCGGCATCGATCCGGAAAAGATCGAGTCGCTGTTCAGCGACTTCGTTCAGGCCGACAGCTCGATCCGCCGGCGTTTCGGCGGCTCGGGGCTCGGCCTTGCGATCAGCCGACGTCTGGTCGAGCAGATGGGCGGCAAGATCAGCGTCACGTCCACGCCCGGCCACGGCTCGTCATTCCGCTTCGCGCTGACGCTGCAGGTCACGGCCGACCTTCCTCCGACCGAGGAGGACCATCAGGCGCAGTATCAGGAACTGAGCGCGCGGATCGCCGCCGGCGGCCGGCCATTGCGCCTGCTGATCGTCGACGATAATCCGACCAACCGTGCGGTCGCCGGAGGCATGCTCAACGAGTTCGCGATCCAGATCAACACCGCCTGCGACGGCACCGAAGCCGTCACGGCCGCAACCAACTTCAATTACGACGTGATCCTGATGGACATGCGGATGCCCGAGATGGACGGGCTGGAGGCGACGCGCGCCATCCGCGCCAAGGGCGGCGCGCTGGCGACCGTGCCGATCATCGCATTCACCGCCAACGCCTTCGCGGAGGACAAGGAGGTGTGCCGCGAGGCGGGCATGACCGACTACATCGCCAAGCCGGTGCGCAAGAACGTGCTGGTCGATGCGATCCTGCGCGCCTTGCCGCCGCTGTCGGCTTCGCAGGCTGCAGGGACCGCAACACTGCCCGGGCAGCATCCAGAGCCCGGCGAAGGCCGCCCTGTGCTCTCGACCGTCTCGAGCTCAGGGGCCAGCCCGGCAGCGACTCGGCTCTATGTTGGCAAGACCGCTTTCGCGCATCTCGTCGCGGAGATCGGCGAGGACGCCAGTCGCGACGTGCTCGCGGTGTTCATTCGCGACACCGAGGCACGGCTGCGCCTGTTCGACACGCTGACGATTCCGGCCGACCGCCGCCGGATCGAACGCGAAGCGCATTCGCTCAAGAGCGCTGCCGGCACGTTCGGCCTCGAGCTGCTCGCGAGCCTCGCGCGCGATCTGGAGCGGCGCGCGCCGGAGCTGTCAGAGGCCGACTACGCAGAGCTTGTGGGACGGATCAAGGCGACCTTCACGGCGGCCCGGCAGGCGCCTGTCGGCGACGACCGCCTGGTCGAATGCGCAGCCTGACGCGGCCCGCCTGACCGAGATGAGCCGTTAGTCCGCTTGCGCCCGTCGGGCGCGCACCGGCGCCGACGCGCCGGCGTTCCAGGTCAGGTACCATGCCTCGAAGGCATCCAACTTCAGCGGCCGCGAAATGCCATAGCCCTGCCCGATGTCGCAGCCGAGTTCGTCGAGCGCGCGCCACGTCTCGGCGTCCTCGATGCCTTCGGCAACGGCCTTCATCTTGTACTGATGGGCGATCGCCACCGAGGCCGCGACCACCTTCCACATGTCCGGATCGACGAGGCAGTCCTTGACGAAAGAGCGGTCGATCTTGAGTTCGCTGAACGGCATCCGCGCCAGCGCCGAGAGCGACGAATAGCCGGTGCCGAAATCGTCCATCGAGATACCCACGCCCTTGATGCGCAGCCGCAGCAGCACGTCCATCGCGCGGTCGACATCCGACATCGCGGTGGACTCGGTCACCTCGATCATCAATGACCGCGCCGGCACGCCGGTCTCGTCCAGCATCTGCTCGATCTGCTGGAGAATAGTGGTGTCGGTGAGCAGCGTCGCCGACAGATTGACGGCGACGACGAAGGACGGATCGCGGTCAAGAAACCGCCGCACCATCCGCATCGACTCGCGCAGCATGCACAACGTGATCGGCTTGATCGCGCCGCTCCGTTCGGCGAGCGGAATGAACACGTCGGGCCCCACCGCGCCGAAAACCGGGCTGTCCCACCGGGCCAAGGCTTCGCAACCGACCACCCGCCCGCTGCTCAGATGCACTTTCGGCTGAAACACCGGGTACAGCTCGTCGGCGGCGAGGCCGCGTGTCAGGTCTTCGGCCGTGATCAGGCTGGCGCTCTTCTCGGACCGGTGCCGGGTGGACGAACGGCTGCCGACGTCGAAGGTCAGAGCCTCGCGCAACGAACGAAGATCGATCGGCTTGGGCAGCGACACCGCATCGACGATGCCGGCGGCATGCGCCATCCGCACGGTTGCACTCAGGATGCGCTGATCACAGCCGCTGATGACGATGACGCGGCGCGCGCCGGTGTCCATCGCGATCAGGCGCAGCAGCTCGATGCCGTCGCGATCGCCGAGCGACAGATCGAGCGTGTAGCAGTCGAACGTGCCGGCCGAGATCAGATCGGCCGCGGCCTGGTAGGAGTCGGCGAACACCGGCTTGTAGCCGAGCCGGTAGCAGACGCCGCAGATCACGGCACCCTGCACCGGGTCGTCGTCGACGACCAGAATCCGTATGGTCGGTGCTTGATCGCCGTCCGTCATCCGCCCGCCCGTGAGAATCCACAGGCCTTGTCGCACCAAGGCCTCTCCCGGAACGCTAGTTGCGTCTCATAAACGAAGTCTTTTGCGATTATGCAACCGGCCGCCGGGCCGTTCGAATGGTTAGCGTTTCCCTCGCGCCGGCTCAGGAATCCATCCGATCGTCGCGGCCGCCCATCGGTCTACCCGACCTGTTCTTGGTCTTGAGGAAGCGGACATCGATTTCGGAGCCGTTGACGCGGATCAGCTCGCAGCGGCGATAGGCCAGGCCAGTCGACGACAGCAGCAGGAAGAACTCCTTGAGGTTCAGCCCCTCGATCGAGCCCTCGAGTTCGAGCTCCGCTTCGAAGCTCGACACCGCCTTGAGCACGCAGCTGCGGCGCCACGTGCCGTCGATCCCCATGATCCAGACCGCGTAGCCACGCCCGAATGTCACACGCTCGGTGCCGATATTCTCGGTGGTCAACCCGACCCCTCCGTTAGCGCCCGGCGAACCCCGCCGGTTTGAAGCCGCCGGCCGCAAGTCCCGGCGCAGCCGCGGAAGCCACGTTCGGCAGATACACGCCGCGTCGCTTCGGACAGACCTTGTAGCTGTCGGTCAGACCCACCACCGTCTCGGCCGCGCCGAGAAACAGATAGCCGTCGGGCTCGGTGGCCTTCATCAGACGATTGAAGATGTCCGACTTGGTCGCCTGGTCGAAATAGATCAGCACGTTGCGGCAGAAGATGACGTCGAATTTGCCGAGCGGCGCGAAATCCTGCAGCAGGTTGAACTGCCGGAACTGCACCATGGCCCGCACGTCCGGATTGAGCTGCCACATCATGCCGTCCTGCTTGAAGTACTTGACCAGAAGCTGGATCGGCAGGCCGCGCTGGACTTCGAATTGGGTGTAGAGACCGTTCTTCGACTTCGCCAGCACCTCGGGCGACAGATCGGTCGCGATGATCTCGATGCGCCAGCCGTTGAGTTCGGCGGCCTTCTCCTTCAGCAGCATCGCCAGCGAATACGGCTCCTGCCCGGTCGAGGAGGCTGCGCACCAGATCCGCAGGCTGCGCCGTCCGGCGCGCGCCTTGATCAGCTCGGGGATGACGCTGTCCTTGAAATGGTCGAACGGAGTCTTGTCGCGGAAGAAGAAGGTCTCGTTGGTGGTCATCGCCTCCACGACGTCGTGGATCAACGACTCGGAACCGGCCTTCATCTTCTGAACGAGTTCGCTGATGCCCGGAACACCGGACTTGCGGGCGAGCGGCAGCAGCCTGCTTTCCAGCAGATACTTCTTGTCCGCCGACAGCATCAACCCGGACCTGTCCTTCAGGATTTTCTGCAAATAGTCGTAGTCGAGCGGAGTCATGGGATCCTTCCTGGCACGTTCGCGCACGACGTATCGCGATGAAGGGCGATTGATCGGTCGACGCGGGGCGTCATGGACATGACCTCACACGGCCGTCGCGGCGGACATCGTCCAGGCCCACAGGCCGGCGCCGCTTTGCAGAGTGAAACCATCCATTCCAGAGCGCCTTTCTCGACCTTCCGGTGGCCGGCGACGAGAACGATCCGCCGACCGGGAACTCACGTCCTGACTGCTCTAGCTGTGATTGACCTTCACTCTCGTTAATTTTTGGCCCTCGTAGTCGTACCAGCAACACGACTGATCAGGCCTGACTCACATCGGCCGAAAGCCGACTTCCGACGATGTAATGGGACGAACTTGCCGGCGCGCGACCATCTCCCGAGGGGCTTGCGTAACCAATCGTGGGCAAGCGATGCGGCTCTAGCCGTGCTCGAAGCGCGGGCCGCAGACTTCGCCCCAGGAATGCACGATCGGCAGGCCGGCGACGTTGCTGCGGATGTTGGCGAGCGAAATCCGCAGCGCCGCCAGGTCTATCGGCTTCGGGAAGCTCTGCAGCAGATCCATGCCGAGCGACCGGGCGAGCGCGCGCGAGGCGCGGCGGCGCTCGGAATTCATGCCGCTGATCACGATCAGCGGCCCGGCGTAATGCGCACCCGCCATCGCCCGCATGACGTCGCTGCCGTCGCCGTCGTCGAGCATCAGGTCGAGCGTGACGCAATCGAAGGGCCGCTGCTGAATCAGCGCGATGCCCTCGGCGCACGACGTCGCGTGGGTCACCGCGTAGCCGGCCTTCTCGGCCGCACCGGCGATCAGCATCCGCTGCACCGCGTCGTCGTCAATCACCAGCAGGTTCAACAAGCCGATGAGTCGATCGGCTCCGATCTCCGCATGCGCCGTATCATGGTCGCGCGTATCCATCGGCCCGCTCCTTTCGCCGTTGCGTTCACGGCAGCAGGCTTAGCGAGCCGGTTGCAAGCGTTGGTTAATTCAGCGGCCGCGAGCCGCCGCCAACCGACGATCGGGTCGATCGGTGGTTGACAACGGCTTAGCAGCTTCAGGACAATTCGACCGGCTGTTAGCTCGGCCAGCGCCAGTCGCGAACTTCGGGCATGTCGTCGCCATGCTCCGCGATATAGAGTTTGTGCCGCTGCATCGTCGCCCAGTAGCGCGACGTGGCAGCTTCGACCTCACTGGCCAGTCGCGGAATCCTGCGGATCGCGTCGAGCGCCAGCCGATAGCGGTCGAGATCGTTCAGCACCACCATGTCGAACGGTGTCGTGGTGCTTCCTTCTTCTTTGTAGCCGCGCACGTGGATATTGAAGTGGTTGTGCCGGCGATAGGTCAGCCGGTGGATCAGCCAGGGATAGCCGTGGAAGGCGAAAATCACCGGCTTGTCGGCGGTGAACATCTCGTCGAAGCGGCGATCGTCGAAGCCATGCGGGTGCTCCGAGCTCGGCTGCAGCACCATCAGGTCGACCACGTTGACGACGCGGATGCGGATGTCCGGCACGTATTCGCGCAGCAGCGTGACCGCCGCCAGCGTCTCGACCGTCGGAACGTCGCCCGCGCAGGCCATCACAACGTCCGGATCGCCGTCGTCATTGCTGGCCCATTCCCAGACGCCGGCACCCGCGGCGCAGTGCCGAACGGCCGCGTCCATGTCCAGCCACTGCCACTCCGGCTGCTTGCCGGCGACGATGACGTTGACGTAGTTGCGGCTGCGCAGGCAGTGATCGGCCACCGACAACAGCGTGTTCGCGTCCGGCGGCAGATAGACACGAACCACGCTCGCCTTCTTGTTGAGGACGTGGTCGATGAAGCCCGGATCCTGATGCGAGAAGCCGTTGTGGTCCTGCCGCCAGACATGCGAGGTCAAGAGATAGTTCAGCGAGGCGATCGGACGCCGCCACGGGATCGACGCGCACGCCTTCAGCCATTTGGCGTGCTGGTTGAACATCGAGTCGATGATGTGGATGAAGGCCTCGTAGCACGAGAACAGGCCGTGGCGGCCGGTCAGCAGATAACCTTCGAGCCAGCCCTGGCAGAGATGCTCGCTGAGTACCTCCATCACCCGGCCGTTGCGGCCGAGCGCGACGTCGACGTCCTCGATGTCTGCCATCCACTCCTTGTCGGTGACTTCGAGCACGCCGTCGAGCCGGTTCGATGCGGTCTCGTCGGGACCGAACAGCCGGAAGTTCTGCGTCTCGAGATTGTCGCGCATCACATCGCGCAGAAACGTGCCGAGCACGCGCGTCGCTTCGGCCTTGGCGGCGCCGGGCGCCGGCAGCGTCACCGCGTAGTCGCGGAAATCCGGCAGCGACAGCGGCTGCAGCAGTTCGCCGCCATTGACGTGCGGGTTGGCGCTCATCCGGCGATGACCGGTCGGCGCCAGCGCCGCGAGATCGTCGCGGAACCGGCCGTTGGCATCGAACAGCTCGTCGGGCCGATAGCTGCGCAGCCAGTCTTCCAGCAGCTTGATGTGCTCGGGAGTCTTGAAGTCGGCGATCGGCACCTGATGGGCCCGCCACGTGCCTTCCACCGGTTTGCCGTCGACCTGCTTGGGTCCGGTCCAGCCCTTGGGCGTGCGCATCACGATCATCGGCCAGCGCGGCCGTGCAGTGACGCCCTCGTACCGGGCGGCGGCCTGGATCGCGCGGATATCGCTCAGCGCCTTCTCCAGCGCGGCGGCGAGCGAGTAGTGCACGATCGCCGGATCGTCGCCCTCGACGACGATCGGCTCGTAGCCATAGCCGCGCATCAGATCGGTCAGTTCCTGGCGGCTGATCCGCGCCAGCACGGTCGGATTGGCGATCTTGAAGCCGTTGAGGTGCAGGATCGGCAGCACCGCGCCGTCGCGCGCCGGATTGAGAAACTTGTTGGAGTGCCAGCTCGTCGCCAGCGCGCCGGTCTCCGCCTCGCCGTCGCCGACAATGCAGGCAACGATCAGGTTCGGATTATCGAACGCGGCACCATATGCGTGCGCCAGCGAATAACCGAGTTCGCCACCTTCGTGAATCGAACCGGGCGTCTCCGGCGACACGTGACTCGGCACGCCACCCGGCCAGGAGAATTGCCGGAACAGCCGCTGCAGGCCGTTGCGGTTGCGCTCGATCGCCGGATAGCGCTCGGTGTAGGAGCCTTCGAGATAAGAATTCGCCACCAGGCCCGGGCCGCCGTGACCGGGTCCGATGATGTAGATCATGTCGAGGTCGTGCGCGGTGATGATCCGGTTGAGATGCACGTAGAGCAGATTGAGTCCCGGCGTCGTACCCCAGTGTCCGAGCAGGCGGGGCTTGAGATGCTCGAGCCGCAGCGGTTCGTCGAGCAGCGGGTTGTCCTGCAGATAGATCTGCCCGACCGACAAGTAGTTCGCGGCACGCCAATAGGCGTCCATCTTCTGCATCAGTTCGTTGGACAACACGTCTGACATCACCTTCTCCGCCTCTGCATTTCATCACGTCCGCGCGCTCGCCGCGTCCGCCACTTTGCTGATCGCTCATCGACTCGCGGTGCACGCGCCTGAGCCCAATGGCGATCAGTGTCAGTCTGGCCTGACATTAGCGCCCGCGAACGCGACGCAATGCAAGACCCGGACATTGCCGGAGATCGTCGGCGATCCGATTGTTGAGATTACGGCGATGAAACCATGATGACAGCGTTTGACGCAGATCAACCGTCACGCCGCGTCTGGTTGATTGGGATCAATGTGTTTGACCTTCAACCACGGAAGATGCCGCCCGTTGCGCAGCGGAACTCCAGAGGCCAATCATGTCTGAGTCCCAGCTCCGTCAAAACATCCTTGACGAGTTCGAGTTCGATCCAAGCTTCAACAGCGGGCATATCAATGTCGCTGTCGAAGGAGACATCGTGGTTCTCACCGGTCACGTCATCAGCTACGCCGAGAGGCTGGCGGCGATTGCGGCGACGCGTCGCGTCAAAGGCGTCCACGCGATCTCGGAAAACATCGAAGTCCGCTATCCGTTCACCAAGACCGCCGACGATCGCATCGCGCAACGCGCGTCCGATATTCTCGACTGGAACGTGCTGGTGCCGGCGAACTCGATCGAAGTGCAGGTCGAGGACGGCTGGCTGACGCTGAGCGGCACCGTGGACTGGCACTACGAGCGCGCCGCCGCCGAAGACGACGTCCGCAAGCTCGCCGGAGTCGTCGGCGTCACCAACAACATCGTCATCAGCAACCCGCTCGGCGATCACGCCTGCATCCGGGCGTGTCTCGAGTCGGCGCTCGAACGTCACGCCGAACTCGCTTCGAGCGGCATCCGCGTGACGGTGAAGGACGGCAACATGGTCGTGCTCGAAGGTCGTGTCGACAGCTGGGACCAGCGCCGCGCGGTCCAGACCGCCGCATGGTCGACGCCGGGAGTCGCAGCGGTCGATGATCGCCTGATGATCAACTGACGACGGGCGCCTCCGTTACGAATCCGAAGCCTCTCCCCGTCATTGCGAGGAGCGCAGCGACGAAGCAATCCAGCGTCGTGGCCGGCTCTGGATTGCTTCGCGGAGCCTGTCATCGGGCGGCGCTTCGCGCCGACCCGTTGGCTCGCAATAACGGAGTGGGGCTTTCGCTTCGGGCGATCAAACCAAGATCAACCAAAGATCAAATTTCGTCCCGGCTGCCCTTTGCGTCCGCCGGCCTGCCTGATCGCGTCGGCCTGAGCGCGGAGTCGCGGACGATGGTCACCGTGCAATTGGCTTCGCTGGCGACCTTGGCGGAGACGCTGCCGCCCAGCGTGCGCAGCATCGAGTTGCGCCGCGCGCCGATCAGGATGTGATCGACCCGGCTCGCTTCGGCGAATTCGAGAAGGGCGGACGCGGGATCGACCGCCTCCAGCACATGGGCCGTTAGCCGATCGTCGGCCAGCTTGAGCGGCTCGGCCCAGTGGCGTAGCGCGACAAGCCGATCGACGTGCTTGTTGTGGCCGTGCTCGTCCAGCGTCCGGTCGATCGTCATGCGGCCGAGCTTGAGCACGTTGAGGCAGGCGAGCCGCGCCGAGGGCAGAGTCGCCAGGATGCGGCCGGCCGTGATCCGCAGTTCGTCGTTCAATTCCGCCGAGCCCTCCGCGACATCGATCGCCACAGCGACGATCGGCGCCGACGCCAAATGCGCCGCCAGCGTCTCCTTGCGCGGCCGCGTCAGCTCCTTGTTGAAGCGCCGGCGCAGCACGGTGCGCCACGGGTCGCGCTTCAGCTTCTCCGAACGGGCGGTGAGCTTCACCTCACTCGGATGGGTGAGATCGAACACCAACTGCGCGGCCGTCGGATAGCGCCATTCCGGCTGGATCTCGAGACAGCGCAGCACCACTTCCTGCAGCCAGGGCGGATAGTCCGGCCGCAGCTTGCGCGGCGGCACCGGATCGCGCCACAGCCGCCGGCGCATGCCGTACATGGTTTCGGTTTCGCCGAACGGCCGGATGCCCGTGGTGAAGAAGTAGAGCAACACGCCGAGGCCGAACAGGTCGCTGCGCGGGTCGTTGCGGACGCCGAGCAGGCGCTCCGGCGCCATATAGGGCGCGGTGCCGAACGGCAGGCGGAATTCCTCCTGCATCAGGTCGGGAAGCTGATCGCTGCAGGCGAGCCCCATGTCGAGCATCACGGCCTCGCCGCTCGGACGAAACATGATGTTGCTCGGCTTGATGTCGTGGTGGATGACGTGCTGGCGGTGCAGGTCGGCGACCGCCGCGGCGATCTTGGCGGCGATCGCGACCGCCTCGTCGTAAGGCAGCGGCAGATCCGGCAGACGCGCCAGCAATGGCTCGCCGGCGATCCGCTCCATCACGATGTAAGGGTGCTTGGAAAAATCGGACAGCGCGACGAAGTGCGGAACATGCGGCCCGCGCAGCCGCGGCATCAGCATCTGCTCCATCTCGAAGCTGACGATGGCGGCCGGATCCTCGCCCTCGCCCATCCGCGGAATCTTCATCACCATCGGCATCGGGTCGTCGGCCTTGTGCACGGCGAACAGCGACGCCATGCCTCCGCGGTGCAGCGGCCCCTCGATGAGGTAGCCATCGACGCTACTACCCGGCTCGAACGAGGGACTATCCATGGCGATCACCGCCCTGCCAGCAGCCGCTCGGCGAGCCAGACCGGCAGACCGTTATCGCGGATCCGCCGCGCCGCGCCTTCAACGTCGTAAGGCACGCGGCAATAGGTCAGTTCGTGCTTCTGCGTGTCGTACAGCGCATAGGCGGCTGCCGGATTGCCGTCGCGCGGCTGGCCGACCGAACCGAGCACCGCGAGCCATTGCCGGCCGGGCAGCAGATGCACCGGCACGTCGGAGGTCGGTACGAAAGTGGTCATCTTGCCGGTGACGGACAGCGAATACAGCGCAGGCTTGTGAACATGGCCGCAGAACGTCACATGCGCCGCGACCGACTGCATGCTGCGAGAGGCGATCGAGGTGTCGGTGACGTAGATCCAGCTCTCCGGCCGCGTCGCCTCGGAATGGACGAACAGCAGATTGCCGTCCTCCTGCTTCATCTGCAGGTCGGCGAGAAAGCGGCGCTGCGCAACGTCGAGCTGGCCGCGCGTCCATTCGATCGCGGCCTCGGCCTCGGCATTCATCTGCACTTTCGGATTGCCGACCGCGCTGTCGTGATTGCCCTGCACCGCGACCGCGCCGTTGCCGACGAGATCGATCACCGTGCCGACCGTCCAATCCGGATCGCCGCCGTAGCCCACATAGTCGCCGAGCAGAACGAACTTCTCGGCACCCTGCTCGCGCGCCTTGGCCAGGCATGCCGTGAACGCCTGCCGGTTGGCATGAATGTCGGCGAAAAGCGCAAGCAACAAGTCCACCTCCCATGTCGTCGGATCCGCCTTGCCAGCGGCTTGTGTTGTTAGCGGCTCGCGGGCCGTCCTGGCGGTCGCCCCTGCGATCAGTTCGACCGGTGCGACTTGGACTCGCGCACCTGTCTTTGATCCATCGCAAGCCTGTCTCACTCCTTGATCTGGCGCAATGGGACGCCAGACGGCCGTGAGTATATCAGCAAAACAATCGCGTTGGAGGCGCCCAATGACTGCATCCGGCAATCCCGACCCCAACGACGCCCCTCTCAACGAAGCAGCCGTCAACGAAGCGCTCGTGAGCGACACATCTGCGAACGAGGCGCTTGGAAACGACGCACCTGTCAGCGATGCCGTCACCGCTGTCGTCCGGGAGTGGGAAGAGATCACCGCGAGCCCGGTGGAGCTCGAAGCCTTCGGACGCGCGATGGCCAATATGGTGAAGGACCTCGGACTGTCACCAGCCGAAGTGCGCGCGCTCGCGACCAAGGGCAGCAGCGCCAAGGAGCTGCCCTGCCTGCTCGACGCATTGCGCATCAGCATCCGGGCGCTCGCCGAGAAGGAGCCGATGCTGCTCAACGATCTGCGACGCACCTGCGCGATGTGCGAGCACAAGCGCGAATGCGATGCCGACATCGCTGCCGGCACTCTGGTGCCGGCGTATCAAAACTATTGCCTGAACGTCGACACGCTCGACGCGCTTCAACACGACAGCAACTTCATCGCAGAGCGGTGACCGACGCCTTCGAGGCCAACGGCGAACAATCGCCGAGGCCGATCGACCGCGAACTACCAAAGCACCGTTTTGTTTGATCTGCGTCAATAATCGTTGACACTGCGTGTGTCATCACTCCTTGACAATCATGGGAGACATGTCAGTGCGCATCCTTCTCATTCACCCGAATTATCATTCCGGTGGTGCCGAAATTGCCGGCCACTGGCCGCCGGCCTGGGCGCCGTATCTGGCGGGCGCGCTGAAGGCCAACGGATTCACCGATCTCAAATTCATCGACGCGATGACCGAGGATACCTCGGACGAGCAGCTCAAGCAGATCATCGCCGCCTACAAGCCGGACATGGTCGGCACCACGTCGATCACGCCGTCGATCTACAAGGCCGAAGAGGCGCTGAAGATCGCCAAGCAGGTCAACCCGAAGATCGTCACCGTGCTGGGCGGCGTTCACGCCACCTTCATGTATCAGCAGGTGCTGAGCGAAGCGCCCTGGGTCGACGTCATCGTCCGCGGTGAAGGCGAAGAGATCGTCGTCGATCTCGCCCGCGCGATCGAGTCGGGTCAGTGGCCGGAGAACCGCGCCAGCATCAAGGGCCTCGCCTACACCGAAGGCCTCAACGGCGAGAGCAAGATCGTCGCCACGCCGGCGGCGCCGACCGTGAAGGATCTCGACGCGATCAGCCCGGACTGGAGCGTGCTAGACTGGTCGCTCTACAAATACATCCCGATGAACACCCGCGTCGCGATTCCCAACATGGCGCGCGGCTGTCCGTTCACCTGCTCGTTCTGCTCGCAGTGGAAATTCTGGCGCGACTATCGCGTCCGCGACCCCAAGAAGGTGGTCGACGAGATCCAGGAACTGGTCGAGAAGTATCAGGTCGGCTTCTTCATCCTGGCCGACGAAGAGCCGACCATCAACCGCAAGAAGTTCATCCAGTTCTGCGAAGAGCTGATCGCGCGCGGCCTGAACAAGAAGGTGCAGTGGGGCATCAACACCCGCGTCACCGACATCCTGCGCGACGAGCAGCTGCTGAAATTCTACAACGAAGCCGGCCTGATGCACGTCTCGCTCGGCACCGAAGCGGCCGCGCAGCTCAAGCTCGACCTGTTCAACAAAGAGACCAAGATCTCCGACAACAAGAAGGCGATCCGCCTTCTGCGCGAAGCCGGCATCGTGGTCGAAGCCCAGTTCATCGTCGGTCTCGACTCCGAGACCCCGGAGACGCTGGAAGAAACCTATCGCATGGCGATGGACTGGAAGCCGGACCTCGCCAACTGGTCGATGTACACCCCCTGGCCGTTCACGCCGCTGTTCAAGGAACTCAGCGACAAGGTCGAGGTGTTCGACTTCGCCAAGTACAATTTCGTCACGCCGATCGTGAAGCCGGCGGCGATGGAGCGCGGCGAACTGCTCGACAGGGTGATGAACAATTATCGCCGGTTCTACATGTACAAGGCGTTCTTCTCCTACCCATGGTCGGGCACCGGGAGACGGCGACGCTATCTGCTCGGCTGTTTGAAGGCGTTCCTCAAGGCCGGCTTCGAGCGCAAGTTCTACGACCTCGGCCGCGTCGGCTATTGGGGACCGCAGTCGAAGAAGAAGGTCGACTTCCACTTCGACGAGACCCGCAAGATCTCGCACGCCCAGATGGCCGATTGGGAAGCCAACGCCGACCGGTCGCGCAAGTCGGCGGCGTCGCAGATGGCCATCGTGTCGGCCTGTGGTGGCGGGTCCGAGCAGATGACCGAGCCGACCAATTGTGATGTCGCCAAGGAGACCTTGGCGGAAACCGTAACCAGCCGCATGGCGGACACCACCCATGACGCAGGTTCGGCCACACGTCACTGACGATGGAATGCCGGCGGTGTCCGAGATCGGACCCAATGCCGTCATTCAACTGATCCACGCGCTCGACGCGGCCGGTCTCCAGCCGGCCGCGAAGGAGATCTTCTCCGAGGCGGCGGCAAGCGACTGGCTCGCCGAGCCGCCCTCGGTGATGGTCGACGAACGCCCCGTCGCCGCGATCCATCAGGCGGTGCGCCGGGTGCTGCCGCAGCCGGAGGCCGCCGCCATCCTTACGGACGCGGGGCTGCGCACCGGCGACTACATCCTCGCAAACCGGATTCCGAAGCTGGCGCAAGCCGTGCTCAAGATCATGCCGGCCTCGATCGCGGCGCGGATGCTGACCAAGGCGATCACCGCGCACGCCTGGACCTTCGCCGGCTCGGGCAAGTTCTCGGCCCAGGCCGGCAAGACCGTCACCTTCGAGATCGCCGACAATCCTCTGTGCGCCGGCGAACATGCCGATCACCAGGTCTGCGTCTGGCACGCCTCCGTATTTCAACGGCTGTTTCAGGCGCTGGTCTCGCCCTATACCCGCGTGACCGAGACCACTTGCGGAGCGCGCGGCGACGATTGCTGCCGCTTCGTCGCGGACTGGACCACGATTCCGGATGCCGCGAACATTTACGCCAGCCGCCGATCAACGCCGATCGCCGGCCCTTCTGAAACCATTTCCGCGCGTTGATACGCGGACGATGTGAGAGACCAGCGATGTCGTCTGCCCTCGAAAAATACGCCAAGAGCTCGGTGCCGCGCTACACCAGCTATCCGACGGCCCCGCACTTCGCGAAGGAATTCCCGGAGTCGGTGTATCGCGGCTGGCTCGCCCAGCTCGACACCGACGAGCCGATCTCGCTGTATCTGCACGTGCCGTTCTGCAAGCAGCAGTGCTGGTACTGCGGCTGCAACATGAAGCTGGCGTCGAAATACGGTCCGGTCGCCGACTATGTCGAGAGCCTGATCGACGAGATCGATCTCGTCGCCGATGCGATGCCGGGCACGATGCCGGTGCGGCACCTGCATTTCGGCGGCGGCACGCCGACCGTGATCTCGCCGGAGGATCTCGGTGCGATCATGACGTTGCTGCGCGAGCGCTTCGAGTTCGTGCCTGACGCCGAACTGGCGATCGAGAGCGATCCGCGCACGCTGACCGACGAGATGGTCGCGACGATCGGCGAACTCGGCTTCACCCGCGCCAGCTTCGGTGTGCAGGAGTTCGACCCCAAGGTGCAGGCCGCGATCAACCGCATCCAGCCGCCCGACATGGTGGCGCGCGCGATGCAGCGCTTCAAGGCGGCCGGCGTGTCGAAGATCAACTTCGACCTGATTTACGGCCTGCCGTATCAGACCGCCGCAGATCTCAAGAGCACCGTCGAGCAATGCGTCGAGATGCAGCCCGACCGCGTCGCGCTGTTCGGCTACGCGCATGTGCCGTGGGTCGCGAAGAACCAGCGGATGATCCCCGACGACTCGCTGCCGAAGCCGGAGCTGCGCGCCGAGCAAGCGGACGCCGCGGCCGATGCCCTCGTCAAGGGCGGCTACGTCCGGATCGGCATCGATCACTTCGCGCTGCCGGGCGACTCGCTTGCCGTGGCGGCGAAGACCGGCGAACTGCACCGCAACTTCCAGGGCTATACCGCCGACGCGGCGCAGACGCTGATCGGCATCGGCGCGACCTCGATCGGCCGCACGCCGAGCGGCTACATCCAGAACATCGTCGAGACCGGCGCCTGGGCCCGCGCGGTTGCGGCCGGCAAGCTGCCGGTCGCCCGCGGCCATGCGCTGACCCAGCAGGACAATCTGCGGGCGCATGTCATCGAGCGGCTGATGTGCGACGGCAAGATCGATCTCGCCGCCGCGGGCCGCGCGTTCGGCTATGGCGACGACTGGTTCGCGCCGGAACAGGAAGCGCTTGCCGAATTGCAGCGCGATGGCGCCGTGGTTTGCGATCACGGCCGGCTGACGCTCACGCCCGAAGGCGTTCGGCTGTCGCGCGTCGTCGCCTCGGTGTTCGACACGTATCTGCGCAATTCGAACGTCCGGCACTCGATCGCGGTTTGACCGCTGCCACATCTGAATGAAGAGCGCGCGCCTACCGGCGCGCGTTTTGCTTTTTGACGCAGGTCAAATCACGCCCCGCGATCGGGTGCATATTTACCGCAAGCGGTAATATGTCAGGGAGACGAGGTCCGCCGGCGCGCCGTCTTAACGGAAAATCTCTCATGCTCACGGCCGCATCGGCCGTAGTCGCAGACCGTTAAGCTCCGGCGCCTATCGCTACCGACGACCGGACCGATCGAGGGATCACCACATGACCCACAAGCTCAAAGTCACCGAGGATATGGTCGCCAAGGCCACCGCTGCGTTCCGGGCTGCCGGCGGCAGCGACGCCGTCTGCCTACGCGCCGCGCTGGAAGCCGCGCTCGAGAACCAGACATTCTCGGTCGGCGACGAAGTCACCGCGCATGGCAACGTGACCGGTATCATCCTGTCGATTACCGGAGATGAGGCGCTGATCTCGTGGTCGTGTCGCGGCAAGAGCATCACCAAGCTGTCCGAACTCGATCATATCGAGCACGCCGATTCGGTCTCCGCCGAGCATTTCGCGGCCTGATCCTGGCCCGCCGTCGCCGGCAGCCCGCGGTTTGCCGGCGAGGCCTGCAGCTTCGCTAACTGGCGCTGAGCCGGCAGGAGTCCATCGATCAGTTGTGGTCGATGTTGACCGACATCGTCAGTAAGCTTGACAACGCGTCGCCTGGAGGGCGGAATCCCGCTACTTTCGCGAGATCCGCAGCCTCGGGACGGGTATGACCGGTTTTCGTAAGCTAACCACCTTACACTTGGCGATCGCGCTCGGCGCGGCGGCGCTGCCGTCGGAGGTGCGCGCCGAGTGGTGGCCGAGCCGGACCCCGGTGGACTACGAGGATTGTATCGAAAAGGGCGAGAAGGCCGCCGACAGCAAGGAAGCCAAGGCGGCGCTGGCGGCGCAGTGCGATGCCAAGTTCGCCGGCCGGCGCAAACCGGGCGGCGGCTACACCTATTTCGATTTCATGCAGAACCGCAGCTTCGACATCGCCGGGCCGAACCCGACGGCCGAAGAATTGCGCAAGATGGACGAGCAATACACCGAATTTCTCGATCAGCGGCGCCGGATGATCATCGCGGCGGCCTTCGCTGCGCGGCAGCAGCAGATCGCGGCGCTGCAAGCGCAGCAGCCGGCCGAAGCCTTCCAGCCCGTCAAGCCGCGCCCGGCCGTCGAAAAACCCCGCGCCGCCACCAAGCCGCGCCAGCGCCCGGCCAAGCTGCGGACCGCTACCAAGCCACGGCAACGCCCGGTGCAGTCTACCAAATTCGCCTGCGAGGGCGATCCGGTGTCGTGCGGGCTGACCGGCCTGTCGAAGGGATTCAGCGCAGTCAAGACGTCGCTGTTCGGAACGACGGCCAAACCGGGCCGTTGAACCGGGGACGTGGAGCATTCCATGCGCCGACTTGATCGGCCGCAACGCGGCTAACCAGGAATGGCCTCAGATCAGCGACTGGATCGCTGAATCACATCCATTAGTTCGGCGATCTTCTGGCGCTGATCGGTCTTGTCGCCGCTTGCGATCGCATGCTCGACGCAATGCGCGACGTGATCCTTCAGCACTTCCTCCTCGACCCGCCGCAGCGCAGCGCGGACCGCGGAGATCTGCGTGACGATATCGATGCAGTAGCGGCCCTCCTCCAGCATCTTGGAGATGCCCCGGACCTGCCCCTCGATCCTGCCGAGGCGTTTCTGACAAGACGTCTTGATGTCGGACTTCATGGGCGATATATACCCCTACACGGTATGGGTTTCAAGCGGTAAGGTGATGCGATGCGCGGCACGGAGCAGCCCCAGGACAACGGCGCCGATACGTCGAGCTGCTGCGGCTCGGCCTCGAAGACGGGCGCTCCGGCTGCCGCTGGCGCCTGCTGCGGTGGCCACGCCCACGACTCGGCGCCGACCGCTGCGAAGGCGATCGACCCGGTCTGTGGCATGACCGTCGACCCCGCCACGACCGCGCATCGCTTCGACCACAATGGCACCACCTATTACTTCTGCTGCGCCGGCTGCCGCAGCAAATTCGCCGCCGACCCGGCCGGCACGCTCGCCAAGGCCGCGCAGCCGCTGGCGCTGCCGCCCAAATCGGCCACCAAGCCAACCGCCAAGCTGCATCAATTGACGGACTTCGCCGCGCCCGCATCGTGCTGCGGCGGCCATGATCATGATCATGGCGATCATGACCATGCGCATCACCATCGCGGTGCCGCGCCCACCGACGGCGAGGTGATTGATCCGGTGTGCGGCATGACCGTCGATCCGGCGACGGCGAAACATCGGTTCGATTATCAGGGCCAGACCTATTACTTCTGCGCCGCGCGCTGCCGCGAAAAATTCGCCGCCGATCCAGCGGCCTATCTGGACAAATCGAAGGCCAAGCCCGAACCGGCCGTACCGGACGGCACGATCTATACCTGTCCGATGGACCCGCAGATCCGCCAGATCGGCCCGGGCACCTGTCCGATCTGCGGCATGGCGCTCGAGCCCGAACTGGTGTCGCTCGACGATGCGCCTAATCCCGAACTGATCGACATGACGCGCCGGTTCTGGATCGGCCTGGTGCTGGCGCTGCCGGCATTCGCGCTCGAAATGGGCGGGCATCTGGTCGGCGGTCACGGCCTGATCGACCCGGTGCTGTCGAATTGGATTCAGCTCGCGACCGCGACGCCGGTCGTGCTGTGGGCCGGCTGGCCGTTCTTCGTGCGCGGCTGGCAGTCCGTGGTGACACGCAACCTCAACATGTTCACGCTGGTCGCGATGGGCACCGGCGTCGCCTATGTCTACAGCGTCGTCGCGACGGTCGCCCCGCAGTTATTCCCTCCTGCATTTCGCAGCCATGGCGGCACCGTGCCGGTGTATTTCGAAGCGGCCGCGGTGATCACCGTGCTGGTGCTGCTCGGCCAGGTGCTGGAGCTGCGCGCCCGCGAGGCGACCTCCGGCGCCATTAAGGCGCTGCTCGGCCTCGCGCCCAAGACCGCGCGCAAGCTCGAGGCCGACGGCAGCGAGCACGAGGTCGAGATCGACCGCCTCGCGGTCGGCGACAAATTGCGCGTGCGGCCCGGCGAGAAGGTGCCGGTCGATGGCGAGATCCTCGAAGGCCGCTCCACGCTCGACGAATCGATGGTCACCGGCGAGTCGATGCCGGTGACGCGTGAGGCCGGCGGCAAAGTCGTGGCCGGCACCATCAATCAGTCCGGCGGCTTCGTGATGCGCGCCGAGCAGGTCGGCCGCGACACGATGCTGTCGCGCATCGTGCAGATGGTCGCGCAGGCGCAGCGCTCGCGCGCGCCGATCCAGGGCGTCGCCGATCACGTCGCCGGCTGGTTCGTGCCGGCCGTTCTGCTCGCGGCGATCGCCGCCTTCGCCGCTTGGGCGGCGTTCGGTCCGGAGCCACGACTGACCTACGCGCTGGTCGCTGCCGTCAGCGTGCTGATCATCGCCTGCCCCTGCGCACTCGGCCTCGCCACGCCGATGTCGATCATGGTCGGCGTCGGCCGCGGCGCGCAGGCCGGCGTGCTGATCCGCAACGCCGAAGCGCTGGAGCGGATGGAGAAGATCGACACGCTGGTGGTCGACAAGACCGGCACGCTGACCGAAGGCAAGCCGAAGGTCACCGACGTCGTCCCATCGGCCGGCTTCGACGAAGCCGAGCTGCTGCGCCTCGCCGCCAGTGTCGAGCGCGCCAGCGAGCATCCGCTCGCCCACGCCATCGTGGTTGCAGCACAGGAGCGCAAGCTCGATCTGGCCAAGGTCGACGAGTTCGACGCACCGACCGGCAAGGGCGCGGCCGGCAAAGTCGATGGCCGCGCGATTGCGATCGGCACCGCCAGATATCTCGGCTCACTCGGCATCGAAACCTCCACGCTGCGCGACAAGACCGAACAGATGCGATCAGACGGAGCCACCGTGGTCAGCGTCGGCATCGACGGCGAGCTCGCCGGCCTGATCGCGATCGCCGATCCGGTGAAGGCTTCGACGCCGGACGCCTTGAAGGCGCTCGCCGCAGACGGCCTCAAGGTGATCATGCTGACCGGCGACAACCGCACCACCGCGAACGCTGTCGCGCGCCAGCTCGGAATTACAGATGTCGAAGCCGAAGTGTTGCCCGATCAAAAGAGCGCCGTGGTCGAGAAGCTGCGCCGGCAGGGCCGCGTCGTCGCGATGGCCGGCGACGGCGTCAACGATGCGCCGGCGCTCGCCGCAGCGGATGTCGGCATCGCCATGGGCACCGGCACCGATGTGGCGATGGAAAGCGCCGGCATCACGCTGCTGAAGGGCGATCTCGGCGGCATCGTCCGTGCCCGTAAACTATCGCGGGCCACGATGCGCAATATCAGGCAGAACCTGTTCTTCGCCTTCGTGTATAATTCCGCCGGCATCCCGATCGCGGCCGGCGTCCTGTATCCGACGTTCGGTTTGCTGCTGTCGCCAATCATCGCGGCAGCCGCGATGTCGCTGTCGTCGGTGAGCGTGATCGGCAACGCATTGCGGCTGCGTGCGATCGATCTGAAGTGATCGCTGTCTGAAGTGATGCGCCTTCTGAAGTAGAGGCTTGTTGCGACTGATAGCCGCCGGCACCCGATTGATCTAACGCAAGGATCAGGACACGCCGGTCACTATCTTCGCGGTGGAATTTTGCCGCAACCGCGGTCTTTCCGGTCAGCGAGCAGTCGAGGTCGGCCATGTCACAAATCATCGAAATTCTTCACGAAGAGCACCGCAACATCGCGAAGCTGCTCGGCGTGATCGAGCGCGAACTCAACGTGTTCGACCGGCGCGAACGGCCCGACTACGAGATCTTCCAGGCCGTGATCCAGTACTTCAAGGAGTATCCGGAGATCTGCCATCATCCGAAGGAGGATGTTGTCTATCAGATCCTCAAGGAGCGCAATCCGGCGGTCGCCGGCGCGGTCGGCGATATCGAAGCCGAGCACGTGCTGGAAGGCGAGCGCCTCGCCCGCTTCGCCCAGGTGGTCAACGACGTGCTGGCGGATCAGGAACTGCCGCGGCAGACCTTCCACGCCGCCGCGACGGACTTCCTCGAGCATCAGCGCCGCCACATGGCCAAGGAAGAGCAATTGCTGTTCCCCGCCGCGCTGGAAACGCTGACAGCCGAGGACTGGGCGAAGATCGACTCGCGTATCGAGGCCCGCAAGGATCCGATGTTCGACGGCGAGACCGCCAGCAAATTCCAGAACCTCTACGCGACCATCCTGCGGTGGGAGCAGGAGACTGAGGAAGATCGCGGCCGCGCTGCCGCAACCGCGGCCGCCCGCTGATCAGGCATCGTGCGATGCGGACCGCGCGCCGAGATGGCGGCGGTCCTCCGCGCGATCAGCAGTTGTTCAGACGCCGCGATCCTCGCCGCCGTAGTCGGCCCAACAGTCCTGCGTCTCGTAGACGCGGACATTCGAGAGCGCCGGCAGCATCGGCTTGGTGCGATCCCAAATCCAGATCGCGATGTTCTCGGCGGTCGGATTCTCCAGCCCTTCGATATCGTTCAGGCAGTAATGGTCGAGCCGCGCCAGCAGCGGTCCGAACGCGGCCTCGATTTCGAAGAAATCGAGCACGAAGCCCGTGGCCGGATTGATGGGGCCCGAAAGCTGCAGCTCCACCCGATAGGAATGCCCATGCATCCGCTTGCAGCGGTGCGTTTCCGGGACATGGGGCAAATGGTGGGCGGCTTCGAACCTGAATGCTTGCGTGATCTTCATCGATGTCGGGGGTTGGGGCGGCAGGCGCCGGTCGGTTGCGGCGGACCCTATCCGAGCGCCGTCGGCATTTGAAGCCGGCCAAGGGAGAAATCGGTCCGCCTAGATCGCATGGTTGGCCGGCGCCGACGAGGGCGTCCCTCCCTCACCCTCCGCCGTCTTGGTCGGGACTCCGTCCGCCGCCGTCGGGCAAGAAGAGCTCCAGGATTCATATATTCACAACCACCCCGTAGTTTTTCGGGTCGCCCTCAGACTCCGTTAAGCGCTGTCCGTGCAACTTGTCCGCAACTTCGGGAGTTGCAATGAATCGTCAGCGATTCACCATCAGGGACACGGCGCGCTCTGCCTTGACCGGGCGATGTTGAGCGTCCCGACACTTTGGGTTGTGTTTCTGATCAATTTCTTCGCCCTGGGTCTGGTCTGGACCCACGTGATGCGGAGCTACCCGAGCTTCACGCCGGCGCGTTACTGGACCGCTGGCTGTTTCATCCTCTCCGCCGGTGCCGCCATCGGAATGCTGCGCGGCGTGATCGACAACACCGGTCCGATGATCGTCGGCGGAGGCTCGATCGTGCTGGCGGCCTGCCTGATCGGCATGGGGATCTACAGGTTTTACGGCCGCAGCGTGAGCTGGTGGCTTGCGATCGGCCTGACGCTCTGGTGCATGGCCGGCCTCGCCTTCTTCCTGCTGGTCGTCAACTCGATGGCGGCGCGGATCGTGATCTACTCGGTCACCCAGGGAATCCCGATCGCGCTGACGTTGCCGCTGATGCTGGACCGCACCGCCCGCCGCAATCCCGGCGCCCGGATGGCCGCGACAGTGGCAATCCTGATGATCGCGGTTTTTGCGGTCCGCTCCTGCGCCGCGCTGGCCGGCGTCGGCGGCGAACTCACCGTCGTGCACTTCAACGACTTTCAGGCAGCCATGGTGCTGATGCTGGTGTTCCTGTCGATGGCGCTCAATTTCGGGCTGCTGCTGATGGCGATCGACCGGCTGCGCTCCGAGGTGGAAAACCTGGCGCTGGTCGACGACCTGACGGGCATTGCCAACCGCCGCCACCTGCTGCAGCGGATGCACGAGCAGTGCGAGATGTCGATGCGCAGCGGCGAGCCGTTTGCGGTGCTGGCGATCGATCTCGACGGCTTCAAGGCCATCAACGACAGCCATGGCCATGCAGCCGGCGACGAATGCCTCCGGCGGTTCGCAAGCGCCGCCCAATCTCGGCTGCGGCCATGCGACCTGCTCGCCCGCACCGGCGGCGACGAGTTCTGCGTGGTGATGCCTGCGACCACGCTGCGCGAGGGCGCGATGTTCGCCCGCTTCATCATCGAGGAAAGCCGGACCCTGTCGCAGCAGGATTCCGACGGCCGCATCACTATCGCCGCCTCGATCGGCGTGGCGCAGTGGACGTTCCAGGTCGGGCTTCATCCCGAGCGGCTGATCGCGGCCGCCGACGCAGCGCTGTACAACGCCAAGAAACTCGGCAAGGATCGCTACGCGGTTCACGATCCGGATTCCGAGACGATGCCGACGCTGGTGCCGCCGCTCCGCAAGATCGCATAGGTCCTGCACCACCGCGAGGCTGTCGCCGATGCTCGCCCGGCTGTTCGCACTGGCGCTGCTCAGCGCGATCCTCTCGCCGTTGCCATGCGCGCAAGCCGGGCCGCTCTCCCCCGAACTGACCGCGCTTGCCCGCAGCGCCGGCACGCCGGACATTCCCGGCCTGCGGATGGTGTGGCTGGCGCCGTGGGGCGATCATCGCAAGGCGCCGTGGCGCAACATCCTGGTGCACCAGACCGAAGGCCCGGCCGGCTCGGCCCGCAACGGCGCCCGTGAGCAAGCGAAAAAT
Source organism: Rhodopseudomonas sp. (assembly GCF_048594845.1). GTDB lineage: Bacteria > Pseudomonadota > Alphaproteobacteria > Rhizobiales > Xanthobacteraceae > Rhodopseudomonas. The sequence continues at coordinate 8,847 of NZ_JBMDXE010000144.1, read as the reverse complement.
CCGACGCGGCGCGGCGTCACCGTCTGGGTCGAAACCGACGGCACGGTGTATTGGGCCGTGCCCGAGACCGTCATCACCACCCAGGGCGACGGTGCCAACCGCAACGACAACAAATACATCGACAACAAGCCGACCTATCGCCAGGTGACCCGCGCCAATTCGATCGGCATCGAATTCGCCGGCAACTATCCGGACGTCACCGCACCAGCGACGCCGGCACAAGTCGAAGCGTGGCGCGTGCTGGTGCGCGTGCTGCAGGCCCGTTACGACATTCCGGCCGAACGGATCTACGCGCACAACTGGATCGACTACAAGGACGCCCGCTATTGCGAAGGTTGCGAACTGGCCAAGCTGGCGCGCGATCCGTCGTTCTGAGCCGGCTGCCTCGGCTCAGCCCAGCAGCGTCGACTGGATGGTGTGCAGCCCGATCACGATGGTCAGCACGCCGACGGCAATCTGCAGCCCGCGATTGACCGCAGTGAGGCCGCGCGCGGAGATCACCAACGGCACCGCGATCGCCGCCGACAGCGCGCCCATGCCAACCATCGAGCCGAGGCCGAACAGCGCGACGTAAAGCAGCCCCTGCGTCGGCGTCGGCGCCTGCGACACCGCCAGCACCAGCAGCGCCGCGGAGCCGGCCATGCCGTGCATCAGCCCGACGATCAGCGTGCGCCAGCGGAAGCCGTGTTCGTGGCGATGCGCGGCCGGCGCGTCGTGACGCGCCGTCTGGCCCGCATGGCTGTGCAAATGGATGTGGCGCGAGCCGTCGCCGTGCTGGTGGACATGGACGTGGACGCGATCCCGCCACAGCCGCCACAGCAGATGCGCACCGAGACCGACCAGCATGATGCCGACCGCGCCCTCCAGCGGCTCGGCGATGTGATCGGGAATGGCGTGGCCGAGCACGATCGCGGCGCCGGCGAACAGGAACAGCGTCAGCGTATGGCCAAGCCCCCAGGTCAAGCCGTGCTTGACGATATCTCGAATGCCGCTGCGGCGAGCCGCGATCGTCGACACCGCGGCGATGTGATCGACCTCGAGCGCATGCTGCATCCCGAGCAGAAACCCCAACCCCAGAATTGCGAACATTGGCCCCTGATCGTCTGCGTTGCGCAGGCAAATTGCCGCGGCACCGGAATGGTGTAAGTTCGCGATCACAACACGGCCGCAGAGCCGGAACAAGGGAGAAACCAGCATGTTCGCCAAACCATTGGCGGCGGCGATGATGACGGCTGCGTTGCTGTCGCCATCCGTCGCCTCGGCGCAAGTGTCCGACGACATCGTCAAGATCGGCGTACTGACCGACATGAACGGTCCGGCCTCGACGCCCACCGGCCAGGGCTCGGTCACCGCCGCACTGATGGCGGTCGAGTATTTCGGCGGCACCGTACACGGCAAGCCGTTCAGGGTGATCGCCGGCGATCACCAACTCAAGCCGGACATCGGCGCCTCGTTGGCGCGGCGCTGGTACGATGTCGAACAGGTCGACCTGATCGTCGACGTGCCGGTCTCCGCCGTCGGCCTCGCCGTGCAGAACATCGCCAACGAGAAGAAGCGGATGTTCATCACCCAGTCGACCGGCGCGGCCGATTTCCACGGCAAGTTCTGCTCGCCTTATGCGATGCAGTGGGTGTTCGACACCCGCGCGCTGGCGGTCGGCACCGCGCAGGAGGTGGTGAAGCGCGGCGGCGACAGCTGGTTCTTCATCACCGACGACTACGCATTCGGAAAGTCGCTCGAGAAAGATGCGGCCTCGGTCGTCACCAAGACCGGCGGCAAGGTGCTGGGCTCGGTGAGTCCGCCGTTCGCGACGCCGGATCTGTCCTCCTTCGTCCTGCAGGCGCAGGCGTCGAAGGCCAAGATCATCGGCATCGCCGGCGGCCCGCCGAACAACATCAACGAGATCAAGACCGGCGCTGAATTCGGCGTGTTCAAGGGCGGCCAGCAGATGGCTGCGCTGCTGGCGCTGATCACCGACATCCACTCGCTCGGTCTGCCCGCCGCGCAGGGCCTGCTGCTGACCACGTCGTTCTATTGGGACATGGACGACAAGACCCGCGAATGGTCGAAGCGCTACTTCGCCAAAATGAACCGGATGCCGACGATGTGGCAGGCCGGCGTATACTCGGCGGTGACGCATTATCTACAGGGCATCAAGGACGCCGGCACCGACGAGCCGCTGAAGGTCGCCGCCAAGATGCGCGAAACGCCGATCGAAGACTTCTTCGCCCGCAACGGCAAGCTGCGCGAAGATGGGCTGATGGTGCACGATTTGATGCTGGTGCAGGTCAAGAGTCCGGAGGAATCGAAATATCCGTGGGACTACTACAAGATCCTCACCAAAATCTCCGGCGAAGACGCCTTCGGCCCGCCCGATCCGGCCTGTCCGCTGGTGAAGAAGTAGCGCACCTCTTAACACTTACAGCATCGGCTCAAGGCACTTCCTCTCCCCGTCTTTGCGAGCGAAGCGAAGCAATCCAGCGCCGAGCACTGCGCTGGATTGCTTCGTCGCGGAGCCTGTGCTCGGACGGCGCAGAGCGCCGATCCGGGTGTTCCTCGCAATGACGGACGTGGGCGGCTATGCTCTGAAACTGAAATTTCGCCGCCGTCGCCTCGTCTGAAATGATCTCGAAGGAAAGCCCCCATGGATTACCGCCCGCTCGGCCGCAGTGGCCTGAAGGTTTCGCCGCTCTGCCTTGGTACCATGATGTTCGGCGGGGCCACCGATGAGCCGACCTCGGCCCGCATCATCGACAAGGCGCGCGACGCCGGGATCAACTTCATCGATACCGCCGACATGTATTCGACCGGCGTGTCCGAGAAGGTGGTCGGACGCGCGATCGCCACGCATCGCGATCATTGGGTGTTGGCGACCAAGCTGGCCAACCAATTCGGCGACGGCCCCAATCGCGGCGGGCTGTCGCGGCGCTGGGTGATTCAGGCCGCGGATGCCAGCCTGAAGCGGCTCGGCACCGACTGGATCGACATCTATTATCTGCACAAGGAAGACCACACCACGCCGCTGGACGAGACCGTACGGGCGATCGGCGACCTGATGCGCGCCGGCAAGATCCGCTACTTCGGCGTCTCGAATTATCGCGCCTGGCGCGTCGCCGAGATCTGCAACATCTGCGACCGGCTCGGCATCGACCGGCCGATCGTCAGCCAGCCTTATTACAACGCCATGAACCGCATGCCCGAGGTCGAGCACATTCCCGCCTGCGGCTTCTACGGCCTCGGAATCGTCCCCTACTCGCCGCTGGCGCGCGGCGTGCTTACCGGCAAATATGCGCCCGACGCTGCCCCCGACAAGGACAGCCGCGCCGGCCGTGCCGACAAGCGCATGCTGCAGACCGAGTGGCGGCCGGAATCGCTGCAACTGGCGCAGCAGATCCGCAAGCACGCCGAGGCCAAGGGCATCACCGCCGGACAGTTCGCCGTGGCCTGGGTGCTCGCCAACGCGCTGGTGACCTCGGTGATCGCGGGACCGCGCACCGAGGAACAGTGGGACGACTACATTCGGGCGCTCGACGTGACCTTCACGGCCGAGGATGAGGCGCTGATCGACGGTCTCGTCGTCACCGGCCATCCCTCGACCCCCGGTTACAACGATCCGGCCTATCCGATCGAAGGCCGCCCGCTCCGCCACCGCGGCTGATCCGGCGGCTCCCGGCCTCAGGAATTGCGGCCGATCAAGCCGCGAGCGCGCGGTGGCCGCTAGGCTCAGCGAACCGCGCGATCGCCGCTGCCGGCGAGCCGCGCCAAAAGCCGGAGCCTCCCATGACCAGCCCGCATTTCCATGCCGTCATCTGGATCGATCACCGCGAAGCGCGCGTGTTTCACTTTAATCCCCAGGAGGCCGACAAGCTGCTGCTGCACGCCGACAATCCGAACCGCCACGTCCACCATCACCGCGCCGTCGGCTCCGGCCACGAGCCTGAGGATCAGCATTTCCTGCGCCAGGCGATGGACGCGATCGCCGACGCCGGCGTAGTGCTGATCGTCGGCCCCGGCCAGACCAAGCACGTGTTCGAGAAATTCATCGCCGAGCACAATCCGGCGCTGAAAGCGAAGATCGCCGCGGTCGAATCCGCCGACCACCCCACCGACAACCAGATCGTCGCCCACGCGCGCAAATACTTCAAAGCCGAGGACCGGACGACGCCGCAGACCAAGTGACTGGCGACGAGCGCTTGCTGTGGGTACCTGGGCCGACCTCCCAGACCCGGGCGGACTGCTCCAACGAGGCACGTCCATTATAGACGATCGACCCTCATCAGATCGTGAGATTGGTGAGGGTCTGCATCATTTCTTTTGCTGCAGTCATGACCTGCGAACTCGCCGAATAGGCGGTCTGCGCCTGCATCATCGTGGTGGTCTCCTGTGTGATGTCGACGTTCGACGTCTCCAGGAAATTGCCAACGGCCTTGCCATTGCCGTCGTATTGGGCCGCGCCGGATTTGGTCGTGGGTGTGAACGTTCCGCCGCTTCCCTGCGTCATGAAGCCCTGACCGCGGAACGTCGCGATCGGAAGCGAAGCGACGTCTACCGTCTGTCCCATGGAATAAGTGCCCTGCAGCTGGCCTGCCGTACCGACCGAGATGCTCTTCAAAACTCCGAGGCCGGGCCGTTCGGTGGTCATATCGAATTGCAGCGGCTGCACCGTCGCGCTCATCGCCTTCGTGACCGGGTCGATCTGCTTGCCCATCAAGTAATTGCCGGCGCCGTTGACGAGATATCCGTTCTTGTCGAGATCGAAATCTCCCCGGCGGGTGTAGGTGGTCGGGCTGTTGCTGAATGTCGGCTGGCCGGTGGAGCCTACCCCGGTCGGCCCCGTCACCGTAAAGTACCCTTCTCCGGCGACCGCCATATCGGTGCTCGTCGTCCCCGGCACAACGTTGCCAGCCTCGCCATTGGTGAGAACCGAACGCCAGGCCACGCTCTCCGCCGGCTGATGCCGATAGACGAGTTCGTCAAATGCCGTATCAGTCCGCTTGAAGGCCGGCGTCTGTATGTTGGCGACGTTGCCGGATATGTTCTGAATCGCGGCCGACTGGGCCAGCAGTCCCGAAGTCGCAGTCCAAAGCGCACCAAGTGATCCCATAAGAGCCCTCCGATCCATGCCCGCGCTACGCGGCGCGCATCTTCGAGGGTGCTGCAAAGGGCACGCCATTTCCGGCATGCAGATAAATCAACAACATCACCAGCCGCCCTCGTAATTCGCCGCAGCGACCTTTGGTACAAAGCTGGAAAATATTGCCGCGGACACGATTACTTCAATGCCGAGTAGAATTACTAATTCCGCGTCATTTGCATCATGAGAGCACGTCAAATCGAACAATACTCGGACACCACCTTCCTAATTACGCGCAATGTCGTCGACCGCCTGCCGAACGCCGCAAATCTCAAACCCGCCAAAACACGACTACTCTGAGGCCGGATCTGGTTGGTCACTCCGCGATTTGTTGTCGGCGCACCTGGGATATCGACATCGAGCGGAGACGCAGCAGGCAATGAACGACTCGGCTAAGGCCGAACCAAGCGCACGCTTCGCGCCCGTCCGCAAAGCGCCTCAATCGCCCGCATTCGACCAGCGCACCTTCAACGTGCCGCCAAGCGGCGCCCGCAAATTCCACGCGAAGCAATTTCATGCCTGTTAGTAGCCACGCGGGACCGACATCCGCGCCACAAAGAGACAGATGCGCCAACCTGTCCACATCATCGGCATTGCACCTTTGTGCCGTCCACGCCTAGTATCGCCCGCCGTGACGATCGGAAAGATCGCGCCAAGAAAATGGGATGGAAATAGATGAAACTTGCCAGACTTGCTGCCGTGCTCGCGGCGGCGTCGTTACTCGCACCTGGCGTTGCGCTTGCGCAGAAGTCCTACGGACCGGGGGCCAGCGACACCGAAATCAAGATCGGGAATTTCGTGCCGTATAGCGGCCCGGCGTCGGCCTACGGGATCGTCGGCCAGGTCGAGATCGCCTACGCAAAGATGCTGAACGACAAGGGCGGTATCAACGGCCGCAAGATCAATTTCCTCTCGTACGACGACGCGTATTCGCCGGCCAAAGCGGTGGAGCAGGCTCGCAAGCTGGTCGAGGGCGACGAGGTCCTGTTCCTGTACCAGACGCTCGGCACGCCTTCGAACACTGCCGTGATGAAGTACCTGAACCAGAAAAAGGTGCCGCAATTGATGGTGTCGAGCGGCGGCACGCGGTTCGGCGACGATCCCAAGACCTATCCGTGGACGATGCCGTTCAATCCGCCCTATCAGGCAGAAGGCCGGATCTATGCGAAGTGGATCCTGGCGACCCACCCGAACGCCAAGATCGCCGTGCTGGTGGCGAACGATGATTATGGCAAGGACATCTACAAGGGCGTCAAGGACGGTCTCGGCGACAAGACGTCGATGATCATTTCGGAAGCGAGCTACGACATAACCGACCCGACCATCGACTCGCAGATGGCCAAGCTCAAGGCCTCGGGCGCCGACATGTTTCTCAACCTGTCGACTCCGAAATTCGCCGCGCTGGCGATCCGCAAGATGGGTGAGCTCGGCTGGAAGCCGATTCACGTTCTGAACAACGTGTCGGCCTCGGTCGGCGCGGTCATCAAGCCCGCCGGCATGGAATTCGCCCAGGACGCGATCACCGCGAGCTACGTCAAGGACCCGACCGACCCGACCTGGAAGGACGATCCGGGCCTGAAGGAATGGGACGCCTTCCTGGATAAGTACATGCCGGGCGCCGATCGCTCGAACGGCCTGCTGCTGTACGGCTACGGCGCCGCGCAGACGCTGGAGCACATCTTGAAGCAGGCCGGCGATAATCTGACGCGCGAAAACATCATGAAGGTCGCGACCAGCCTGAAGGGCTACGCGCCGTCGGCGCTGCTGCCGGGGATTACCATGAACACCTCCCCGACCGATCATTTCCCGATCGAGCAGATGCAGCTGATGCGCTTCAAGGGCGACCGCTGGGAGATGTTCGGCGGCGTGATCGAGGCGAAGCTGACGAACTGACGCCAATCGCCATGGCGGATGACAGATGCGCGGGGCCAGCCCCCGCGCATTTTGCTTTCATAGGCTTGGCTAAGTGCGCAGCGCCGTGCCCATACCGAGATCGCAATTGAATTAACGCCTGACGTGGGGGCACGCTTCGCTTTGCCCAGCCCACTTCATCCGGACTCCGAGGGCGAACCGTCCGGCATTGCGATTCGTCCGTCCACCACCCGCACGATCCGGTCGCATCGCGCCGCGAGATCGTCGTTGTGCGTCACCAGCAGAAAAGTGGTGCCGCGCTCGCGGTTGATCTCGCGCATCAACGCGAACACGTCCTCTGCGGATTTGGTGTCGAGATTCCCGGTCGGCTCGTCGGCCAGCACGAGGTCGGGATTCATCGCCAGCGCGCGGGCGACAGCGACGCGCTGCTGCTGGCCGCCCGACATGTTGGTTGCACTGTTGTTGCGCCATCTGGCGAGACCGACGCGGTCGAGCAGTTCATCGGCACGCTTCTCCATCGCCGCGTCGGGACGCCCGCGGTCCACCAGCATCGGCATCATGACGTTCTCGCGCGCCGTAAAGGCGGCGATCAGATAGTGATACTGGAACACGAAGCCGATGGCGTGGCCGCGCAGATGCGTCAGCGCGGAATCGCCGAGCGTGCCGGTGTCCTGCCCGTTGATCAGCAAGCGCCCGCCGGTCGGCCGGTCGAGCAGGCCGATGATGTTGAGCAGCGTCGACTTGCCCGAGCCGGATGGGCCCATAAGCGCCAGGAAGTCGCCGGAGTTCATGGTCAGATCGATACCATGCAGCACCTCGGTCTCGACCGGAGTCCCGACATTGTAGGACTTGCGTATCCCTTCGAGGCGCAGGACTTCAGCCACGGATCGCCACCACCGGATCGAGTCGCGCCGCGCGCAACGCCGGGGCGATCGCTGCAGCGACACCGGTCGCCGTGGCGAGCACCGACGCCCACACGAACAGATCGCTGTCGATGATGAGCGGAAAGAGTTCGCTACCATCGAACTGCCGCGCCGTGCGATGCCACACGATGAGAGCCAGCGCGCCGAGCCCTGACCCGATCAGCGAGCCGACGAAGGCGAGCAGCCCGCCCTGGATCAGGAAAACCCGCAGGATCTGCTCGCGCCGCGTGCCCATCGCCCGCAGGATGCCGATGTCCTTGGAGCGCTGGATCACCGACACGATCAGCACGGCGGCGATGCCGAATGCCACCGACAGGCCGACGAACAGCCGGATCAGCGTGTTGGAGTTCTTCTGCGCCTGAACGGCGGTGAAGAATTGCGCGTTGGTCTTGATCCAACTGTCGGCCTTCACCGGCAGCATCGCCTGGATCTCCGCCGCGATGTCCTCGGCGGCGTAGATGTCGGTGACGGTGAGGTCGATCGAGGTGACGCCGCCGATCAGCCCGAGCATGCTCTGTGCGTTGCGCAGGGTGACGAAGGTCGTGCGCTGGTTGGCGGCCTTGTTGCCGAAATCGAAGATGCCGTTGATCGTGAGCACGCGGGCGCCGGCGAGTGGTGTCGAGACGATGATCTTGTCGCCGAGCGAAGCGCCGAGATCGCGCGCCAGCTCGATTCCGACGAGGATGCCCTCGGTCGTGATCTGCGGGCTTCCGGCGACGATGTAGTCCGGCACCTTGACGATGTTGAAATAGATCTCCGGCTCGATGCCGGTGAGCGTGATGGCGCGGCTGGTGTCGCCGCGCAGCGCCAGCGCCGAGCCGGACGCGGTGGCGGCGGCATTGATCACGTCCGGCCTCGCCTGCATCTCGGCGCGGATCTTCGGCCACTGGTTGATCGAAATCACCCGCTGGGTCGGGG
>NZ_JBMDXE010000143.1:0-39962 GCF_048594845.1 Rhodopseudomonas sp. | reverse complement strand
CGCCGATCGAAGAACAGATCAACGGCGTCGAGAACATGCTCTATATGAGCAGCCAGGCCACCACCGACGGCCGCATGACGCTCAACGTCACCTTCCGGCTCGGCACCGATCCCGACAAGGCGCAGCAGCTGGTGCAGAACCGCGTCTCGCAGGCCGAACCGCGGCTGCCGGCGGAAGTGCGCGCGCTCGGCATCACCACCATCAAGAGCTCGCCCGACCTCACCATGGTCGTGCATCTGATGTCGCCGAACGATCGCTACGACATGACGTACCTACGCAATTACGCGGTGCTCAACGTCAAGGACCGGCTGGCGCGGATCGAGGGGGTCGGACAGGTACAGCTGTTCGGCTCGGGCGACTATTCGATGCGGATCTGGCTCGACCCGCAGAAGGTCGCCGAGCGCGGCCTGTCGCCGAGCGACGTGGTCCGCGAGATCCGCGCCCAGAACGTCCAGGCCGCGGCCGGGCAGGTGGGCAGCTCGCCGGGCGAGCCTGGGCTGGATCTGCAGCTCTCGGTCAATGCACAGGGACGGCTGCAGACCGAAGAGGAATTCGGCGACATCATCGTCAAGAACGGCGACAATGGCGAGGTGGTGCGGCTGCGCGACGTCGCCCGCATCGAGCTCGGTGCCGCCGACTACGCGCTGCGCTCGCTGCTCAACAACAAGTCCGCGGTAGCGGTGCCGATCTTCCAGTCGCCGGGCTCGAACGCGATCCAGATCTCCGACAACGTCCGCAAGACGATGAAGGAGCTCAAAGAGAACATGCCTGACGGCGTGTCCTACGACATCGTCTACGACCCGACGCAGTTCGTGCGCGCCTCAATCGAAGCGGTGATCCACACCCTGCTCGAAGCGATCGCGCTGGTGGTGCTGGTTGTCATCCTGTTCCTGCAGACCTGGCGCGCCTCGATCATTCCGCTGATCGCGGTGCCGGTATCGGTGATCGGCACCTTCGCGGTGATGCATGTGTTCGGCTTCTCGATTAACGCGCTGACGTTGTTCGGCCTGGTGCTGGCGATCGGCATCGTGGTCGACGACGCCATCGTGGTGGTCGAGAACGTCGAGCGCAACATCGAGCGCGGCCTTAATCCGAAAGACGCCGCCTATCAGGCAATGCGCGAAGTCACCGGGCCGATCATCGCAATTGCGCTGGTGCTGGTCGCGGTGTTCGTGCCGCTCGCCTTCATCACCGGCCTGACCGGGCAGTTCTACAAGCAGTTCGCGCTCACCGTCGCGATCTCGACGGTGATCTCGGCCTTCAACTCGCTGACGCTGTCGCCCGCGCTTGCGGCGCTGCTGCTCAAGGGCCACGACGCGCCGAAAGATGCGCTGACGCGCTTCATGGACAAGACGCTGGGCTGGTTCTTCATCCGCTTCAACCGGTTCTTCACGCGGAGTTCGGAAGCCTATGGCGGCGGCGTCAAGCGGGTGATCTCGCGCCGCGCGATCGGCATGGCGGTGTATCTGCTGCTCGTCGGTGTCACCGGCTGGCTGTTCCATGCCGTGCCGGGCGGTTTCGTGCCGGGCCAGGACAAGCAATATCTTGTCGGATTTGCGCAACTACCCGACGGCGCCACGCTGGATCGCACCGAGGAAGTGATCCGCCGCATGGGCGAGATCGCCCAGCAGGAGCCCGGCGTCGAGAACTCGATCCAGTTTCCCGGGCTGTCGATCAACGGCTTCACCAACTCGTCGAACTCCGGCATCGTTTTCATCGGCTTGAAGGACTTCGCCGACCGCAAGGGGCCGGCGCTGAGCGGCAACGCCATTGCGATGGAGCTGAACAAGAAGTTCGCCGGCATCCAGGATGCCTTCATCGCGATGTTCCCCCCGCCGCCCGTCGCCGGCCTCGGCACCATCGGCGGCTTCAAGCTGCAGATCGAAGACCGCGCCGGCGTCGGATATGAGGCGCTGAGCGACGCTACCAAGGCGTTTGTCGGCAAGGCGTCGCAGCAGAAAGAATTGGCCGGGCTGTTCACCAGCTATCAGATCAACGTGCCGCAGCTTTATGCCGACGTCGATCGCACCAAGGCGCGCCAGCTCAACGTGCCGGTGACGTCGATTTTCGACACCATGCAGATCTATCTCGGCTCGCTCTACGTCAACGACTTCAACCGCTTCGGGCGCACCTATTCGGTGCGGGTGCAGGCCGACGCCAAGTATCGGGCGCGCGCCGACGACATTGGCCAGCTTAAAGTTCGCTCCGACAGCAACGAGATGATCCCGCTGGCGACGCTGCTGCGCGTCAAGGAGAGCGCCGGGCCGGAGCGCGCGATGCGCTACAACGGCTTCCTCACCGCCGACGTCAGCGGCGGCGCCGCGCCCGGCTTCTCGACCGGGCAGGCGCAGGATGCGATCGAACGCGTCGCCAAGGAGACGCTGCCGAAGGGCGTGTCGTATGAATGGACCGAACTGACCTATCAGGAGATTATCGCCGGCAATTCGTCGCTGATCGTGTTCCCGGTGGCACTGCTGTTGGTGTTCCTGGTGCTGGCCGCGCAGTACGAGAGCCTGACGCTGCCGCTGTCGATCATCATGATCGTGCCGATGGGCCTGTTGGCAGCGATGTTCGGCGTCTGGATCAGCAAGGGCGACAACAACGTCTTCACCCAGATTGGACTGATAGTCTTGGTCGGCCTATCGGCGAAGAACGCCATCCTGATCGTGGAGTTCGCCCGCGACCTCGAATTCGCCGGGCGCAATCCGATCCAGGCGGCTATCGAGGCCAGCCGGCTGCGGCTGCGGCCGATCCTGATGACGTCGATGGCGTTCATTATGGGCGTGGTGCCGCTGGTGACCTCGACCGGTGCCGGCTCCGAGATGCGCCACGCCATGGGCGTCGCGGTGTTCGCCGGCATGATCGGCGTCACCGCGTTCGGCATCTTCTTCACACCGATGTTCTACGTGCTGCTTCGCGCGCTCGCCGGCAACCGGCCGCTGACCCAGCACGGGGAGGCGACTGTCGTCGATGCCCCGACACAGCCGCACGCATCGCACGCGCCCGAGCCCGAACCTCGCTCGGAGCGCGTGCTGATGCCGCACGACTAATCCGGAGGTACGCGATCAGCCCGCTGACGGTGAGCGCGCTGATCGCGACGCGGATCGGAATAATTCTAAGTCATCACGGCGAGGCATATCGTCGCGATCGTGTTTCCAGATGTGGCTGCGAGAGAGCGGTTTCTTGATCTATTCTATCGCTCGCAATCGTGCGTGACGATGCTTCAGAGGCTACACGTCCGATGACGCTGATGGTTCAGCGGCATTGGGGACGTGTCCATGGACGTACGAACAAGAAAAGCGACGAAGCGGGCAGTCCTGCTTTGCACAGTCAGCCTGCTCGCCTTGGCGACCGAACTTCCGGGCGACGCGCACGCGCAATCGAATCTGCCGGCGGTGACCGTCGACGCGCCGCAGCAACAACAGCGGGCGCGTGGTGCGTCGACGAAACCCGCGCGAGCAGCCGCACGGGCTGCGCGGCCGACCAGGTCGACCCAGCCGGTGCGGCAAGTCACGCCCTCGCCCTCGCTCGATCAGAGACTCTACGCCGGCAATCATGGCTACGTGGCGGGGACGTCGAGCTCGGCCTCGAAGACCGATACGCCGCTGATTGATACGCCACGCTCGGTCAGCGTGATCGATCGCAAGGAGCTCGACGACCGTGGCGTCACCAGCATTCCCGAGGCCGTCCGCTATTCGGCGGGCGTCACGACCGGCGGCTTCGGCTACGACCCGCGGTTCGATCAGATCTACATTCGCGGCTTCGCCACCACGACGTTGGGCGACTTCCGCGACGGGCTCAAGCAGTATCCCGCGGGCTTCTCGACCTTTCGCACCGAGCCCTATCAGCTCAACAGTGTCGAAATCATCAAGGGGCCGGCTGCGGTGCTGTACGGCCAGTCGGTTCCGGGCGGCCTTGTCGATCGGCGCTCGAAATTTCCCGTCGAGAACCAGGTCAATGAGATTGCGATTCAGGCTGGCACATTCGACAGATTCCAGACGGCGTTCGACATCGGCGGAGCGGCCAATCCGGACACGTCGCTGCTGTACCGCCTAGTCGGCGTCGCCCGAACGGGGAATACTAATTTCGACGTCGCTGACCAACGGCTCTTGCTCGCGCCATCGATCACGTGGCGTCCGACCGTGGACACCAAGATCACCGCCTATGCGCTTGGGCAGAAGGACGAGACCGATGCGAGCGTCGCTGCGCTTAATCGCAACGGCAAATTACTGACCGTCAACGGTCAGTATCTACGCTCCAGCGATCCGGCCTACGACTACCTCAAGCTGACGCAGGCGCAGGTCGGCTACAAGATCGAGCATCGCTTCGACGAGGTCTTCACTTTCCGCCAGCATACTCGGTTTGGTTCGCTCCACACCGAGTCGCGCTATCTCAGCGGCAGCTTCGCGGATGCGACGACCCCGATTTACAACCGCGCCGCCTATGCGGTTGGCGACGACCAGACCAGCTGGCAGACCGACAACGCGCTGCAGGCGGATTTCGTCACCGGGCCGGTCACCCACAAGGTGCTGACCGGCGTGAACTACGACCATAACATCTGGGACTTCAAGCTCGGCTACAGCAGCGCATTGGCGGCCTATGCACTCGACATCCGAAACCCGACCTACGGCATTACCGGCACCACGCCGGCGTATAGTTCGGGGTCGCGCTCGACCCAGCAGCAGGTTGGGGTCTATGTCCAGGACCAGATGCAGATGGGCGGCTGGCACCTGTCGCTCGCCGGCCGGCACGATTGGGCCGATCAGACGCGGATCAACACCTACACCAACGCCATCACTGGCCAGCGCAACGATGCCGCGTTCTCCTACAGCGCCGGGTTGCTGTATCACTTTGACAACGGGGTGGCACCCTATGTCAGCTATGCGACTTCGTTCCAGCCGTCGACATCGATGGCGATCGACGGCAGCGTGCTGGCGCCCTCGGAGGGTGAACAGTTCGAAGCCGGCGTGAAGTATCAGCCGCGGCCGGACGTCTTGCTGACAGCGTCGGCCTATGATCTCACCGAAAAGAACGCCGCCAAGCTCGCCGGCTATGTCAATGGCGTTGCCTATTATGCCTCCGTGGGCGAAATTCACGTCCAGGGCTTCGAGGTCGAGGCTCGCGCTCGGCTCACGCCAGAGCTCGAAACGGTGACCGCCTACACGTTTGCCGATGCCGAGATCACCAAGACGACCGTCGCCAGCGAGCTCAACAAAGTCCCCGCCGTCACCCCGCGGCATACTGCGTCGAGCTGGCTGAACTACACCTTCCTCAACAGTCCGTTCGACGGCTTGGGGATGGGCGCTGGCGTGCGCTATATCGATGCGACGTGGACCTCCAACGCCAATACGTCTCGTAACAGCGGCTACACGTTGGTCGATCTGGCGCTGCGTTACGATCTCGGCAAGCTGGCGCGGGAGTTCTGCGGCTTCCAGGCCTCGGTGAATGCCAACAATGTCGCCGACGAGCAGATCGCGGTGTGCAACGCCGGTTATTGCTACCTCAGCCAGGGCCGGACAGTGATCGGAACGTTGCGCTACCGTTGGTAGCCCGGCGTCGCGACTCAATCGGCCGGGACGATCGCGAGTCTGATTGTGTTTGTCGCGACGCCGCTGACCTGCAGCGAGAGCTCACCGGCGGCGAGCCGGTAGCGCACCAGCTTGCGGAGCCCATCGCAATCGGTGGCTCCGCTGAAGTCGGCGGGCTTGAGCGGGTGGCCGTTCTGCACGACGTCGACCCAGCCGCTGCCGGACAGCGCGACGGTGTAGAGGCCGGCGTTCTCGAGGTGCCTGATCCGGACGAAGCCGGCGAAGCGGTCCTGAGGTGGCGAGCGTTCGGGCGGCGCGGGCAGGGCTGCGTCGGCACTCGGCCGGAGTGACAAGGCGATGGCGACCGCTGGCGGCGATGCCAGTTCGTCGCCCGAAGCAATCTGATCGGCGTTGGCCGCGAGGAGCGTTCGCTCGCGATCGACTGGCCATTTGAAGGCAGCACAGCCGCTGGGCTCGGCCGCCACTGCGGCGCTCATCCACAATCCGAGACTTAGCAGCAAGATCGCAGCGCGCCCGAGGGCGAGCCGGACAAGGGCGATCGACATGATGCGACTCCAACCTGCGGCTACGCAAAGCACGCCGCGTTTCAACTGGTCGGAACCCTCGTTCCTGCGGTCGGCGCGCGCTTACGGCGCGAGCCACAGACAGGATAGCAAAAGAAGACAGGGATGGAAGTGCGCCGGACCGGAATCCGACGCACTCGTATTGTGGCTTGCTCAGACCGGCGGGGCGCCGGTTTTGATCAGCGTGCCGACGTGCTGGCCGCGCAGCGCGGCCGTCAATTTGCCAGGCTTGAGGCCGTTGACGACCTGGATCTGCTCGATGTGACGGGCATTGGCCATCACGTCGAACAGCGCGCGATCGAGAGGCAACGTGCCGTCGTGTTTGGCGAGATCGGCGTAGCTGGTCTCGCGCATCATTAACGCCGAGTCGCCGGCCGGTGCGTTCGGGTCGATGTCGTAGACGCCGTCGACATCCTCGACGAAGGTCAGGCCCGCAGCGCCGAGTGCATCGGCGAGCAGGAAGGCGCCGACATCGGCGCGATGCAGCGGCAGGCGCGTGCCCGGAAACTCGTGATTGTGATAGGGCGGGAAGGCGCTCGCCACTACGGCGCGTGCCGCCGAAAGGTGAATGGCGAGTTGGTTCGCCACCGTCGGCTTCTCCACATAGGAGACACCTTCCGGCGCGAGCAGCGTCGCCAGGATGTGACCGTTCTGGCCTGCCTCGCTGGCGGCGAGCGGCGCGAGTGTGCCGACCGGCAGGCCGAGGTCGAGCGCGACGCTGTAAAGATGCCGCGCGCGGATGCCGGCACCGGTCAGGATCAGCAGGCGATGCTCGGGCAGTAGCGCACGCAGTTCGTCGACGATCGGCAGGATCGCGTCGGCACCGCGGTCCATGATCGAGCGGCCGCCGATCTTGACGACCTGCAGCCACGGCAGGATGCGGATCGGACGCTTGCCTGCGACCGGGCGGGTGAGGTTGTTGTCGAGCAACGTCTGGCGCGCGAGCGGCGAGGCGACGTGCTTGATGTGGTTGGTATCAGCCATGGTCGGTCCTCAGTTCGCGGTGATGATCGTGCCGACGTGCTCGCCCGAGAGCGCACGCGTCAAATTCCCGGGCACCAGGCCGTTGACGACCTGCACTTCGCGCACGTGCCGCGCAGCCTTCAGCAGGTCGAGCACCGGGAATTCCAGGATCGAGTCCTGCAGGCCCTTGGCCTTCATCTCGTCGACCGAGATCTTCGGAATGAACGTCGCGTTCTTCGAGGTCTTCGGATTTTCAGTATATAGGCCGTTCTCGTCCTTCACGTAGATCATCGCCTTGCAGCCGAATTGCTCCGCCACGAGGTAGCAGCCGGCGTCGGTCCGGTAGGGCGGAATCACGCCGTCGGCGGCAGGGCGCATCCACAGGCCATAGGGCGGCATGCCAGAAAACACCACCGCATTGACTTCCTTCAGATAGAGCGGGACGGCCGACAGGCCTGCATCGCCGACCGAGGAGATGCCATGCTTGGCGAGCAACTGGCCGAGCATCTCGGCATTCTGGCTGGCGACCGAAGCGCCGAGCTGCGACAGCACGCCGGACGGCAGGTTCAGCCCGGCGGCGATCGAATAGAGGTGACGCGCGCGGGTGCCGGCGCCGGTGCCGATCAGCAGCTTGTGGGTCTTGCGCGCTGCGACGATCTCGTCGACCAGCGGATAGACCGCGGCACGGCCTCGGTCGATCATGCTTTGGCCGCCGATCTTGATGACGTTGGCGTCGGGCAGAATGCGATAGTCGCTCGCCGCTTCGGTCGCAGCGATCAGCTCGGGATCGGACATCGAGCGCTGCATCAGCAACGCTTCGAGCTCCGCGGTGGCATTGGCCATGGGTAGTTCCTTTGTGATGCAAATCAGAAGCGTCACGATGGACGCCTGCGCCCCGTGTGCGTTTTCTCTCGGTCTCTCTTGATTGGAGGCAGAGCCTCGGCAGCCTGGTAGCGCCGGGTGCGGAAATTATGCCCGGTCCATGGAACAGCGGTATGAAGGTGTCGGGAAACAACCGTTCGGTCAATCCGGAAAAACCCGACAACGGTGAGTAAAATCAAGGCGTTGTATAGTATGAGTCGATGACGGTGGCGTCTCGGTTGCGGGTAGCGAGGGGCTTGGTGGCGTTGCGGGTATTACTAAACCGCTGCGCTTGTGGTCCGAAGTCGGGTGAGTTCGGCGAGACATAATCGGCAGATCTGCTGAACTCCCGGCAGACTTATCGAGCAAGACCGCCCTTCGGAGCATCACGCCGCAGGCCAGCGAAGGTCTCAAAGTCTCTTCTCGATGCCGACATCGTGTCGAGCGATCTTTGCACGCCATCGGCGCGCCTGCAGATTGAGGCCAGCGCCCAGATGGTTTGGCCAACCACATCGCGGTGTCGAGGTTGGGCGCCTCGCGTGCCCCGATCGCGACGCGTCTTAGAGGCATTCCAATACATTCAATGCGATGCTGTCACAGGCCATCGATCGGCCTGCGTCAGAATGGACTAACCGTCAGCCGTGTCGACGAAACTTTGCGGCTCGCAACGCATAGCAGCGCGGCCGTCGTTCCCCCGGCACGTGTCGGCGGTCTCCGTAGTTTGAGACGTTCTAGCCTTCCTCACGATGAATCGCGGTCTGCAATGCTGTAGGCGAAGCGCGTTTGTAGCGGGGGCTTACAATGACAAGAACACTTCACCGGTCCGCCAGCGGTCTGCTCGCAGCGATCTCACTGCATCTTCTATCCACGGCGTCGGTTGCGCAAACCGGACTGCCTGCGGTGACCGTCGAGGCGCCACGCGCTGAACGGCCGCGCGCGACGCGGCCCGCGGCCAGCAACCGCGCGGGCACGACGCGCCGCGTTGTCGCGCGACGTGAGAGCAGCCCGCCGGCCGCTGTCGCGCCGGTGCCGTATCTGACACCGTCGACGGGGACGCTGGGGGCTCTGCCGGCGAGCTATGCCGGCGGCCAGGTCGCAAGCGGCGGGCAGGTCGGTTTCCTCGGCAATCGGGGCATCCTGGATACTCCGTTCAGCCAGACCAGCTACACATCCAAGCTGATGCAGGATCAGCAGGCGCGCACAATCCGCGATGTCATCGCCAACGATCCGTCGGTTCGTGCGGTGACGTCCGCCGGCGGCGGACAGGACGGATATTTCATCCGAGGATTCTACTACGACGTCGGCGATCTTGCGCTGAACGGCATGTACGGCATGGCGCCGTTCTGGAGCGTCGGCGCCAACTTCATCGAGCGCGTTGAGATCCTGAAAGGCCCGACCGCGCTGCTCAACGGCATCTCACCGCTCGGCGCGGTCGGCGGCAGCATCAACCTCGTCACCAAGAAGGCGCCGGACTACGACATCACCCAGCTCACCGCGACCTACGCGTCGCGTTCGCAGTTCGGCCTGCAGACTGACGTGGCGCGGCGCTATGGCGAGCACAAGGAGTGGGGCGTCCGCTTCAACGGCAGCTACAGCGACGGCAAGACGCCGTTCGACCGTCAGACCAGTGAATTCGGTAACGCCGTGCTCGGTCTCGACTATCGCGGCGAGAACGTCCGCGTCTCGGCCGACGTTGGCTATCAGGCCAACAACCTGAATCCGCCGATCCGTTTCTTCAGCTTCCAGCCGACCGTCGTGCCGTTGCCACCCGCGCCCGCGGCGAACTCCAACGCGATTCCGGACTGGGCCTACTGGAAGCCGAAGGACACCTTCGCCACGGTGCGGGCCGAAGTCGACGTCACGCCCGGCCTGACCGTGTATGGCGCGGCGGGCTATCATCAGGCCAAAATCGATTTCAAGTTCCTGTCCCCGACGATCATCAATCAGGCCGGCGATTATGGCTCACGTCCGTTCACCGGTGAGCAGACTTTCACGGCCAAGACCGGCGAGGTCGGGGTACGCGGCGAGACCGACACCGGGCCGGTCAACCACAAATTCGTCGTCAACTACGGAGTGTTCGATCGTCCCAACGAGAACTCCTATCTGTCGGCAAACAGTCTCGTCGGCTCGAACATTTACAATTACAAGGCGATCCCGGAACCGCTTTTCACGATTCCGAGCAGCAGCACGGTCAGCCTGAGGCAGTGGAGCGTCGGCGCTGCGGATACGATGTCGATCCTCAACGGCGGCGTGCAGGCCGTTGTCGGCATCCGCCGCCAGCATGTCAGCAACAGTTCGACTGATCTGCAGACCGGCATCACCACCGGGCAGGACGGCGCGGCCTGGAGCCCGGCCTACGCGCTGCTGATCCGGCCGCTGTCGAACGTCACGCTCTACGCCAACTACATCGAGGGACTGCAACCGGGCACGACCGTCGGTGTCGGCTATGCCAATATTGGCCAGGTGTTTCCGCCGTTCCAGACCAAGCAGGTCGAAACCGGCGTGAAGGTCGATTTCGGCAAGATCAGCGTCACCGGCAGCGTGTTCGAGATCAAGCAGCCGAGCGCGGTCGCGTCCAGTGCGAACGGCGTGCTGACGCTGTCCGCCGATGGTGAGCAGCGCAACCGGGGCGCCGAGCTCAACGTGTTCGGCGAACTGGCTCCGGGCCTCAGGCTGCTCGGCGGCGCGACCTTCCTGGACGGCGTGCTGGAAAAGACGGCCAACGGCCTCAACGACGGCAATCGCGCACCCGGCGTGGCGCGGGTCAACGTCAATCTCGGTGCCGAGGTCGATGTGCCTGGCATCGATGGCTTCACGCTGACGGGCCGTGTCGTTCACACCGGCTGGACCTATGCCAACGCCGCCAACACGCAGGTGTTGCCGGCCTGGACGCGCTTCGACCTCGGTGCGCGCTACACCTTCCTGTCGCCATGGAACGGCAAGCCGATCGTGGTCCGCGCCGCGGTCGAGAATGTCGAGAACGTCAGCTATTACGCGTCCGCCTACAGCGGCAGTGCGATCGGTCTGGGCGCGCCGCGCACTTATCTGGTGTCGACGACGTTCAACTTCTGACCGGCCCCGCGCGAGGGCGTCGCGCTGCCGCGACGCGCCGTCGGCGAGCACTGCACTGTTTCGACGAGCGGATGGGAGATGGGGCCCGACACAGCGTGCTGTGCCGGGCCCTGTGTGTTCACCAATCGGCCGAGCGGCGGCTTTTCCGATTCATCGAAATGTCATATAGAGTTTCGTCCTCGCCGTCAGGAGAACTCGACCGATGCGGCTGCGGGTGCGAAAGGCGGCCCATATTCTGGAGCGCAGCGGTCTCGCCTTGGCCGGTGCTGCGTGCGGGCTGTTCGTCGGCGCGCATGTCGGCTCCAGCATCGCCGTACTGACGACGGTCGCGTTCCTGCTGGCCATGATGGCCGTCGGTGCTGTCGGTTTCTATCTCGGCATCGATATTCCGCCGTTGCCGTTCCACGGAGACAATGGCGCCGAGCATGACCGCGGCCAGATCGACGCCGCTGAATTCCTCAGTGCGGTCGGCACGTTCTGCGCGACGCTGGCAGCATTTGCTTCCGTAACCATGGTGGTGCTGCATCTCGAGCCGCATGTTGCATGGACCGGCCTCATTCTCGCAGCCTGGCTTGCCGGCGTCGCAATGCAGATCATTGCCGGGACGATTGGCCGGGCGCGCCGCTGATCCTCGCGGCGCTTCGGCGCTTTGGGTCTGTGCCAAACAACAACCGCCCTCGCGAGGAGGGCGGTTGTCAGAGCCAGGCCGGGGAGTGTCCGCCTGCCGGTCGAGTGACCTGGGCGGACTGTGGCGTTGGCTATCTCTTCGATTACCTCTTGCCGAGGAGGCCGGTCACCGCGGCGGGAAGCGGGATTCGGGCGACAAGCTGCGGTGCGAAGACCACGGCGGCGATCGCCAGCGCGATCAGCACCGGCAGCAATTCCAGCTCGCTGACCTGAACGACCAGCCATACGGCCACGAACAGAGCTGCGAATTCGGCTGCGAGATACAACAGAACGATGGTCAGGCCGGACCGCGGCAGCTTGCCGACAGGCGGAGCAGTGAACGCGATGAAGACCGCGATGATCAGCAATGCGACCAGCAGCAGGAACAGGAAGGCCGCGGTCTGAAAGGTGGCTGCCAACATGGTCACGCTCCTCGAACACCGATGAAAGTGGAAGACTAGGACGATTCCGCGGGGGGCGGAAGCAGCGGTGCTGTCAGGATCGCGCCTGACGACGAACGGCGCCCCGGCAGGATCGCATGAGTGTCGTGATGGACTTGTCCGCGCTGCGCCCTCTATGCTGCCTCCATGCAGCCGTGGCTCGAACCGCGGCGCGACAAAAAGACAGGGATGGGAGACGCGGCGATGAGAGATTTTGCCGGCAGGATTGCCGTGATCACCGGCGGCGGCACCGGCATGGGGCGAGAACTCGCCCGCCAACTCGTCGCCGAGGGCTGCCATGTGGCGTTGTGCGACGTCTCGGCCGAGGCGATGGCCGAGACCAAGGCGTTATGTGAAGCCGACGGGCTGCCCCAAGGCCTCCGCGTCACCACCCATCTGGCCGATGTGTCGATCGAAGATCAGATGGCAAGCTTCCGCGACGAGGTCGCGGCGCAGCATCGCACCGAGCACATCCATCTGTTGTTCAACAATGCCGGCATCGGCGGTGGTGGCAGCATGATCACCAACAGCCGTGAGCAATGGGAGCGTACTTTCAACATCTGTTGGGGCGGCGTCTATCTTGGAACGCGGATATTCCTGCCGATGCTGATGGCGGCCGACGAGGGCCACATCGTCAACACCTCGAGCGTGAACGGCTTCTGGGCGTCGATCGGTCCGACCACGCCGCACACCGCCTACAGCGCCGCGAAGTTCGCTGTGAAGGGATTCTCCGAAGCGCTGATCGCCGACCTGCGGCTGAACGCTCCGCACGTGAAGTGCTCGGTGGTGATGCCGGGCCATATCGGCACCTCGATCGTCGCGAATTCGCGCAAGATCCAGGTCGGAGACGTCGGCGAGGAACTCACCGCCGATGAGATCGCGGCCGCCCGCGTGCGGATGCGCGCCGGTGGCATCGCTGAAGCCGGCCTGTCGGACCATGATATCCGGGCAATTGCGCGGGAGCGTGCGCGCAGCTTCCGCGAAGATGCCCCGACGAGCGCCGCCGCGGCTGCCCGGGTCATCCTCGACGGCGTCCGCGCCGAGCGCTGGCGAATCCTGGTCGGCGACGACGCCCATCTGCTCGATCAGCGGGTTCGCTCGTCTCCGGAGCGGGCCTACGAACTCGACTTCTATCAAAGCTTCGCAACGGAGGTGGGCTGGAAGCTCGGGTGATCCGGTTGTGGCTTCGCCACGGCTTGCGCATCGCGCGAACCATAAGGGGAGCATAAAGATCGGTTCATCTTCCACGACGTTCCAATGCATTTCCGCCGCGTAGTAGCGCGAGGTGATACTCACGTGCATCGTCTTGAAATATAGCTGGCGCAGACAACGACGCCGAATGTTTCGAGGGGGCCCTCCATGAGCGAAGCCATTATCACGCCGCAAGCCGCGGCTCCGGCTCACCGACCGAGTTCCTTTCTGACTCTGTCGCTGGGCTCGATCGGCATCGTCTATGGCGATATCGGCACCAGCCCGCTTTATGCGCTGAAGGAAAGCTTGACCGCGGCGTCGGCCGGCGGCGCGTTGACACCCGCGATGGTGCTCGGCGTGATGTCGCTGGTGCTGTGGACGCTGATCGTGATTGTGACGCTGAAATACGTGCTCCTAATCATGCGGGCGGATAATCACGGCGAGGGCGGCACGCTGACGCTGATGGCGCTGCTTCAGCACGTGATGCACCGGCGTTTTGCGGCGATCTCGCTGCTCGGCATGGCCGGCGCGGCGCTGTTCTACGGCGACGCCATCATCACACCGGCGATCTCCGTGCTGTCGGCGGTCGAAGGCCTCAAGCTGGTGACGCCCGCCTTCGATCCCTACATCCTGCCGCTGGCGATGACGATCCTGATCGGGCTGTTCGTCGTGCAGTTCCGTGGCACAGCCGCGGTGGCGGCGTGGTTTGGCCCGATCATGCTGCTGTGGTTCGGCGTGATGGCGGTCGGCGGCGTCGTCAATCTGGCCGGCGATCTCAGCGTACTGGGTGCGATCAATCCGCTCTACGGAATCGACTTCCTGCTGCATCACGGTCACGCCGGCCTGATTGCGCTGGGCGCCGTGTTCCTCACCGTGACCGGTGCCGAGGCGCTTTATGCCGATATGGGCCATTTCGGACGCAAGCCGATTCGGGTGGCGTGGTTCGTCGTCGTGTTTCCGGCGTTGGCCCTGTGCTATCTCGGCCAAGGCGCGCTGCTGTTGCATCACCCCGAGCGATTGGAAAATCCGTTCTTCTTCCTGTTTCCCGAATGGGCGCTGCTGCCGATGGTCGGACTGGCGACTGCGGCGACGATCATCGCCAGCCAGGCAGTGATTTCCGGCGCCTACTCACTGACCCAGCAGGCGATCCAGCTCGGCCTGCTGCCGCGCATGGAGATCCGCCGCACCTCGGAAACCGAGAAGGGGCAGATCTATCTGCCGCGCGTCAACTGGCTGCTGCTGATCGCCGTGCTGTATCTCGTGTTCGCCTTCAAGTCCTCGAGCGCGCTGGCCTCGGCCTATGGCATCGCGGTGACCGGCACGATGGTGATCACCAGCATCATGGCGTACTTCGTCATGCGGAAGTGCTGGGAATGGTCGGCGGCCGCGGCTGCGCTGGTGATCACACCGTTCATCGCCGTCGACCTGATCTTCCTGATGGCCAACATGCTGAAGATCTTCGAGGGCGGCTGGATTCCGCTGCTGATCGGCGGCGGGCTGATGGCGGTGATGATTACCTGGCGGCGCGGCAGCAAGATCGTGGCGCGCAAGACGGTCCGCGACGAGGTCGATCTCAACGACTTCATCGCATCCATCTCGGGATCGTCCTCGATCAGCCGGGTGCGCGGCGTTGCGGTGTTCCTCACCGGAACGCCGAATTCCACGCCGACGTCATTGATGCACAACCTCAAGCACAACAAGGTGCTGCACGAGAAGAACGTGATCCTGAGCGTGATCACCGAGGACGTGCCGCGCGTGCCCGAGCAGGAGCGCTCCAGCGCCGAGATCGTCAACGACCGGTTCTCTCGGATGACGTTGCGGTTCGGTTACATGGAGAGTCCGAACGTGCCGAAGGGCATCGCAGGCTGCCAGGGCCGCGACTTCAACTTCGACATCATGAATACGTCGTTCTTCCTGTCGCGCCGGGTGATCCGGCCGGCGACGCCGTCGGAGATGCCGCGCTGGCAGAGCCTGCTGTTTGCCAACATGGCCAAATGGGCTGACGATGCCAGCCTGTATTTCAGGATTCCGACCGGACGGGCGGTCGAAGTGGGGATGCAGATCAATGTCTGATGGACTGACACCGGAGCCGCCGCGCTCGTTCGACTTCGCCACGATGGTCGCGGATCTGAACGCGCTGCTGCGGCTGAAGACCACGGTGATCGGGATGAAGATGTTCGCGAGCGCCGCCGAGATGGAGGCGATCCCGAAGATCCGCCGGCCCAATGCGATCCACACCACGGACCAGATCGTCAGCATGGCGTCGCGGCTCGGCTGGACCGTGGGTATCACCGCGGCCGATCTGGTCGGCGCGCAGTGCCGCGCGGTGATCGGGCTGGCGCCGCAGGACGAGCAGTGGCTGTCCGGCCAGTCCTATGTCGGCGTCTGGCACGGCACGCAGGAGGACGCCAGCAAGCGCCAGCACGCGCTCGACGTCGTGCCGTTCGGCAAGTATCAGGCAATGGCCGTGTCGCCGCTGGCGGGCGGTCGGCTCGATCCGCCGGACATCTGCCTCGTCTATGCGACGCCGGGCCAGATGATCATTCTGATCAACGGCCTGCAATATGTCGGTTACAAGAAGTTCGACTGGGGCGTCGTCGGCGAGACCGCTTGCGCCGACAGCTGGGGCAGGGCGCTCGCCACCGGCGAGCCGAGCCTGTCGCTGCCGTGCTTCGCCGAGCGCCGCTATGGCGGCGTGCCGGACGAGGAGATGCTGATGGCGCTGAAGCCCGCGCACCTCGCCAAGGCGATCGACGGCATGAAGCAGCTCGCCAAGAACGGCCTTCGCTACCCGATCCCGCCCTACGGCATCCAAGCGGACGTGCGGCCAGGCTTGGGCGTGTCGTACGGAAAGTAATAGCCTCTCTTTCGGCATTCCGGGGCGCGTGCGCAGATCGCGAGCCCGGAATCCATAACCCCCGCGATCGCGCACAAGGGTAACAACCTCCCGCAAGAACTCGCGCTGCGGCGTATGGAGTCCGGGTTCGCGCGACGCGCGCCCCGGAATGACGAACGAGAGAGTACTTGCCGGGAGCGCTAGTACGCGTTCTCGCCCTTCAGCAGGGCCCAGGGCGTCTTCAGCAGAATGAAGAGGTCGAACAGCACCGACCAGTTCTCGATGTAGTACAGGTCGAATTCGACGCGCTTCTGGATCTTTTCTTCGTTGTCGATCTCGCCGCGCCAGCCGTTGATCTGGGCCCAGCCGGTGATGCCCGGCTTGACGCGATGGCGGGCAAAGTAGCCGTCGACGGCTTCGTCGAACAGCCGGCTCTGCAGCTTCATCTGCACCGCGTGCGGCCGCGGGCCGACCAGCGACAGATTTCCCTTGAACACCACATTGAACAGCTGCGGCAGTTCGTCGAGGCTGGTGCGGCGGATGAACTTGCCGACGCGGGTGACGCGCGGGTCGTTCTTGGTGACGACTTTCGAGGCCGTCGGGTCGGCCTGATGGTGATACATCGACCGGAACTTGAAAACGTCGATCCGCTCGTTGTTGAAGCCGAATCGTTTCTGACGAAACAGCACCGGGCCGGGGCTGTCGAGCTTCACCGCCAGCGCCACCAGCGCCATCACGGGCGCCGCGGCGAGCAGGATCAGTCCGCCGACGATGCGGTCGAAGAGCTCCTTGGTCACCTGATCCCAGTCGGTGATCGGCGCCTCGAACACGTCGAGCGTCGGGACATTGCCGACATAGGAATAGGCGCGGGGGCGAAAACGGAGCTTGTTGGTATGTGCCGACAGCCGGATGTCGACCGGGAGCACCCACAGCTTGTTGAGCATCTGCAGGATGCGCGTCTCCGCCGAGATCGGCAGCGCGAACAGCACCAGATCGACACGTGTGCGCCGGGCAAACTCGAGAATGTCGTCGATCTTGCCGAGCTTGGGGCTGCCGGCGCAAGTCTCAAGCGAACGCGAGTCGTTGCGATCGTCGAAGACGCCGAGCACGCGGATGTCGGAGTCATCGTCCTGCTGCGCGTTCAGCGCCTTGATCAGCTTCTCGCCGTTTTCATCGGCGCCGACGATGATGGTGCGCCGATCCAGCCGGCCCTGGCGCGCCCAGTGCCGGACCAGATTGCGCAGAATCAGCCGCTCGACCATCAGCAGCCCGAGGCCGAGCAGGAAGAACGACGACAGCCACACGCGCGAGACCTCGCCGCCGAGTTTGGCGAAGAACGACGCGCCGATGAACAGCAGGAAGACCAGCGCCCAGGCCGATATCATCCGCGTCATCTGCCTGAGCGTCCGGCGGAATACTTGAACTTCGTACAGGTCGGCGGCCTGGAACGCGATCACGGCGGTGGCGGTCATGCCGAGGATGGCGGCGATGTATTCCCAATGCACACCGTCGCGCCGTGCGACGTAGCCGAGATACAGCGCGATGCCTGCGCTCGCGATCAGTAGGAAGTCGACCAACCGGACGATGCCGGCGATCACGATCGGCGAATAGGCGGGAGGCACCTTCTGGTTGGTGACGGCCAGCGCCGCGGTCGACAGTCGCTTGCGCCGCTCCACCATCGGGCGGTTCGGGTCGGGGCTGGCCGCAGTTGCAGCAGCTTCGATCATGGCGCGCGCGCTGATCGGTTCCACGTCACGATTCCATTGTCACAACGCGCGCGGCAACGCCGCGTGCAAACAGCCCCGCCATGCAGTTAAACGCAAAATGGCAAGAAAACGTTAGCGCAACTGCCGACTCACGGAAGCGCGAACGCGGCCCGGTAGCCGTCCAGCACGCCTTCCACCATCGCCTTCTGGGAGAAGTGCAGGAAGATCCGCTCGCGGAGCAGGCGCGCCCGCTCGCGCGCGGCCGGAAGGTCGTCGAGAGCGGTTCGGATCGCTTCCGCCATGGCGCCCGGCTTGTTCGGGGCGAACAACGAGGCGGTGTGCTCCGGTCCAAAGATTTCCGGGATGCCGCCGACATTGGCGGCGACCATCGGCACGCCGGCGGCAGCGGCTTCGATCACCACATAGGGCATCGAGTCGCCGCGTGACGGCACGACCAGCAGCCGGCCGCGGGCGAAGCCGCTGCGCGCCTGGACGTGGCCGCTGAAACGCACCGTCTCGATCAGACCGAGTTGCTTGACCTGCGTCCGCAAGGCCTGGGTTTCCTCGCCGTCGCCCCCGAGCGTCAGGGTCAGCGGACGGCCTTCCGCGCGCAGACGGGCGATGGCGTCGATCAGCAGATCGGCACCC
Source organism: Rhodopseudomonas sp. (assembly GCF_048594845.1). Classification (GTDB taxonomy): domain Bacteria; phylum Pseudomonadota; class Alphaproteobacteria; order Rhizobiales; family Xanthobacteraceae; genus Rhodopseudomonas. Next base: position 21,467 of record NZ_JBMDXE010000143.1, on the reverse strand, counting down.
TTGATCTTGCGGAATTCGCCCACATAGGCGACGTCGGTCGCGTTATCGGCCGGTCGGATCGGGTCGAATTCTCCGGCCGTGACGCCGTTGAACACGCAGCGGACAAGGCCTTCGGGTTTACCGATCATCCGTTCGTAGGTGGCCCGCGCGAATTCGCTTTCGAACAGGAAGAGTTCGGTGCGGTTCATGAGCAGCCGTTCCATGCGGCTGTAGATCTGGCCCTTCAGAGTCGAGGTTGAGTAGTGCAGCGAGCCGCCATGTGGCGTGTAGACCCTGATCGCATGCGCCGGCTTGGGCACGATCCGCATGAAGACGCCGGCCTTGGCGCCGTGGCCATGCAGCACGTCGGGGTTCAGATCGGCGATCAGCCGCGCGAAGCGGCCCCACATCCACAGGTCGGTCGGCGACGGCTCGCGCCGGATCGGCATCCGATAGACGCCGAGCTTCAGCCGCGGCGCGATCTCGGCCAGCGCCGCCTCGGCACGTTCGCCGCCGGTGAGACTGTCGGTGATCAGTGCGACATGATGGCCGCGATCGGCCTGGCCGTTGGCCAGGTCGAGGATGTGCCGGATGATGCCGCCGACAGGCGCGCGCACTGCGTGAACGATCCGAAGCGGCTGATCGGGCGAGGGGGGCATCTCAACCACGCAGGCCGCCGGCCTGCAGCGACGACGCTGTCGCACGGCATGTGCGGCAGGCGCCGTTCAGGCAGCCAGGAGCGGAGGGGCGATGACGCATGGGAGGCGCGGTCCGACGAGGAAAACTCGATTCAGATTAAGGGCTTTCGTAGTTAACAATTCATGATTGCGGGGCGCGGAACTACACGTTTTCCGTCGGTCGAAGTCGGATTTTAACGCCCCAGCAACCTTAATCGAATGTAATCGCCGCATCACGAGACCGGGCATCGAGTCAGTCGCGTCAAGTAGGAGTGTGCAATGCGGTTCGCGTTCTGGCGTCGGACGAGCGACAAGGCGGCCCGTCGTGAAGATGCCTCGCTTAGTGCACCCGCAGCCGCGCCGCGATCGAGGGCGGACCGCATCAAGGCGGCCGTTCGCGAGCCGTTGTTCAGCCGCGCGGCGACGGACGAGCCGATCATCAAACGTGCCAAGGAGCCGCCGGCGCCTATTGCGCCGCCGACCAATGGCGACATCGACCTGCGGTTGATCGGCCGCGCGCTGGTGCGCAGGAAGCACCTGATCATCGCGCCGACGCTGCTGGCGCTGGTGCTGTCGCTCGCGGTCGTGAACCTGATCACGCCGCGCTACAAATCCGAAGCGCGCATCCTGATCGACGGCCGCGAAAACATCTTCCTGCGGCCCAACGGCGAGCGCGACGAACAGCGCACCGCGCTCGACCCCGAAGCTGTCACCAGCCAGGTGCAGCTGCTGTTGTCGCGCGAGCTTGCGCTCGACGTGATCAAGAAGAACAAGCTTGCCGAGCGTCCGGAATTCGATCCAGTTCTGCAGGGGATCAATCCGCTGAAGTCGCTGCTTGCGCTGATCGGCATCGGCCGCGATCCGTTCTCGATGACGCCGGAAGAGCGAGTGCTCGACGCCTATTACGAGCGGCTGACGGCCTATGCAGTCGACAAGTCACGCGTGATGGTCGTCGAATTCCAGTCGCGCGATCCCGAACTGGCGGCGCGGGTCGCCAATTCGATCGCCGACGGCTACCTCGTGCTGCAGCAGAATGCGCGTCAGGCGCAGGCGCGCGCGGCGGGGCAGTGGCTGTCCGGTGAAATCGAATCGCTACGCAAGAAGGTCGCCGACGCCGAAGCCAAGGCAGAGGACTTCCGATCCAAATCGAGCCTGTTCGTCGGCACCAACAACACCACGCTGTCGAACCAGCAGCTCGGCGAGCTGAACACCCAGCTCGGCAATGCGCGCGCTCTGAAATCCGACGCCGAATCGAAGGCGAAACTGATCAAGGAGATGCTGCAGGGCGGACGTCCGATCGAGGCTTCCGAGGTGCTGAACTCGGATCTGATCCGCCGGCTGTCCGAGCAGCGGGTGATGCTGCGCGCGCAGCTTGCCGAGCAGTCGTCGACGCTGCTCGACAATCATCCGCGCATCAAGGAGCTCAAGGCGCAACTCGCCGATCTCGATCGCCAGTTGCGCGACGAAGCGATGAAGCTGTCGCGCTCTTTCGAGAACGACGCCCGGATCGCCAGCGGCCGTGTCGAGAATCTCAGCGCCAGCCTGGAGCAGTTGAAGAAGCAGGCGTCGTCGACCAACGGCCAGGACGTACAGCTTCGCGCGCTGGAACGGGAAGCCAAGGCGCAGCGCGACCTGCTGGAAACCTATCTCGCCAAGTATCGCGAGGCGACCACCCGCGAAACCATCGATCAGGCTCCGGCGGACGGCCGCATCATTTCGCGCGCGATCGTCTCGAACACGCCGGCCTATCCGAAGAAGCTGCCGATCGTGCTGATCGCCACGCTGGCGATGCTGGTGCTGAGCGCCGGCAGCATCGCCACCGGTGAACTGCTGCGGATGACGCAGCCGCGCGCGGTCGCGGAATCCGCGCCGTACGTCGAGCCAGCGCCGATTGTGTCCGGTCCGACCATAACGCCCCGTCAGGCCGCTCCGATCGCTTCGCCGCCGGCCGCCGCTGCGGCGCTACATGAGAGCCCTGCAGAGCCGCCGGTATCGACTGATGACCTCGAGACGCTGGCGCAGCGGCTGCGCGGCGCCGGCGAGGTCGCCCGCAAGGTCACCGTGCTCGGCACAGGCGTCACCGACAACGTCACGGCGACCGCGCTGACGTTGGCACGACGGCTGGCGCGGGACGCCAAGGTGGTGCTGATCGATCTGTCGGAATCCTCGGCGATGTTGAAGTCGGTATCGGCCGATCCGGCGGCGCCGGGCCTCGCCGAACTGCTGCAGGGCGATGCCTCGTTCGGCCAGGTGATCACCCGCGACCGCGGCACAGCGTTGCACCTGGTCAGCGCCGGGCGCCCCGGTTTCGATCGCGCCTTGCTGCAGTCGCCCCGCCTGATCCTGGCGCTGAACGCCCTGCTGCGGGTTTACGATCACGTGCTGCTCGATGCCGGCACGGCGGCAGATCTTCCCGCGGAGCTGCTCACAGCGCAGGCGCAGGCCGTTGTCGTGCCCGCGCCGACGATGCCGGCCGACGCCCGTGCCCGGATGGCCGAACAGCTCAAAGCCGTCGGCTTCTCCGACGTCACCATGGTCGCCGCCGCTGCGCGCCCGAGCGATGCGGTTTCTCCCGGCGCGCACACCGCGGCTGCGTGACCGCGTCGGTCTGCTGAGCAACTCCAGCTTGTCATGCCCGGCTTCGCGCCGGGCATGTGCGTTCGGAGAGCGGATGTGAAAGAGACCTGAAGGGACGGCGAAAGTGCGTCGGCAGAATGTGAGCGTAGGGGGATTAGTTCGAGGCTTCCTCGGTCGAGGAGGCGCCGCCCTTACTTTGCAGTGCGCTGCGCAGTTTCTGCGCCATCCGCTTGAGGGCGGGACTTTGCTTGATCATGCGCTTGGTGCGCGCGATGGCTGCGAGCGCCGGCGCCGCAATCTGGCCGCGGGGCGACAGCGCGACGTAGCTGTCGAAGATCGGCTCCCAGTCTTTGCAGAACATTTTCTTGTAGTCGTCTGAGCCGATGCCGAGATCGATTCGGCGATAGCCGAGTTCGGCGTAGTGATCGATGATCGAGCGCATCAGGATCAGGCCCGGGCTGAAGCGCGCGGCGTCCGATAGCGTGTAGGTGTTGAACATCATCGAGTAGCGCTCGCCGTCCGCGACGCCTGCGAACAGCGCGATCATCTCGTCGTCGCTCTGCAGTGCATGGATATCGATAGCGCGGCTGCCACCGGCGAGCCTGCTCAGGCAGGCCTGACGGATGAAATCCTCGACGCCCGGATCGGCGAACACGTTGGGCAGCTTCTGCGCGGCCATCCGCACCGGCTTGATGCGGAAGAACGCTGCGAGCAGCCGCTCGATCTCTTCGTCCGTCGTTGCCTGCGCGTAGCGATAGCCCAGGAGTGCCTGTAGCTTCTTTTCTTTGCTCTTGAGACGACGACGAAACGAGTTGCTGATCCGGTCGCTTGGCGGTGCACCGGGCTCGAGCCGCAGCACTGGACAGTCGTTGACCGAGGGCTGATGCGGCAACAGCGCGAACGGATTGGGGAGATTGCGCCAGTGCAGCGGCTGCTGGCAAAGAGCCAGCGCATCTGCGCCTGATTGCCCGCGAAGGCCCGCGATCAGCGCCGCGATGTCGCGCGCATCCGCTGTTCTGGCGAAATCGCGGTGCCACAGCGGCATGTTGAAGGTCGGATGTTTGCCGCCGAGAAAGCTCGCGATGCGGATGCCGGCCCGACGCTCGAGACCAAGCGGCAGCAGCAGCAATGGCCGGCGCTCCGCATCGGTCGCGATGACGATGCAGGGAGCGACGCCCTCGGCCGCGCCGACATGACGTTGCCACGCGTTCAGAAAATCGAAGCGCTGATACGGAGTCGACAGATGCTCCGGCTGTTCCAGGGCACGCCAGATCGGTTCGGCGGCCGCCATATCGCGCAGGATCTCGACGCGCGCGATGCGGCCGGGCTGCACCGAGGATGCGACCGCGTCCGTGGATCGGCCTTTGCTCAGCACGGCCGTCGTCGCCATCGGCGAAATCCCTTTAGTTAATTCTTCGTAGCTTTCGGGCTTCGCGGACCTTTACAAATAAACATCAACAAACCGTAATGGGCCGCGATGAAACGGGGCGGGAGGGCGCCGTGAGACCGGGGGACGGAGCGTGTCAGCAGGTGGCTTGGGAGCGGCGGCGCTCGAACTCGCCTATTTCAGCGGGCTCGCACGCATGGCGCAGGCGCGCGGCCGGAGCTGTGGCGTCATCCTGCGGTTCGAACGTGTACGGCCGACCCGCAAGGCGAAGTTCCAGCCGCTGCGCAGCCGTGAGATCACGCCGCAATTTCTCGATCGGCTGCTGCGGGCGCTGCGTCGCTGGAACTGCGACGTCGTCTCGCCCGACGAGGTTCTCGCGCGTCTTGCACAGCCGCGTCCGGGACCTTTTGTCTGCCTCACCTTCGACGGAGGCTCGCGCGATCTGATCACGTTCGGACATCCTGTGCTGGCAAGGCACAAGGCGCCGTTCGCCGTGTACTTGCCGACTGCGTTTCCCGACGGGCTGGGCGAAGCCTGGTGGATGGCGCTGGAGCAGGTGATCGCCGAGCACGATCGCATAGGTTTGGTGATCGATCACGCCGAGCGCCATTTCGACACCGCGACTATCGACGACAAGTATCGAGTGTTCCGCTTTCTCGGAAGCTGGCTGCGCGCGTTGCCGCCGCAAGAGCTGACCGCCGCGGTTCACGACTTGTGCGCACGATACGGCGTCGACGTGCTGCGGCTGACGCGCGAAGCGGTGATGAGCTGGGAAGAGCTGGCGCGGCTGGCCTTGGATCCCCAAGTCACGATCGGCAGCGCCACCGTCAACTATCCGCGGCTCGCCAATGTCGGGGATGCCGTCTCGCAGCGCGAGATCGCGATGGGCGGCGCCGTGCTGCGCGCCGCGCTCGGCCGCGACGCGGCGCACTTCGCTTATCCGTATGGTGAGCGCGGCAGCTTCACGTCACGGGACGTGCGGATCGTCGAGCAGGCGGGCTATGCCAGCGCCGTCAGTGCGATTCCGGGAGTGATCGGCCTCGGTGAATCGCCGTCGCCGCAGATGCTGCCACGCATTGCTTGGGACGGCCGACGAAGTTCGTTGCGGGGCCTGCGCGTTCTTCTGTCGGGTGTGATGCCGGGCGCCGCGGCGCAGCTCAGCCGGCGCTATTGAGGATCGGGGCGCGACATCCAGGTGACGACCGGCATGGCCGGCAGCACCCAGCCGAGGCCGGCCACCACGTAATAGATCACCTGCAGCCATTTCGAGTCGGCGATCACCGGCGCCTGCGCGATCGCCATTGCGGTCAGCGACCATACGATCGCGATCACCAGCAGCACGATGGTTCCGATCAGCTTCCGGGTTCGGATATTCATGGCGTCGATTTTACGTCCAGGTCCGGCGCGCAGGTCACACGCGCTTGATGCGGCCTCGCGGCGCTTTGCGCGCAGGGGCGGGCGGACTATAAGGGGCGCCAAAATCCGTTCAAGGTATGCTTTATGACCGCAGCAGCGGCACTTCGCCCGTCCCGAATTCGCGCCGTCCGGATCTGGCTGACGCTGGTGGCGGCGCTGATCGCCCTGATGGTGCTGGTCGGCGGCGCGACGCGGCTGACCGAGTCCGGGCTGTCGCTCGTGGCGTGGAAGCCGATTACCGGCACGCTGCCGCCGCTCCCCGCTGCCCCGTGGACCGTTGCATGCGCCGGCGACACGCAGATCCCACAATATCGCGAACTCAACGCCGGCATGACGCTGCATGAGTTCAAGACGATCTTCTGGTGGGAGTGGAGCCACCGGCTGCTCGGCCGCGTGATCGGCATTGCCTATCTGCTGCCGTTCCTGTGGTTTCTGTGGCGCGGTGCGATCGGCCCAGAGTGGAAACGGGCGCTGTGGGGCATCTTCGCCCTCGGGGCGCTGCACGGCGCCGTCGGCTGGTGGATGGTCGCCTCGGGCCTGTCGCAGCGGACCGAAGTTTCACAGGTACGGCTCGCGATCCATCTGACACTGGCGCTGATCATCTACGCCTCGATCGTGTGGACGCTACGCCGGCTGTCGGACCGGCCGCCGGTGCTGGCGGCGGCGCGGCTGAAAATCACCGCGATCGCGCTGCTGGTGATGACCCTGATTCAGCTGTTTCTCGGTGCACTGGTCGCAGGCCTGCGCGCGGGCCGCGTCTTCAACACCTGGCCGACAATCGACGGCGGACTGATCCCGTCGATGGATCGATTGTGGTTCGAAACGCCTTGGTGGAAGAACCTGTATGAGAACCATCTCACCGTGCAGTTCGATCACCGCATGATGGCCTATGCGCTGTGGGCGCTGGCCGCCTGGCACGCGATCGATGCGCTGCGGTCGCGCGCCGGACGCGCCGCGACAGGCGCGGTGTGGCTGTTCGGCGCGTTGTCGCTGCAGGCGCTGCTGGGCATTCTCACGTTGCTGCATGAAGTCCCGATTGGCCTTGCGCTCGGGCATCAGGCGATCGGCATTGTCGTGCTGACGCTGGCTGTGCTGCAGGTCGAGCGGCTCACGGCCCCGCAGCGGCATGCCGCACCGAGCGTAGCTGCGGTCGCCATCGGGCAGCCGGGCTGATTTCGAGAAGTCAGGCTCGGCCCGAGTTTGGCTTGCGCTGGCTCAGCCGCTCCGCATAGGCACTCACGACCGGCGACAGAAACGCCAGCGGCCAGATGTATTTGGGTGCGTGGGGATCGACCAGTGAGGCCACCGAGGCTGCGACGAGCAGTCCGGCGGAGAACACCGGCGTCGTCAGCGTGATCCAGTCCTTTTTACGCGCGATCGGAATCGCCCACAGCACCGCATTGAGCGTGCCGATCATCGCCAGGTTGGCGCCGTACAGCACCGTGACGTTCGGCGAGTCGTAGTTGTTGCCGTACAGGCCGCAGGTCACCGGCAACAGGATGATCGACAGCAGAAAGAACAGGTTGAGCACGACCTCCGAGCGGTTGCCGTGCGACGCGTAGGCGAGCCGGCGCTGGTGGCTGTACCAGAACATCCCGGCGACGATGAAGCTGAGCAGCAGCGTCGAGATATAGGCACCGTAGATGTGCCAGATCTCGCGCCATTGCGGATCGGCGCCGGTGAACTTCTCACGCGGCGCCTGATAGGCGAGGAGGGTCATCGCCACACCGAACACGGTGTTGCTCAGCGCCTCCAGCCGCCGCGTTTCGAGATGACCGACCTCGCTCATCTCCGTCTCCGCTGCTCTGCGTCGCTGCGCCTCAGCCGCCGAGCGCCTCGTCGAGATCGGCGATCAGGTCTTCCTTGTCCTCGATGCCGATCGAGACGCGCACCATGTCGGGCGCGGCGCCGGCGGCCGTCTTCTGCGCGTCGTCGAGCTGGCTGTGCGTGGTGGAGGCCGGATGGATGATCAGCGAGCGGGTGTCGCCGACATTGGCCAGATGCGAGAACAGCTTGAGATTAGAGACGAGATCGATGCCGGCCTGATAGCCGCCCTTGAGGCTGAAAGTGAACACCGCCCCGGCGCCTTTCGGCGCGTATTTGCGGGCCAGCGCGTTGTACTTGCTCGAGGCCAAGCCCGAGTAGTTCACCGCCGACACCGCCTTGTGGGTCGACAGGAATTCGGCGATCGCCTTGGCGTTCTCGCAATGCTTCTGCATCCGCAGCGGCAGCGTCTCGATGCCGGTCATCAGCATGAAGGCGTTGAACGGCGACAGCGCCGGGCCGAGGTCGCGCAGGCCGAGCACGCGGCAGGCGATCGCGAAGGCGAAATTGCCGAACGTCTCCTGGATCTTCAGGCCGTGATACTCGGGGCGCGGCTCGCTGAGCATCGGATACTTGCCGTCCTTCGACCAGTCGAAGGTGCCGGCATCGACGATAATGCCGCCGAGCGAGTTGCCGTGGCCACCGAGAAACTTGGTCAGCGAGTGCACGACGATATCGGCGCCGTGGTCGATCGGGCGGATCAAATAGGGCGTCGCCAGCGTGTTGTCGACGATCAGCGGCACGTGGGCGTTGCGGGCCACTTCCGCGATCGCCTCGATGTCGGTGATGCTGCCGGCCGGATTGGCGATCGACTCGATGAAGATCGCCTTGGTCTTCGGCGAGACCGTGCGCTGGAAGCTCGGCAGATCGTCTGGGTCTGCCCACACGACGTTCCATCCGAAGCTCTTGAAGGCGTGGGTGAACTGATTGATCGAGCCGCCGTACAGCTTGCGCGCCGCGATGAATTCATCGCCGGGCTGCAGCAGTTGCTGCAGAGCGACGAGCTGCGCGGCATGGCCCGACGCGGTCGCCAGTGCGGCGGTGCCGCCCTCGAGCGCGGCAACGCGTTCTTCAAGCACCGAGGTCGTCGGGTTGGTAATGCGGGTATAGATGTTGCCGAACGCCTGCAGCCCGAACAGCGACGCGGCGTGGTCGGCGTCGTTGAAGACGAAGGACGTGGTCTGGTAGATCGGCGTCGCACGCGCCCCTGTGGTGGGATCCGGCTGCGCGCCTGCGTGAATCGCGAGCGTGGCAAATCCCGGGGTGCGTTCGGTCATGGTCGATCCCTCCGTTGATTGGGCTGAATGGTTTGTCGCTATCTGAGCGCAACCCGGCGGAAGGTCAAGCAAGCTCGAAGGAGAACGAACGGCGCGGCAAGGCGCTGGTGATCAGGTGCTCTCGCCGCGGTTGCGAACGGCCCGGTCGGAGGCCACCGTATCGGCGCCGGCGAGGCTGGTGCGATCGAGCGAGAGGCGCATGCCCTTGACCGGCGCGGGTGCGCGCTTCGAGCTCAGCGTGCGCGAATTGACGCCCATCCACGAGATTTCCGACGACAGCCGGCCGTATTCGATCTTCGGGCAGCGATTCATCACCACCTTCAAGCCGGCGGCTTCGGCGAGCGCCGCGGCCTCGTCGTTACGGACGCCGAGCTGCATCCAGATCACTTTCGGCTGCGGCGACATCGCCAGCGCTTCCTCGACGATCGGCATCACATGCGCGGAGGCGCGGAAGATGTCGACCATGTCGACCGGGCGGTCGATGTCGCGCAAGCTGGAGACGAACGGCTTGCCGAGCAGGCTCTTGCCGACCTGTCCGGGGTTGATCGGAATCATGTCGTAGCCGCGCTCGGCAAGATATTTGAAGGCGAAGTAACTCGGCCGCACATTCTGCGGCGACGCCCCGACCATCGCGATCGTCTTCACGCCGTTGAGGATCTGGCGGATGTAATTGTCGGGGTAGGTGTCGTGGTTCATTTTCAATCAGCCGTCATTGCGAGGAGTAATCGGATCGCCACTTCGCGGGCGTCCCGGCACGGGCTCCGCGACGAAGCAATCCAGCTTCCGGTGCGTGGCCCTCGATTGCTTCGCTTCGCTCGCAACGACGGGGCAAGATGAGGGCGCTGGTCAGCGATCCTTCCACTCCGGCTCGCGCTTCTCCAGGAATGCGCAGATGCCTTCTTCGGCGTCCTGCGCCATCATGTTCTCGGTCATCACCTGCGCGGCGTAGTGATAGGCGTCGGCAAGGTTGAGTTCGGACTGCTTGTAGAACGCTTCCTTGCCGATCTTGATGGTGTGCGACGACTTGCGGGCGATGGTCTGCGCCAGCGCGATCGCCGCGTCGCGCTCGGTGCCGTGCGGCACCACGCTGTTGATCAGGCCGATCGCGCGCGCTTCCGCAGCCGGGACAGGCTCACCGGTCAGCAGCATGTGCATCGCCTGCTTGCGCGGGACGTTGCGCGACAGCGCCACCATCGGCGTCGAGCAGAACAGTCCGATATCGACGCCCGGCGTCGCGAAGCTGGCGCGCTCCGATGCGACCGCGAGATCGCAGCTCGCGACCAGCTGACAACCGGCTGCGGTGGCGATTCCTTGCACCGCGGCGATCACCGGCTTCGGCAGCAGCACGATGGCCTGCATCATCGCGCTGCACGCCGTCATGGTCCGGCTGAAGCTGGCGCGGCCGCGGTCGGCATCGTTGCGATGGGCGGTGAGTTCTTTCAGATCATGGCCGGCGCAGAACGCCGGACCGTTGGCGGCGATCACAACAGCGCGGACGCCGTCGTCGCGCGCGATCAGATCCAGCGCGGCCTGCAGATCGGCGATCAGTTCGAGCGACAGGCTGTTGCGCGCGGCAGGGCGGTTGAGCGTCAGCACTGCGACACCACCGTCGATCGTTTCGCGCAGCAGGATCGGCGACGGAGTGGTCGTCGCGATGACGGGCAAGGCTGTCATGAAATCATCCGAACGGGAATCCAGCGCTGGGAACGAGCGTCACCTTATTGTAACAAACCCGTCGAAGCGAGTGCAGGGGCGGGAACGACATGACACATGCGAGAATGAGCGTAGCCGAACTCGAGACCTTTTTGAATCGCGAGTTCCCGCAGGCATTCAGCCATGGCGACATTTCAATCGAATCCGCCGACGGTCGCACGTCTCTGTTACGGCAGCGCTACAGCGACCGCATGCTGCGCCCGGGCGGAACGGTGTCAGGGCCGACCCTGATGGCGCTTGCCGACTTCGCCATGTACGTCGTGCTGCTGTCGGCCATCGGCCCTATCGCGCTCGCCGTTACCACCAATCTCAACATCAATTTTCTCCGCAAGGGCCAGCCGGGGCAGGACGTGGTTGCGGTGGCCCGGCTGCTCAAGCTCGGCAAGCGGCTGGCGGTCGGCGAGGTCTCGCTGCTGTCGGGGACGTCGCCGGACCCGATTGCCCATGTCACGTCGACCTATTCCATTCCAATGACTTGATCTTTTGGAAGGTATTATCGCACCATATTTGCAACCATTTGAAATTGCTGGGATATTCTGAAGGAATGGGGATTGACGGCCGCGCGGGGGTTATCTACAAGCGCGCCAAGTCCGGCGCATTGCGCCGATTTCCCCCTGCCATGGATCAATTCTCATGAAGACGTTTTCGGCCAAGCCCGCCGAAGTCACGAAGAAGTGGGTCATTATCGACGCCACTGGTCTCGTGGTCGGCCGGCTCGCCACGCTGGTCGCGATGCGGCTGCGCGGCAAGCACCTCCCGACCTATACGCCGCATGTCGATTGCGGCGACAACGTCATTATCATCAACGCCGCCAAAGTGGTGCTGACCGGTCGCAAGCGCGACAACAAGGTCTACTACCACCACACCGGCTTCATCGGCGGCATCAAGGAGCGCACTGCGAAGTCGATCCTCGAAGGTCGTTTCCCGGAGCGCGTCGTCGAGAAGGCGATCGAGCGCATGATCCCGCGCGGCCCGCTTGGCCGTGTCCAGATGGGCAATCTGCGCGTCTATCCGGGCGCCGAGCACCCGCACGAAGCTCAGCAGCCGGAGAAGGTCGATATCGCGGCGCTGAACCGCAAGAACACGAGGGCTGCATAAGATGTCCGACACCATTCAGTCTCTCGACCAGCTCGGCGCGCTGAAGACCGCGGTCGCCGGCACGGACTCGCCGACCTACACCAAGAAGGTCGACAAGCAGGGCCGCGCCTACGCCACCGGCAAGCGCAAGGACGCGGTCGCCCGCGTCTGGATCAAGCCGGGCGCCGGCAAGGTCACCGTCAATTCGCGTGAGGTCGAGGTGTATTTCGCTCGTCCGGTGCTGCGCATGATGATCCAGCAGCCGCTGGTCGCCGCGGCCCGTGCCGGCCAGTACGACGTGATCTGCACCGTCGCCGGCGGCGGTCTGTCCGGCCAGGCCGGTGCGGTTCGTCACGGCATCTCGAAGGCGCTCACCAATTTCGAGCCGGAGCTGCGCGGCGTGCTGAAGAAGGGTGGCTTCCTGACCCGCGACAGCCGCGTCGTCGAGCGTAAGAAGTACGGCAAGGCCAAGGCCCGCCGCTCCTTCCAGTTCTCGAAGCGCTGATCTTTCACTCCATTCCGTTACGCAAAGGGCGCCCTCTGGGCGCCCTTTTTGTTTGCACACCAGCGGCCAGCGGTCGGTGCTGCCCGGTTACATTGCATTTTTGGAAACTTCGCCGCCAAAGCGAGACATTGCGAACACTCGATTTCAACGCGGTGCAGCGACATTGCGAAAGATACGGGGCACTTCCAAACCTCCCTCGCGTTGCAGCTTGCTCTCTCGACTCGCCTGGAAATTCGCATCATGTCGCTTGATTTCTCGACGTTATTCCTGGTTGCGACGCTGATCTGCACGCTGCTTGGAGGAATGCTGCTCTACTTCGGTCGCCATGAGAAAATCAGGGCGCTGAACTGGTGGGGGTGCGCCTATCTGCTGGGAGCCGCCGCCGTGGCGCAATGGCAGCTTCTCAGCCTTTACGTTCCAGAGATCGTGGTGCTGTCGCTTGCCAGTGCCGGCTTCATTGCCTGCGGCATGGTATGGAACGCCGCCCGGGTCTTCCACGGGCTGAAACCGAATTGGCCGGGCCTCGTGCTCGGTGCGATGGCCTGGGTCACGGCGGTTGTCAGCCTGCCGGAAGAGCTGTCGTCGCTGCGTGTCGCGATCGGAGCCGGCATCGTCGCCGTCTATGCAGCCCTGACGGCGAACCAGCTGTTCGCCGAGCGGCGGAAGACCATGAAACGGCAATGGCCGGCGATGCTGGTGCCGCTGCTGCACGGCGCCGTCCTGATGTTGCCGATCGTGCTGGCCGAACTGCTGCCGACGCAAGGTGCCGGTACGGCCAATAACATCTGGGTGCTGATCTTTGCGATCGAATTGGTGCTGTACGCGGTCGGCACCGTGTTCGTGATCTTCATGCTGGTGTCGGAGCGGACCGTCCGGGCGCACAAGAATGCCGCGGCGCTCGATCCGTTGACCGGGATGTTCAACCGCCGCGGCTTCTCGGAAGCCACCGCTCGGATGATCGAGCGTGAGGCCGAGGCGGGGCGCCCCGTCACGGTGATGATCTTCGATCTCGATCACTTCAAGTCGATCAACGATCGCTTCGGTCATCCGGCGGGCGACGAGGTGATCAAGCTGTTCGCCACCATCGTGTCCGGGTCGCTTCGGATGTCCGATCTGTGCGGCCGCATCGGCGGCGAGGAATTCGCCGCGCTGCTGCCGTGCACGATCGAGGAGGCGATGACCGCCGCCGAGCGTGTGCGCGAGGCGTTCGCAGGCTGCGGCCTCGAAGTCGATGGCACGCCGATTGCCACCACGGTCAGTATCGGCGTCGCCGGCGGGCCGGCGAATGTCGAGCTCGATGTCCTGCTCGCGGCCGCCGACACGGCGTTGTACCAGGCCAAGCGCGGCGGACGTAACCGCGTGGTGGCAACGGTCGAGGAGCCGCTGTCGCTGGAGCAGGGCCGTCGCCGCGCTGCGCAACGTCATGAGCCGCGCCAACAGGTGATCGTCCGTAACGCGATGAGCATCGGCGCTTGAGGTTGGCGTTCATCCCTGCCAGTGCGGGGAACGCAGCGGCGAAGCGATCCACCGCTATGCCCGTGGCGTGGATTGCTTCGCCGCGCTGACCATCAGGCAAGCCAAGTCCGAACACGCCAGCTTCAATTGCCGCCCGCCTTGCGATAAGGCTCATGCCCACACCGACCGCAAGGAGCGCGCATGATCACCGAAATTGCACAGATCGACGTCAAGCCCGGCAGCGAGGCCGACTTCGAAGCCGCCGTCGCCAAGGCTGGCGCCGCGTTCGGACGCTCCAAGGGCTTCCACGGCTTCGAGCTGCATCGCTCGATAGAGAAGCCGCAGCGCTACCGGCTAATGGTGAAGTGGGAGACGCTGGAGAACCACACCGTGGACTTCCGCGGCTCGGAGAACTTCAGCGAATGGCGCGGCCTCGTCAGCGCCTTCTTCGCGTCGCCCCCGGACGTCGAGCACACCAATACGGTCGTCACGATTCCGGGCTAGGCGCCAGCACGATCGTCGGCGCGGCCGTCACCACTTCGGGCCCTGGGCCTTCGGCACGGAGGTGATTGATCACCACCTTGCCGATCGCCATCAGCGGCAGCGCCATCGCCAGGCCCCACAGGCCGAACACGATGCCGAGCAGGATCTGCATCGCGAACAGAGTCGCCGGCGGAATGTCGATCGCCTGACGCTGGATCAGCGGCGTGAGGATGTAGCTTTCGAGCGCATGGACGCCGAGAAACAGCAGGAAGGCGCTGAGCACGGCCACCCAGCCCGACGCGATTGCGGCCAGCACGATGATCAGCCCGCCAAGAATGGCGCCCACCGTCGGAATGAATGCGAGCAGGCCGGCCTGAATACCCAGGATGAAGGCGCCGGGAATGCCGATCAGCGACAGGCCCGTGGCTGTCACGGCGAACACCACCGTCATGGTGATGAGCTGCGCCAGCAGCCAGCGCTTCAGCATGTCGCCGGTGTCCTTCACGATGGCGCTGGCCTGCGGCCGATAGCGCAGCGGCGCGACACGTTCGAGACCGCGGCGATACACGTCCGGCTGCGCCGCAAAGGCGAGGCCGAGAAACAGCACGATGAAGAAATTGCCGACGGCGCCGATGGTGCCGAGGATCAGCTTCAGCGTCTGACTGACGATCGCGCCGCCGCCCGAGGCGATCTCGCCGGCGCTCGGCAGGTTGCGCGGCTGCGGCGTCGGTTGTGGTTCGGTCGCGGCGCTACCTGCATTGGCCGTATTTGCGGCGTTGGTCGCGACGTTCAGCTCCATGAAGCTGGTGTCGACACCCTGGTGCTCGAGGAAGGTCTTCACGTTGACGATCTGAGTCTTGATCGTGCCGGACAGAGCCGTGGCCTGCTGGGCGATCGTGCTGCCGCCCAGCGCGGCGATGCCGACGAACATCGCCGCCAGCAGGAAGCACACCAGCGCCAGTCGCGCGCTGTGGGGCCCGCCGACCACTTTGCCGAGAAGCTCGGTCAGCGCGTTGAGGAATACGCCGAACAGGATGCCGGCGAATATCAGGAACAGGGTGCCGGCGAAATGCCAGGAGGTGTAGAGCAGGGCGCCGAACGCGACGGTGCTGATGCCGCCGATGGCGATCGCCCAGGCGAGGTCGTTGCGGGCCTGAATGCGATCGAGAGCAGGGATGGTCACGGACGATTCCTCTGATGAGGCGCTGAGCATTCCGTCAAATCGCCGGGGACGCAAGCGTACGCCTGTGCAAGCAGCTCGGTGTGCAGCACGAGGAGTCCGTTAACCATGTGGCGGACCACCCCATTTTCGCCTTGATCGCTCTGCGATATGTTCACCAGTCGATGCTGTTGTGGGCCGGCATCGACGTCGTGGCTCGGGCAAGTCCGAAATGGGCGGCTGAGCACGGTAATGGTATTTGGGGATCTATGGGGATTCGCGAGCGAGATTCGTTTGGCCGGGCCGCGCGCGTGGTCGCCGCCGCCGGGGCGTGCTTGGCTCTCGCCAACTGCGCGCAGAACGGCGCCTTCAGCCGCGTCGATCCGAAATACGGGGTGTCGTCGAGCCCGCGCGTGGTCGGCCCGGGTGAGCCCGTGCCGAAAGGCGGCGGGACTTATCGCGTCGGCAAGCCGTATGTGGTCGGTGGACGAACCTACGTTCCCCAGGAAGACGCCAATTATCGCGCCGAGGGTTTGGCGTCGTGGTATGGCGACGATTTCCACGGCCGGCTGACGGCCAATGGCGAAGTCTTCGACATGGCGTCGCTGTCCGCGGCGCATCCGACGCTGCCGATCCCGTCCTACGCACGTGTGACCAATCTGAGCAATGGTCGCTCGTTGATCGTGCGTATCAACGACCGCGGTCCCTATCACGGCAACCGGCTCATCGACGTTTCGAACAAAGCCGCCGAACTCCTTGAATTCAAACACAGAGGCACCGCGCGCGTCCGCGTCGAATATGTCGGCCGTGCGCCTCTTGAAGGGTCCGACGACCGCCAGCTGATGGCGACGCTGCGCACCAACGAGCCGGCCCCGGCTCCCTCTGCGGTTAGAATCGCTTCCGCGCGGCCGTTCGTGCCCGACATGCAGGGTGGTGGAGTTGCGAGCCGCGCTATTCGTGGCGATGTTCCGGTGCCCGAAGGTCGGCCTTACTCGCTCGGCAACACCTCCGCCGATATGGCGTCGGTCAGCGCCACCTCGGAAATCTCCGCCTCCCGCAGCAGTCGTAGTAACGGCCGGACACTGGCCCACAACACCCGCATGGTGTCCTACGACCAGGATGGCAACTACGCATCGGCCGAACCGCGCCAGAGCGCGGCGCCGTCACGCGGCGATGACCAGATCGGTAATTTACTGTCGGCCCGCGGGCTGTACTGAGCCGCTCCGTTTAGTTTCGGCTTGTTTGGAGACCGCAGGACGCGGCGGTCCCGTTCCGGAGGTCGCCCGTCGTGGCTGCCGCCGATCGCAGAGTTCTAGGCGGGAGATTGCTCGCGTAGAAATTCGATGAGCGCCGCGTTGACCTCGGCCGGCTTCTCTTGCTGAATCCAGTGGCCGGCCCCCTCGATGATCAGCTTGCGCCTGAGATTGGGCAGCACCTTTTCCATCGCCGCAACGTGCTTGCCATGCATCTTGTCGGAAATCACCGGGTCATTGGCACCGGCGATGAATAGCGCGGGCTGTCGGATCTGGGCGCCTTGCCATGGCGCGGTTAGATCCCAATTACGGTCGATGTTGCGGTACCAGTTCAGTCCGCCTCGGAAGCCGCTCTGCTTGTACTGCTCGACGAAGAAGGCGAGTTCGGCTTCAGTGAGCCAAGGGGGCAGGGGCAGCGTTGCCGCAGACTTTCCGATAAAGCCGCGGCCTTCCGGCACGAACAGCGAGCGGGTCGGGTCGGCGAACCCGCCACACAGCATGCCGCGCATCGTGGCCGCGACGTCGCGTTCGAACTCCGTCTCGGCAATGCCCGGCTTCTGGAAATACTGCCAATAGAAATTGGAGATGCCCGAGGCCTGCAGCAGGTCGAGCGGGCGCCCTTTGCCCCTCCATGGCGGCGGGACGCTCAAGCCGGCGACGGCGGTGAACAGATCGGGGCGGAACAGCGCCGTGTGCCAGGCAACGGGCGCGCCCCAGTCATGGCCGATGATGATCGCCCGGGGCTCTTTCAGTTCGGAAACGAGTGCGACCATGTCGCCGACCAGATCGAAGATGCTGTAGGCCTCGATCGGCTGCGGCGCGCTGGAACGGCCGAAGCCGCGCATATCGGGAGCGACCACCCGGAAGCCGGCGTTCGCTATCGCGCCGATCTGGTGGCGCCAGGAATAGGACAGCTCGGGCCAACCGTGGCACAGCAGCACCAGCGGTCCTTCGCCCTGCTCACGCACGAACAATTCGATGCCGTTGACCGCGACGGTCCTCGTCGATTCCATGCCGTTCCCGCCCTGAATTGATTGGAGTTTATGTGGAAGCGCAGCGTCGCTCACGATAGGATCGATCCCGCGTCACCACAAACGAAAACGGCCCGCGACGGACTGTCCGACCGCTATGTGGAAACGCGTGCTTTGGTTCGAAGTTGCTCCCGGAACTCGCTGCATGGCTCTGCTCACGTCGCTGTCGTTTGTCCGCTCCCGCGTGTCGCCGTGGCGCACGCTGTTGGCCGGCGTGCTGGCGATGGCGATCGGGGCGGGGCCGGTGCTCGCCGCAAACCAGAGCGTGCAGGGCGCCAAGAAGGAAGAAGTCGCCGGCGGCTATGAGACCGAGGCGCCGAGCGCGATCCTGATCGACGCCGAGAGCGGCAGCGTGCTGTTCGAGAAGAACGCCGACGAACTGCGGCCGCCGTCCAGCATGATGAAGCTGATGACGGTCGAGCTGGTGTTCAATCTGCTCACCAAGGGCGAGATCAAGCTCACCGACGAATACAAGATCAGCGAATACGCCTGGCGCCGCGGCGGCGCGCCGGCCGGCAATTCGACGATGTTCGCGGAGATCCACAGCCGGGTGTCGGTGGACGATCTCCTGCATGGCGCCATCATCCAGAGCGGCAACGACAGCTGCATCGCTTTGGCGGAAGGCATCGCCGGGACCGAGCAGGCGTTCGTCGAGCGCATGACCAAGCGGGCACGCGAACTCGGGTTGACGCAATCGACCTTCGCCAACTCCAACGGCCTGCCGGACCCTGCCAACAAGATGAGCGTGCGCGAACTCGGTCGGCTGGCGCGTCATATCATCCTGACCTATCCGGACTACTACAAGCTGTTCAGCGAGAAGGAATTCACCTGGAACAAGATCCGCCAGACCAACCGCAACCCGTTGCTCAACGCGATGCCGGGCGCGGACGGGCTGAAGACCGGCTACACCAAGGACGGCGGCTACGGCCTGGTCGGCTCGGCGGTGCAGAACGGCATGCGGCTGATTGTGGTGGTCAACGGCGTCGACGACATCGATGACCGCGCCACCGAGGCCAAGAAGCTGTTGGAATGGGGCTTCCGCAATTTCGAATCGCGCGCGCTGTTCGCCTCCGACGCGACCGTCGGCTATGCCCGGGTGTTCGGCGGCGAGAAGCGCTACGTGCCGCTGACGCCGGCCGAGCCGGTGCGGGTGATGGTGCGCAAGAATGGCAGCGACAAGCTGATCGCACGCGTCGTTTACACCGGTCCGGTCGCCGCGCCAGTCGAGGCCGGACGCCGGATCGGCGTGGTGCGTGTGTGGCGCGGCCCGGCGCTGGCGGTCGAGGTGCCGCTGCAGGCGGCCGAAGCCAACCCGACCGGCTCGACCATGCGCCGCGCCATGGACGGCGCCAGCGAACTGGTGATCGGGGTGTTCCGTGCCGGCATCGCAAAGCTCTGAGAATGGTTGAACAAAACGTCAGAACTGGCTCGTTACGCGGCCGTTTCATCACCTTCGAAGGCGGTGAGGGAGCCGGCAAGTCGACCCAGATCAAGCTTCTCGCCGAGCGGCTGCAGAAGGCTGGCTTGGAGACCCTGGTGACGCGCGAGCCCGGCGGCTCGCCGGGCGCGGAGATCATCCGCCACCTGCTGCTGTCCGGTATCGGCCACTTGATCGGCGGCTCCGAGGCCGAGGCGTTGCTGTTCGCCGCCGCACGTGATGATCACGTCCGCACGCTGATCGAGCCGGCGCTGGCGCGCGGCGTCTGGGTGCTATGCGATCGCTTCTATGACTCGACCCGCGTGTATCAGGGCAAGCTCGGCGCCGTCAGCCCCGCGCTGCTCAACGCCCTGCAGGACGTCACCATCGGGGCGATGAAGCCGGACCTGACCGTGATCCTCGACGTGCCGGTCGAGATCGGGCTGAAGCGCGCCGCGGTGCGCCGCGGCAGCGCGGCGCCCGACCGGTTCGAGGGCGAGAATGCCGACTTCCATCGCAAGCTGCGTGACGCCTACCGGCAGATCGCGGTCGCTGAGCCGGAGCGCTGCGCCCTGGTGGATGCCAATGCCGAGCCGAAGCAGGTCGCCGACCGAATCTGGCTGACGGTGCAGGAGCGGCTGCTCGGCTGGCCGCAGGCCAAGCCGATGACGAAGCCCAGCACAAAGAGCGGCGCGAAGACCAAGTCCAAGGCGAAGGTGCGGCCGGCATGAGCGCACGCAAGGTTGCCACCGACATCGTCGCCCGCCCGCCGCGCGAAACCACGGCGCTATTCGGACATGCTGCCGCTGAGCAGGCGCTGCTCGATGCCTACCGCAGCGGCCGCATCGCCCATGCCTGGCTGATCGGCGGGGCGCAGGGCATCGGCAAGGCGACATTGGCCTACCGGATGGCGCGGTTCGTGCTGGCGCATCGTCACCCGCAGGCAGACGCCGTGCAGGGCGCCGCGACGCTTGCGCTCGATCCCGAGCACCCGGTGGTCCGTCTCGTCGGGGCCGAGGCGCATGGCGGGCTGCTGACGCTGGAGCGCTCGGTCAACGACAAGGGCGTGCTGCGCAACGTCATCACCGTCGACGAGTCGCGCGAGACCATCGGCTTCTTCGGCTCGACCGCCGCGGTCGAAGGCTGGCGCGTCTGCATCGTCGATACCGTCGACGATCTCAATGCGTCCTCCGCCAACGCGCTCTTGAAGGTGATCGAGGAGCCGCCGCAACGCTCGCTGTTTCTGCTGATCAGCAATTCGCCGGCGCGGGTGCTGCCGACCATCCTGTCGCGCTGTCGCAAGCTGATGCTGCGGCCGTTGTCGACCGACGACGTCATCCGCGCCGCGGTCGCCGCCACCGACCTCGAGCCGGACGATCCGAAGCTCGCCGACGCGGCGACCGCGTCCGAGGGCAGCGTGTCGCGCGCACTGACGCTGATGGGCGGCGACGCGCTGACGCTGCACCAGAAAACGACCGCGCTGCTCGACAGCCTGCCCAACGTCGATCCGCGCGCGCTGCACGCGCTGGGCGAGGCGATCGGCGGCACCGATCGGGTGACATTGCAGGCGTTCGTCGACAGCATCGACCGCTGGGTGGCCGGCCGGCTGCGCACGCCCGACCCCAACGCGGAACTGCCGCGCCTTGCACGGCTGGCGGAGGTGTGGGAAAAGATCGGCCGCGCCGCGCGCGACACCGAAGCCTACAATCTCGAGCGCAAGCCGCTGGTTTTCTCGGTGTTCGGGCAGCTCGCGGAGGCGGTGCGCTGACGCCGTATCGGCCGTGATCTGCCGGCTGATGGTCTCGCGGCCGCTCTCAAACGATCGATCTATTGAAAGGCGGCGGCGCACATGGCGCAGCGACAATCATTCTACATCACCACGGCGATTTCCTATCCGAATGGCGCGCCGCATATCGGCCACGCCTATGAGGCGATCGCGACCGACGCGCTGGCCCGGTTCCAGCGTCTCGACGGCAAGGACGTGTTCTTCCTGACCGGCACCGACGAGCACGGCCTGAAGATGATCCAGACCGCGCAGCGTGAAGGCCTGACGCCGGCCGAACTCGCCGCCCGCAATGCCGGTCGCTTCCGCGACATGGAAGCGATGCTCAACGTGGTGCCGGACGATTTCATCCGCACCACCGAAGCGCGCCACCATGCGGCGAGCCAGGCGATCTGGCGGCGCATGCAGCAGGCCGGCGACATCTATGTCGGCCGCTACGAGGGCTGGTACTCGG
>NZ_JBMDXE010000142.1:0-4112 GCF_048594845.1 Rhodopseudomonas sp. | reverse complement strand
TCGCGGACTCTCAGGCGGGGGAGACGCCCCCTCACCCCAGCCCTCTCCCCGCGCGCGGGGAGAGGGAGCAAGCTGCACAAGCGGCATCCGCGCCCCCCAAAAACATCTGCTGTGTCGGCGACGACGATCAGTCGATCTATGGCTGGCGCGGCGCCGAGGTGGATAACATCCTGCGCTTCGACCACGACTTTCCCGGCGCCAAGGTCATTCGCCTCGAGCGCAACTATCGCTCGACCGGCCACATCCTCGCCGCTGCCTCGCATTTGATCGCCCACAATGAAGGCCGGCTCGGCAAGACGCTACGCACGGAGGACGTCGATGGCGAGATGGTCACCGTCACTGGCGCGTGGGATTCGGAAGAGGAAGCCCGCGGCATCGGCGAGGAGATCGAGCAGCTGCAGCGTCAGGGCCATGCGCTGAACGAGATCGCCATCCTGGTGCGTGCGTCATTCCAGATGCGCGAGTTCGAAGATCGCTTCGTCACTCTCGGCCTGCCCTATCGGGTGATCGGCGGTCCGCGATTCTACGAGCGCGCCGAGATCCGGGACGCGCTGGCTTATTTGCGGGTGATCAATTCGCCGGCCGACGACCTCGCCTTCGAACGCATCGTCAACGTACCGAAGCGCGGTCTCGGCGATGCCACCGTGCAGCTGCTGCACGACCACGCCCGCAAGCGCAAGATGCCGCTGTTCGAAGCGGCACGGATGGTGATCGAAACCGACGAGCTGAAGCCGAAGGCGCGCAGCAGCCTGCGCGGCGTCGTCGAGAATTTCGAACGCTGGCAGGTGCAGCGCGACGCGCTCCCCCATACCGAGCTCGCCGAGATCGTGCTCGACGAGAGCGGCTACACAGAGATGTGGCAAAAGGATCGCTCCGCCGATGCCGCCGGCCGGCTCGAAAACCTCAAAGAACTCGTCCGCTCGATGGAGGAGTTCGAGAACCTGCAGGGCTTCCTCGAGCACATCTCGCTGGTGATGGACCGGGACGGCGGCGCGGACGAAGACGCCGTCAGCGTGATGACGCTGCACTCCGCCAAAGGTCTGGAATTCGAAACCGTGTTTCTGCCCGGCTGGGAGGAAGGCTTGTTTCCGCACCAGCGCGCGCTCGACGAACAGGGCCGCGCCGGCCTCGAAGAAGAACGCCGCCTCGCCCATGTCGGCATCACGCGCGCCCGCAAACGCGCCAAGCTGTACTTCGCCACGAACCGCCGCATCCACGGGACCTGGAATACGACCATCCCGTCGCGCTTCCTCGACGAACTGCCGTCGGCCAATGTCGAGATCACCGAATCGAAGGGCGGCTCCGGCTGGGGCGGAATGAGCGGCTACGGCCCGTCGCGCTTCGACAATGTCGAATCCTTCGGTTCGAGCTACTCGACGCCGGGCTGGCAACGCGCCCAAGCGCAACGCAGCCGCGGAGGCGGCAATGGCGGCCGCAGCGGCGGCTTCGGCGAGGCCGGTGCATCCTACTCATCGGGCAACACCCGCCGCGCCCCCTTCACCATAGAAGGCGAGCTGGTTGCGAAATCCACGGGCACCGAGTCGGCTTTCTCGCTGCAGGACCGCGTCTTCCATCAGAAATTCGGCTACGGCCACGTCACAAAGATCGACGGCAACAAACTCACCATCGCCTTCGACAAGGCTGGCGAGAAGAAGGTGGTCGATAGCTTCGTAGAGCGGGTCTAGAGCCGAAGATCCGGATGGCACAATCGTTCTCAATCCGCCGCGCACCATCGACGAATTGAACAAGGATCCAGACTTCATCGCGTCGAGCAAGACTGCGGTCGTCGTGTTGATCGAGTCATCGGCTGCCGCGGAAGACGGATAGCTCTCCAACTATTGCGTGCCGCGCGACTCAGCTCGCGCAAGACTCCCGGCTTGCTCATCGGCCTAGCCTCCTCGAAACGGCCGACCTTTTTCTGTTCAGGCCACATATCCCTGTCGGTTGCGTCGCGCCTCGGCCGTCCTTATGTAAGCCGCCCGCACGTCCGGCAGCGTTCCGTGATCCCCGCGCCCGAAGTCTCGCGAGCCCGCATGGCCCCTATTATTTCCGTCAAAACCCTGAGCAAGACCTACGGCACCGGCCGCAAGGCGCTCGATGGGATCAATCTCGACATCATGGCCGGCGAGATCTTTGCGCTGCTTGGGCCGAACGGGGCCGGCAAGACGACGCTGATCGGCACCATCTGCGGCCTGGTCAATCCGAGCACCGGGAGCGTCGCAGTGGGCGGGCACGACATCGTCGCCGACTATCGCGCGGCGCGGTCGATGATCGGGCTGGTACCGCAGGAGCTGCATACCGATGCGTTCGAATCGGTTTGGGACACGGTCAGCTTCAGTCGCGGCCTGTTCGGCAAGCCGAAGAATCCCGCGCATATCGAGAAGGTTCTGCGCGACCTGTCGCTGTGGGACCGCAAGGACAGCAAGATCATTACGCTGTCCGGCGGCATGAAGCGCCGGGTGATGATCGCCAAGGCGCTGAGCCACGAGCCGCAGGTGCTGTTCCTCGACGAGCCGACCGCCGGCGTCGACGTCGAACTGCGCAAGGGCATGTGGGAAGTTGTGCGGGCGCTGAAGGCGACCGGCGTCACCATCATCCTCACCACGCACTACATCGAGGAAGCCGAGGAGATGGCCGACCGCGTCGGCGTCATCAACAATGGCCGATTGATTCTGGTCGAGCAGAAGTCTGCACTGATGCAGAAGCTCGGCAAGAAGCAGCTCAAGCTGCACCTCGACGCGCCGATCGAGGCCGTCCCTACGACGCTCGCGGACTACGATCTGACCCTGTCCGACGATCGCAGCAAACTGGTCTACACCTACGACACTCGCGCCGAGCACACCGGCATCACCGCCCTCCTCGCCGACGTGCGCGCCGCCGGCATCCGTTTCCACGATCTCGACACCAGCCAGTCGTCGCTTGAAGAGATCTTCGTCAGTCTGGTGCACGCATGACCATGAACTTCCGCGCCGTCAAAGCGATCTACCTCTTCGAAATGGCGCGGACCTGGCGCACGCTGATGCAGAGCATCGTATCGCCGGTGCTGTCGACCTCGCTGTATTTCATCGTGTTCGGCGCGGCGATCGGCTCGCGCATCGACCAGGTCGAGGGCGTGAGCTACGGCACTTTCATCGTGCCCGGCCTGATCATGCTGAGCGTGCTGACGCAAAGCGTCGCCAACGCCTCGTTCGGCATCTACTTCCCGAAATTCACCGGCACGATTTACGAGATCCTGTCGGCGCCGGCGTCATTTCTCGAGATCGCGCTCGGCTACGTCGGCGCAGCGGCGACCAAGTCGATCATTCTCGGCCTGATCATCCTCGCCACGGCCGGACTGTTCGTGCCGCTCCACATCGCGCATCCCGTGTGGATGCTCGGCTTCCTGGTGCTGACGGCGGTGGCGTTCAGCCTGTTCGGCTTCATCATCGGAATTTGGGCCGACGGCTTCGAGAAATTGCAGGTGATTCCGCTGCTGGTGATCACGCCGCTGACCTTCCTCGGCGGCAGCTTCTATTCAATCTCGATGCTGCCCCCGCTCTGGCAGAAGATCGCCCTGTTCAACCCGGTCGTCTATCTCGTCTCCGGCTTCCGCTGGAGCTTCTACGAAATCGCCGACGTCGACATCGCCGTCAGCGTCGCTGCGACATGCGGCTTTTTGCTGCTCTGCATGGCGGTCGTATGGTGGATCTTCAAGACCGGCTACCGCCTGAAAGCCTGACGCCGCGCACCGTGAAAGAACGCCTGCGCGGTTCTCGCGAACGCACGACGAAGGCTTTCATCGTCGCGACATGTGGGATGCGATCCTCAGGATGTTGGAGCCCGATCCAGCGCCCTGCTTAAGCGGACCCAGGTCTTCCATGCTTTGCATCGAAGCTTCAAAGACCTCGACCGATTGCCTCACTGAGCTCCACCGGCCAGTCTCATAGAGACCGCACGTGCGAGTGCGGGCAATTAAAGGCCGACGCTAACAGCTGTCCTCGCCGCACCGTTTCGGCGCTGGCCCAACGCGCAACGCCGCCTCTTTTGGAGGCGGCGTTTTGTCTGGGTGTATTGTGTCATCGTGATTGAGGCATTGTCCTTTGCAGGCCTGGCAGCGACCTACTCTCCCGCGT
>NZ_JBMDXE010000141.1:0-11030 GCF_048594845.1 Rhodopseudomonas sp. | reverse complement strand
GACGTTGTCGAGGCATCCGGCGTTCTGCGGACTACGATCCAAAGTTGGCGCCACAAATCGACGCCGGGCTACGCGAGTGCTGCCGCTGTCCTGAATGTGCTGGGAATCGACTTGGTCCCGGTCCCGGCGGCTGAAGTGATTTCCACCGACGCGGCTGCCGACCTTGCCGCACTGTCGGCAAAGCTCAGCAAGACTATGCCTGAGACGTGGGCTGCCATCGTATCGCTCGCCGCGTCACAGCAACTCGCACGCGAAGCCGCTGCGCAGACGCTCGCCAAAATCGAAGCCGCCGGCCCGCTGAACTAAGGGCTACTGAAATGGGCTCTTCGATTGTCCTCGAATAGTCCACTCTTCACCAGTCAGCCGGCTTCGACTTCCGTCTGACGGGTTGAATACCAACGGGAAGGCTCCCGGCTTCGGCCGGGAGCTAACTCCACAGACTGGACAAGAGAATCATGGCCTACCTGAGTCGATCCGAAGCCGCGCGGCGGTTGAACCGCTGCCGCAAGACGATGCGCAGCCTTGAGGCGCAAGGTCTTGGTCCCCGAACGATTAAGATCGGGAGCCGCACTGTGTACCCGATCGCCGACCTTGAAGCCTACATCGCAGCCGGTGGCGATCGATGACTAGCGATGAACGGTTCGCCGAACTCAAGGCCGCCACTTCCCAACTTGCGGCGGCCCGCCGGTCGCTGGCTGATCAGCAATTCAACGCCCGGCATGGTGTTGCTCACAACTTGATGTTCGCCACCTCGCACGAGCATGTCGCTTACCATCGCTGGCTTCGTGCGCATGAAGCCTATGCCGCGATCGAACCGAAGCCGGGACCGACGCGGCCGGCCGCCGCAGCTGCAGCGTCCGCCAGCGCGCCGCAATCCAAGGCGCAGACCACCGCACCTAAGGTTGAAGCCGCCTTCGACCGTGGTCGCGAGACCGTCGCCGCCTACTATCGCGGCGAGTTTCAACCGCTGCGCTAATTTCGCGCGAGCAAGTCACAATAACCAAAAGGACGAAGACACAATGGGCATCCTGAATAACCTCCTCGGGGGCGCACCCGCAACTAGCGCGCAGATCACCGACGCAATCACCAAGGCCGAAACCGAACTCGCCGCCGTGCGAAGGAAGATCGACGCCGCGATGGCAGGCTTGGCGACCTTCACTGACGAACAGCATATCGCCGCCGAAGCCAAGCAAGCGGAGCTGAAGCGGTCGGAAGCTCGCCTGGTTGCTCGTATCGAAACTCTGAGCGCGGACCTCGAAACGGTTCGCGCCGCAGAGGAAGCGGCAAAACGGGCGGCGGAAGAAGCCGCTTTTGCCGCTCGCGAACGTGCTGCACGCACTGCCGCGACTACTGATGCACTGAAACTTCTTCGTGACTACCAGAAGGCCGCCAGCGCGGTGGCGGCGGCACTCGCTGGACTTGAGTCCATTCAGATCGAAACCGACGCCGTCAATGAAGAACTGCGCAAGCGCGGTCGAAGCGACGACGCGATTCCTTCCTTCCACAAGCTTCATCGAAAGGCGCCGGACCGGCAGGCAACTACGCGCACGGAACGTTGTAAGGTTTGGGTACTGACTGACCCCTACAATGGCAAGGAAACCGTCCGCAGGGCCACCATCGGGCCTGACGGCGAAGTCGTCCGTATCGGGCAACCGGATGCGTACGACCGGCAGGGTTGGCGGCAAGGGACCTACCATCTCGAAGAACGTGAGATCGTCGTGGACAACGTCTCGTTCCGCCCCGGCGCCTATCTCCCGTCCCTCTCGGAAATCGTCTTGCCGCCTGCGCTGCTTGGGCAGGAGTACATCTGGCCCCGGCGGAAGAAGGCGTGACGCAGGTGGCGAGCCGGTGACCGCCTACATTTGTGGAATGGCGGCGTCTCTCTTCGCTGCGGCCACACTCAGCGGTGACAGGGGTCGAGGTTTGCTACGCGGACTTCATAACACGCGCCGTCACGGTCTGATTGTCTGCAATTGATCCAAAGCGGCAAAACCACAGTCCATCAGACCTCTTGACCGTGATGGTTTAAAATTTCGAGATGACATCAAGGGGTATAACTGCTTCTCGGAAATGACAAGAACCTGTATAGTTTATCAGGAGAGTTGCCCTTCGACGGCTCAACTCTCCTACTTGGCACCGGATGAAGGCAGAACCCGCGTGACGACGACTAGCGATTTATCCAAGGCACTCGCCAACAATTATGCTGAGTTGCGCAAGCTCTGGTCCCACGACGAGCGGCGCCGAGCGGATGGAGGTTGGTGGTCGCTAAGCGGGTTCTCAATCCAAGCAACGATTGCTTTGGACCTTTTCGTTCGGCGTGCCCTAATCGAAGGAGCTTCGGAAGCGTATGCGTTCGAAGCTGTTAGTGATCTTTCTGTGGCGGGCGACAAGGTGTCTCTGACGCAGGTCAAACGCACTCTTACCCGATCCACCCTAGCAGCCGCTGTCGACGAAGCGCGGATTATCCTCGATCTCTGCTCACCGGCCTTTGCTCACAAATTGGAATTTCAGATCATATGTGAGCGTGACGAAACGGGGCTGAAGCCTTCTGACCTGACCCCTTCCGAAGTTTTTGACGATCCGGCGGCTACGCGCGTCGAACTTCACAAGGTGTTGGAAAGATTCAATCCGACGGCACCTGTGAAGGTAATGAGCAGCCCTGGCTTATCTCTGCGCCGGACGCTGTTGTCCGCAGGGGTCCGCGACCCAGACCGCGTTGCGAGGAACGCTCTTGGCACTCTCTTCGATTCATTCGACGGGCGCGATCGTGACGGTGTCGAACGTGCGCTGATGCGGGCAATTTCTGATATCCGAGCGAACGTGCGAGCTGAGGATGTCTGTCCTGGGCGTCTACTGACACCGGATATGTTCGAACGCCGAGCGGGTCGGGTCAAGAGTCTCTTCGTACGAGCGCGGCCCCGTCTGTCAGACCTTGTCGGAGGGCGGTTCTTAGATCGAAGTGATGCCTTGCGACCATTGGTAGAAGCCGCCGAGGCTTGGTTGGCGGGGCTCGATCAGAGCTATGCAGAGGATGATCTGCGTCTGCCTATACTTTGGCTGGGAGGAAGGCCGGGCGATGGGAAGTCTGTTCTGACACTCCAGTTGCTGGAGCAGCTGATTATTAGACGGAATCGTATTCCATCCGTTACTGAACTCGCCTCCGCTGGCGAACTGTCAGCTTGGATGAAATCCGCGGCGCGTCGAGAAGCAGACAACCAGGCAGAGATCGGCTTCATCGATGATATCGCCGCCTATGTCGACCGAGATGGGGTTGAAGACCTGATTGATGAGGCCTTTTACCGCGGCTCACCCTACGTTGGATTGATCACCTGTGGAACGACTGAGGACAGTGCATCATTTGCAATAGGAAGCCGCGTCTCCTTGACGTCCCTAAAGATTAAGAAACCGACCACTTCCGACTTTGAGGCACTGCGATACTGGGCTGAGGGCCGGATTGGGCGACGACTTCCAGGAATAAGTCCTGAAGGGGCCAGTATTTCGGAGTTCATGGTGAACCTGACGCTCGTCGCGCCTTCTCGGTCGAGTGCCACACGGGGGCTATCTGCAGATCTCAAGGCGGCGATGGCGGTAAACGCTCTTGGGTTGGCCGCTCCACGATCGCTCATAAGCGATCAAAATACGTTAGCGTACGCCTCGGAGCGGCCGGATATTGAGCTTTCGCCAATGGAGGAGACGTCTGGTATACGTCTTGCCCACGCGGAAGCCGTTTGGCGGTTGTATATTGACGCGACTGAAGAGACAGACTTGGCTACTTCCTGGGGGGCTGACCTTGGCCGGGTTCTAGCCATGCGCGCCGCCAAAGGCGAGGCGACCGAGGCGAGAACGCTTCTCGGCGCACTTATCAACACGCGGGAAGCGGTTCGTCGACTTAGGCGGTCGGGTAGTCAGGCGCCGGACACAGCTCTGTTGGACGCGGTTTATCGCGCCTTCATCGAGGGTTGCTCGCCATCGTCGAGAGCGCCGCTGTTCCGCCTTTGGCTCGCAGCTGCGACAAGTCGGCGGCTTTCAGCGATAGATATCTCCAATCTACGCGAAGAAGGTCGCCAGTTGCTCGCAGTCGAAGGCGGCTCGTCGGACGCCAAAGCGGAGGTAGCCGCT
Organism: Rhodopseudomonas sp.; assembly: GCF_048594845.1. Taxonomy (GTDB): domain Bacteria; phylum Pseudomonadota; class Alphaproteobacteria; order Rhizobiales; family Xanthobacteraceae; genus Rhodopseudomonas. The sequence continues at coordinate 6,911 of NZ_JBMDXE010000141.1, read as the reverse complement.
TCGCTAATTATGATGAATCGTCGCAATGACGACGTTGCTCGCCGCTCCGCGGCCTCATTTCTCCGCCGCGCTGGTCCTGTCCCCGCCGCTGCAAGATACGCCATCAGCGCACTATCGAAGAGCTTCCAAGGGCAAGCAGCCGAAGTCGCTCTGGACTGGCTCGTAAAGAATCGCAAGTATCCCGAGATTGGCGAGGTTTTGGGGCGCGTTCTCACCGTCCAAGCTCCATTGACACTACAACACCTTGCGCGTGAGTATATAAATCAGTTCATGGGGCGCTCGGAAAGCGGCGCGGTTTTGGCCGCACTTGCTACGTTGCCGAGAACGAAGTCATTCTATCAGCTACAGGATCGATGGCTTGCCCAAACAAACGACGCGCCTCGGGCACTCGGAATCTATAGGGATCAACTTCGCGGTGCCAATTGGCGACGGTACATAGGCCGCGCACTGCCGTTCATACAAGCACATCCTGACATTCGCGGTGGTCAGGAAATTCTCTCCCTTCTCCTACGGAAACGGGGCAGCGATTCAGACGTGCTCGCTGCCGCAAGAGCATGGCTCGATCATTATGTCGCGCAGGGAGTGGCAACCCCTGTCCTCTTGGAACTGGTCGCCATCCAGCCGCTCGACGCTGGCGATCTAGAACGGGCGCTCCTGCATATAGATCGTGCTGCGCCTGGAGCATCGTCACTTTTTGCCACTTTGGCGGTAGTCCTGCAGGCCTTGTCTCAACTTGAACGCATCGGACTTCGTCACAAACTCCCGCAACGCTTGCTGGGCATTTTCGATCAAGCCACCGCCTGGAGGGTCAAGAAACTTGAGGGGCGCCTCAAGCAACTCGACGAGCGCCTTCACCTTGGGCGGTAAGTTCGGCGAGTCACCTAAGCTATTATCTTGCGGAAGCAAGGTAGAAAAGGTGTCTGAGAGTCCTTCACAACCAGCCGTTCAGGCTGTTGCTTTGACGTCCGCTGCTGGCCCTTAGGCGACGTCCCTCCGTTCGGTAAGGCGGCGTACGGCGTCAACACCGTGATCGACGGCATCAAGCGACTGATCGGCTTCTTCGGAACTGTCATCGAGAAAGCTGGCGAGGTTTGCAGCGCCATCCAAGGTTTGTGCTCCGGCGTTGGCGCTAAGGCAGCGGCACCCACTGCACCCGTTCCGCTGGCCGGCGCGCGCGCGATGGGCGGCCCGGTGAGCCTTGGCAAGCCGTACCTTGTCGGCGAGCGCGGCCCCGAGATTTTCGTTCCCGGTCAGACGGGCCGCATCGAGACGAACAGCACCCTTCGCGGATTGACCTCACAAGGGGCCTCAGCCGTGGCCGGCTCCACCACGACCACCCGCACGGGCACGTATTCCTTCTCCAACCATTGGACCATCAACGGGGCGGACGACCCGCGGGCAATTGCAGATCAAATTGACGGCCGCTTCCGGAAGCTGCTCGCGGACCTGGAGAGCGAGCAGCGCGGACTGTTGAGCGATTAATCATGAATGGCAGCCAACTGAACTAGCTCCGTCATTCACGCGAGAGCAAGACAATGCATCTCCGACGCTCGCAGTTCCTTCCTTACGAATTAGCCACGCTACCATCCTCGTCGAAAGAACCGTCCACAATTCCGCAACTCCAGCCCACTACGACGGCGCCGGAAAGCCCGGAACTTCAAACGTCAGGATCACGCAGCTAGCCGGCTGCCCGCAAATGACCCTAAGCGGGCGTTCTCATCATGCGGTCCGATAGGCTCGATTTGGCGGCCTGCCGGCCACATATCTTGAGCCCAAAACCTTCTCTCTTTGCTGAAAATCGACGACGAGATGGTGCCGGCACTACTTTTTGCTAATTGCGATCGTTAAAAGCCTATTTAATGGCGTGTGGCTCCCCCAATTCGTCCTTGCATTTTGCTTCTCCACCTTCGGCCATTTGCGCGACGAGAAATAGATGGCGCTCTGAATGTAGGGGGAGGACGTAGCGTAAACGCCTTGTAAAGTGATCCTTCGGGAATGATCTCCATAACGTCCGACGAATATCGCCGCGACTGCCCGAAGCGTCTCGTGACGATTGGCGTCCTGAAGGATGTCCAGCGCGATCTTAACGGACGCATCGTCGTACTCGTCCGCTTGAGAGAGCGCAGCAAGAATCCACATTTTCTGCCAGTCGGTCAGCTCCGAGTCCACTAGCAAGGCCAAGAGCGAATTAAGAACGCTCTCACGTTTCAGGAATTTGGCAACGTAAGATGCATATATCTGGGCCATTGATGGGCGCTTCTTGAATGACTCCAGCACATGTTGAAGTGCGTGGTCTGATTCAGCTTTCGCAAGCAATGGTAAGCAGAACCGCTCAATGTTCTCCTCTTGCCCGAGATAAATTCCGATGGAATCGAAGAGCTGCTTCGTTGCCTCCAGACTAAGTTCGCCCTCCTCTTCGTCGTCCTCCTCTTCGTCGTCATCGTCCCATTCGGACTGAAATCCGTAGTCGGCGTCGAAGTCCTCATCGTTGAGTTGTTCCCGGATCTCTTCAACCGCTTCGTCGAACAGCTCCTGTAGATCCGGCTCCTCTGAATGAAGCTGATTTTTGGGAATGATCTTGCACTTCGCTTCATTCAGAACGAGATCGTAGCTGCGCAGACGAGGGATAAGCTGTCGCAGCAAGGTCTCAGCAGCTTCGACGCTCTCGATAAAAACGTACAGATCGTCGACGTACCGAGCTGCCAACACATCATTATCTTTCAAGAAGCGATCGATTGGCTCCATGTAGAAATTTCCGAAGAGGTCTGATGGAAACATTCCCTGAAGTATTCCACGCGAAGAACGGTTGCTTGTGTAGCTGGTTAAGAGCGTTTCGAGCCGAGTCAGTAGCTCACTCGGATATCCGGAGTCGTTCAGCACGTTGATCAACGTGTGGAGATTCATGGATCCGAAATAGTTGGCAACATCGATCTTGAGTATATATTTGATGCCCTGCTCCTGCGAATGCTTCACTAGGGCGCTCTGCAGCGCGCTCCAGCAGGTCCTGGTAGGTGTGAACATCGCCGGGCTGTCCAGCTCAGCAAGTTGGTGACTAAACGAGCGTGAATGGTCAGCCTTCTTCTCAACGATAGGGGCCGCTTGGTCTGCCAGAATCTGATAAAGTAATCGATCGTGAGGGAGAAGAATGCTTCCTGGTCGTGAAAAGCTTGGCCCTAGGCGCACAGGATGCGCAGCGACCTGTATGCGAAAGGACTTTGGGACTTCGATCGTGACAGGCAGGCCCGGGCTGTATGCGCCCTTGGATAACGCCGCCTTCACCTCCAAAATGAGTTCACTGCCTGCCTTTGCATAGATGAAGCCAATGTGGGGAGCGTAGATGAAGTCGGATCGAAGGTCGTGAATAATCCGCGTGAGCGCGAGTTGCCAATCGATCTTGGCCATAACCGCCCCGTCTAGGCCGAAAGGTATCTTATCTGACATGCTGACCGCTCCGTATCCCGGCAGGATGCGGCTCTGCTGATTGCAATTCAACCCCTAGTTGGCGATGGTAAAGCTTGTAATCATGAACTGGCCTTATGGAATTGTCGGCGAGCGCGGCCCCGAACTGTTCGTGCCGGGCGCGGCCGGCCGCATCGAGACCAACGGCATGTTGCGGAAGCTGACCGCCGACGGTGCGGCGGCAGTCGCCAGTTCTAGCGAAAACACGTCAATCCGCGGCGCGACCACGATCACCAATAACTGGTCTATCAACGGAGCCGATGATCCGCGCGCGGTAGCACGTCAGATCGATACGCGTTTTGGGGAGTTAATTCAGCAACTCGAAACAGAGCGATGCGCCTACTTGAGTGACTGAAACAACGGCGAGATCAGCACTCCTGGCTCGTCAAAGAAAAATCGAGCGAAGCAACGTCACCATCATGGTCACCGGGTGTCTCGTTCGCCGCGACATCAATTGGAAGGAGCGCCGGTTCAGAGGTGGAGGGTTACAGTTTCTCCGTGCTAAATTCTCATGCAGGTAAATCGACAATAACGCATTGAAAAAGCGTTACAATCGATTGATGAAGCGTTGGGTTTGAGTATATTGAGCGCGCGCGGTCGTTGCAGGGGGTGGGCGTCATGTCTCGCAAGCAGATATTGCGCAATAGGACCAAACGGCAGATCACCCGCAGGTTGGCGGCTACCGCGAAGGAATGTCTTTCCAAAGCAGGCCGCTTTGACTTGGCTGACGACCGGGCGCGCGCCTGCGCGCCCGCCGCTTTGCGCTGCAAGAGCCACTTCATCGAGGATCACTACGCCGACGCTCGGGCACGCCTTTCGCCCTCAATTGATGAGCCCGTGGCGGCGCACTGGTTGACCTCGAACCTTGTCCTTGACACGATTTGGCTTCTGCAACGATGACGAACGAAGCCGACACGTGCCGAACATTCGTCGTCCCTAAACTGCAATCCGCTGGCTGGGATGACGAACCCCATTCCATCGCCGAGCAACGCACGATCACAGATGGTCGTGTCATTCCGGTGGGAAAGGGCTTTGTCCGCAAGCCGCCCAAACGGGTCGACTATTTGTTGCGCTTCACGCGGGATTTTCCGCTCGCGGTGGTCGAGGCCAAAGCCAGCTATAAATCGGCAACCGACGCGGTGCAGCAGGCGCGTAGCTATGCGGAGATACTTGGCCTCAAGTATGCCTACGCCACTAATGGCATCGAGACTATCGAGATCGATTATTTCAAAGGGACGGAAACGCGCATCGCCGACTTTCCCTCGCCTGATGATCTTTGGCGGCGCTATCAGGTGGGCAGCGGGATCGACGCCCCCGCGCGCGTGGAGCATCTGATCGCCCCCTACAACACGGTCGGCGGCAAGCCACCCCGATACTATCAGCAGATCGCGATCAACCGGACGGTCGAAGCAATCCTTGCCGGAAAGAAGCGCCTTCTTCTGACCATGGCGACGGGAACGGGAAAAACCATAGTGGCCTTCCAGATTTGCTGGAAGCTCTGGTCGAGCCGCTGGAACAGGGCCGGCGAGCACCGCAAGCCGCGCATCCTGTTCCTTGCGGATCGCAACATCCTCATTGACGACCCAAAGGACAAGACCTTCACCCCTTTCGGGGACGCGCGTCACAAGATCGAATCCGGCGAGATCGTCAAAAGCCGGGAAATGTATTTCGCCATCTATCAGGCGCTGGCCGAAGACGAGCGCCGTCCAGGGCTTTTACGGGACTATCCGCCGAACTTCTTCGACCTCATCATCATCGATGAATGTCACCGGGGAAGCGCGCGGGACGACAGCTCATGGCGCGTCATCCTTGAGCATTTCGAGCCCGCCTATCAGCTCGGCATGACGGCCACCCCGCTGCGCGAGGACAACCGCGACACCTACGTCTATTTCGGTAACCCGATCTACGAATATAGCTTGAGGCAGGGCATCGACGACGGCTTTCTCGCGCCCTACCGGGTGCATCGCGTCGTCACCCAATGGGACGCCGCTGGATGGCGCCCAAGCAAGGACGAGGTTGATCGCTTCGGCCGTGCGATCCCCGATGACGAATATCAGACCAAGGACTTCGAGCGGTCCATCGCCTTGCGCGCCCGCACGGAGGCCATCGCCCGTCACTTGACCGACTTCCTCAAAAAGACCGACCGCTTCGCCAAGACCATCGTGTTCTGCGTCGATCAGGAGCACGCCTCGGAAACGCGGCAGGCGCTGGTCAACCTCAATGCTGACCTTGTTGCGCAGTATCCCGATTATGTGGCGCGCGTAACCGCCGACGAGGGCGCCATCGGGCGCGGCCACCTGTCGAAGTTTCAAGACCTCGAAACCAAAACGCCAGTTATCCTCACATCGTCGCAACTGCTGACGACCGGCGTCGATGCGCCGACCTGCAAGAATGTGGTACTGGCGCGCGTCGTCGGGTCCATGAGCGAGTTCAAGCAGATCATCGGGCGCGGGACGCGCCTTCGCGATGATTACGGCAAGCTGTGGTTCAACATCCTCGACTACACCGGCTCGGCCACCCGCATGTTCGCCGACCCGGATTTCGACGGCGATCCGGCCCGGATCACAGAAGAAGAAGTCAACGACGCCGGAGAGACCACGGCGACGACGGAGATTATCCCCGAAGGGCAGGAACCGGAGCCTGCCCCGCCGGAAGAAGGTGAACCCGGCGTGATCGAGCCGCCGACCGACGAGCCGCGCAAATTCTATTTCGACGGCGGCCGGGTCGAAGTCGTGGCCCATCTGGTCCACGAGCTTGATCCGAACGGCAAGCAGCTTCGCGTCGTCAAATACACCGACTACGCCGCCGAAAGCGTCCGGTCGCTTGCGCCGACCTCCGCCGAGCTTCGCAAACGGTGGGCGGATGCAGACCAGCGTAGCGAGATTATCGCTGCGCTGGCCGAGCACGGCATCGACTTCGACGCGCTGGCCGAACAGACGGGCCAGACCGATGCCGACCCCTTCGACCTGCTGTGCCATTTGGCCTTCAATGCGCCGCTCCGCACCCGGCGCGAGCGGGCACAGCGCCTCAAGGGCGAGCGCAAGGACTACTTCGAGAAGTTCTCGCCCGAGGCGCGTCAGGTGCTGGACGAGCTTCTGGAAAAATATGCGGAACACGGTGACGCGCAGTTTGTCCTGCCGGACGTGCTCAAGGTTCCGCCGATCTCAACCCACGGCCAGCCGGCTGAAATCATCAAGCTGTTCGGCGGCCCCGACGAGCTTCGCCGTGCCGTGAATGACCTGCAAGGACTGCTTTATGGTACGAACTAAGAAAAAGAACGGCGCAGACGCCGCACCGATGACGACCTCCCAGGTGCTCGGGAGCCTTCTCAAGTCCGCGCGCGACATCATGCGTAAGGACAAGGGACTGAACGGCGATCTCGACCGTCTGCCGCTTCTCACCTGGATCATGTTCCTCAAATTCCTCGACGACCTTGAGCAGCAGCGCGAGGA
>NZ_JBMDXE010000140.1:0-5368 GCF_048594845.1 Rhodopseudomonas sp. | reverse complement strand
TCGCGCGATCCTCGTAGTCGCCCACCATAAGCCGCAGGTCGGCCTTGTACTGATGCACGTTGAAATGATTCATCCAGAACCAGCTCATCCGCTCGCGCAGCTGGTCCGGCGCGTACAGCGCCCGCAGGATCGAACGCGCCGCGGCCTGCTTGCCGCGGTCATTCATCGCCTGCTGCTGCGCCTGCTTGGCGGCCTTGCGCTGCTCCTCGTCGGGGATCTGATTGGCCTGCTTGGCCTGTTCCTGCAGCGCCAGCAGGATCGCGGGCGTGACCCCGCGCGCGTCCGGCATCGCGTCGATCTGCGCGTCCACCGCCGCAGGCAGAACGGTCTCAGCGGCTGGATGAAGCTGCTGCTGCAACCAAGCTGCGACGCCGATACGGCGAACCTGATCGGCTGTCGAGGCGTTGACGCCCCAACTCAGACGATCGATCAGCGCGAGATCGTGCGCTGATAGCTCCGCGGCTTGTGACATCGCGCTGCCGCACGCAGCGATCAGTACGACGGCAGCCGCGGCGGCGAGCTTCGATCTGCGCATCAGGAATGTCGGCGTCTTGAACATCATGGTGTCGCCGTTCATCATCGGACGAGGACCGGGTCAAACTGACGCAGGATGATACGGCCCGGAACACTGAACAGCTGGTGAATGGAGGATGGCGCAGTCGTGGCAGAAACAGGGGCAGTGCAGCGCGCAGTGATGCGCTGGATTTTGGCGGCGTTCTTCACCGCCGCCGGCGTCGCGCATCTCGCCGTGCCGGACAAGCTGCTGGCGATGACGCCGGGATGGGTGCCGTTCGCCCCCGAAGTTATTCTGCTCACCAGCTTGTTCGAATTCGCGGCCGCTTTGGCGCTGCTGACCCGGCCACTGCGCTGGTGGGCCGGCGTAGCGCTCGCGCTGTATTCGCTGTGCGTCTGGCCGGCGAACATCCATCACGCGCTCGGCGACATCGACATTCCCGGGCTGCCGAGTAGCTGGTGGTACCACGGCCCGAGACTCGCGGCACAGCCGCTGATCATTTGGGCTTCGCTTTACGCCGCCGAGGTTATCGACTGGCCGTTTCGCCGCCGTCGGGACTAACTACGGCCACGCGCCGACCCTAGCTCCCGGCAAACGACCACCAGCACATGATAGGGTTGCCGCCCTCCCGCCTGAGTTGCAGACTGCATCCCGGTGGAGGCTGACGTGGCTGGCGTGTTGCGTAAATCGACGCTGCTCGGAGCGATGGTACTGGCTGGGTGTGTCACCCAGAGTGCCGTGCGCTCGGGAAGCTGGATGATCGACCAAAGCCCAGACCGGATCACCGGCGCTCCCGTGGGAGGCGCCTACACGATGGCTTGGGGCGCAACCAACTCGGCCAATCCTTCGCTCTATATGGCGAGCTTGCAGCTGACCTGCTTCGAGAACCGGCCGATCGCCAAGATCGCGTTTCAGATCAAGATCGGCTCGGACCGTAACACCAGCTTCGGCTATCGCTTCGACGATAAGCCGGGACACGACGCGGTGGAATCGCGCGTGCTGTTGGGATCGAAGGTCCTGGTCATCGAGGAGAGCGCAGCGCTGCAGCAATTCGTCGACGAGCTGCGTGGGTCGGCCAAGCTGTACGTTCGGATCCGTTCCCTGAACGCGGGGACGACGGCGGTGGAGCTGCATGTCGATGGCTCGGAGCCTGCCATCGAGGCGGCCTATGCGGCCTGTCCCCTGCAGCCGGCGGTCGCACGCCGGTCGGCCTGAGCGGCGCGCGACCGACTGGAGCGCGCCGCCCTGTTCGATCAATCGTGATCGAGTTCGCCGATATGGTGCTGCTGATACAGCTCCACGCCGCTGCGGTTGACGAGTTCGATCTGGGTCTCGAGGTAATCGATGTGATGTTCCTCGTCCTTCATGAGCTGCTCGAACAGATCGCGGGACACATAGTCCTTGACGCTGTGGCAGTAGGTCGCCGCTTCCTGATAGAGCGACCGTGCATCGATCTCCGCCTGCAGGTCGGAGTTGAGCACTTCCTTGACGTTCTGACCGATCCGCAGCGGATCGAGCACCTGCATGTTCGGGAACCCGTCGAGGAAGATGATGCGGTCGGTCAACTTGTCGGCGTGGACCATTTCCTCGATCGATTCCTTGCGCCAGGTCTTGGCGAGGTCCTTCAGCCCCCAATTGTCCAGTAGCCGATAATGCAACCAATACTGGCTGATCGCCGTCAACTCGCTGCGGAGACCGCGGTTGAGATATTCGATGACCTTCGCGTCGCCCTTCATGACTTCTCCTGTCGCCGACGCCACGGCTGCGACAGTGTGCCGAACCGCTCGTCCAGTTTAGAATTGGAATAGTTCTAGATCAGAAGTCGCACCAATCGCAATCCCCGCGAGGCGCGGGGATCTGCCAGTCCGGGACGGGCTCAGGAAGCGCGGGCGGGCGCGTGACCGGCGGCACAGCCGGCGTCGCTCATGATCTTCCGGATCGTATGCATGCAGCGTCCGCACTTCCTGCTGCAGCCGAGGCAACGATGAACCTCGCCGGCGCTGCTCGCATTCCCGCCATCGGGGTGCAGCGCGCTACGGACGTCGTGATCGGAAAGGACGTTGCAGGAACAGACAATCATGGAAGTACGAAGGTCCCGATGATGGCGGTACGAGCTTTTCGATAGTGAAGAGATAGGGCGGAAGCAAAAGGAAATCGGCTGTTTTGAAGCTATTCCAAACTCGGCGGTCGCTTTTGATCTCGCGCAAGCCCGCCCACCAAGGCTTTCTGGAATCATTCCAAGGCGAGTTGTTAGTTCGCGCTGCACCGCCGAGCTACGCGAAGCGCGGGTGCTCGGGGGGAACCGCACCGCCCCTCCGGTACGGCACGAAAGCGCGACCGCTGACGCCGGACCGGCCCAGCCGCAGCCGCAGCCGCAGCCGCAGCCGCGACGAAACATGGCATCTCGCAGGCGGTCCCATTCATAGATCGTTCAAGAGAAACGTGGATGCTCGGCCCTGCAATAATGTCGCACCCGTGTGGAACCGGGCGGCAAGCAAGAAGGGTGAAGTCCATGAGGAAAGCAGTGATGGGCCTGGTGGCAGCCACCGCCCTGGGTGTTGCGGCGATCGGCGCACCGGCGCCGGCGCAAGCACATGACGGCTTCGGCGTCGGCCTCGCCGCCGGGCTCCTCGGAGGCGCGATCGTCGGCGGCGCAGTTGCCGGCCCGCACTATTACGGCTACGGACCGTCGTATTACTATGCGCCCGCTCCCGTCTATGCGCCCGGCCCGGCCTATGTGGTGGATCCCGGCTACTACGGCAGCTGCTACTGGCAGCGTCAGCGATTCTGGGACGGCTATGGCTGGCGAATTCGCCGCGTGCGAGTCTGCGGCTGAGATTGAACCTCCGGTTGCTCCGGACGACCAATATCCACGCCTGAGTTTCTCGAGACTCCGGTGAATCGTCCGGGTAGCCCGAAAAAGACCGTTTTTTGGGGCGAGTCATCCGGACCTGAATCTGCGACGATTGACGGCATTGTGCTGTTTTGATGCTGTGCAGTCGGGTGGGCGACTTCTGTCAACGCGCGCCGGTCGGGGCGCCACTTCGGAGAGACAAATGAAGAAGACTGTTTCGATGCTTGTTGCGGTCGCGACCCTTGCCGGTTCGCTGGTCGCGGCCGTCCCGGCCGCTCACGCCGATGGCGGCCGGATCGCGGCCGGCGTCGCTGGCGGCCTGATCGGCGGTGCGCTGCTCGGCGGCGCGATTGCCGCGAGCCGCCCGGCCTATGCGGCCCCCGCCCCGGTTTACGTCGAAGAGCCCGCCTGCCGCGTCGTGCGCCAGCGCTTCTGGGACGACTATCGCGGCGTCTGGCGCTCGCGCCCGGTCGAAGTCTGCGATTGATCTGAGCCGGCGATTCGCCGCCTCCCTGATTTCAAGCCCGGCCGAGCGATCGGCCGGGCTTTTGCTTTGAGCGACGGGCATCGCCAGATTGGATAGCGAGGCTGCTGGTCAGCGAGCCGCTTCGATCGAGCGCAGGACGCTCTCGCTCGGCCAGCAATCCAGCTTGAGCCGCGCAGACTTTTGATAGGCGCCGAGCGCCGCGCGCGTCAGCATCCCTGCCTTGCCGTCGACCTTGTCGTTGTAGAAGCCGAGCCGTGTCAGGCCGCGCTGCATCGCCTCGACATCCGCGGTGCGCAGCTGCTTGGTGGCCGCCCACGGCGTCGCGAACGGCTGCGGGTTGGTGATGCGATCGGCGAGATGGCCGACGAACAACACGTAGAGATCCGAGAAGTTGTATTCCTTGATGACGAAGTAGTTCTTCGTGGTCAGGAAAGCCGGGCCGTAAATCCCCTCGGGCTGCAGCAGCGAGGCCGGCTCGGCCAGTTCTTCTGCGCTCAGCCGCTCGCCGCGCACCGGCGCAAAGCCGTCGCGCACCCACTGCCCCACCGGCTTCGTGACCTCGGGCCGGCCGAGCGTGCAGTCGGCATTGGCCGGCGCGCGAACCTCGTAGGCCCAGCGCACGCCGGGCTTCCAGCCCTTGTTGACGAGTTGCTGCGCGGCCGAGGCGAGTGCGTCTGGCACCGAATTCCAGATATCGACCTTGCCGTCGCCGTCGAAGTCGACACCGTGTTTGTAGTACTCGGACGGCAGAAACTGCGTCAGGCCGGTGGCGCCGGCCCAGGACGAGCGCATGCCTTGGCGGGACACCGCCCCCTCGCTGATGATCTTCATCGCAAGGATGAACTCGGTCCGATACTGATCCTTGCGCCGGCCCACATAGGCCTGCGTCGCCATCACCCGAACCGCGTCATAAGGCAGCCGATAGCGGCCGTAGTCGGTCTCGCGTCCCCAGATCGCCAGCACCACGGTGGCCGGCACGCCGAACCGCTGTTCGATCGCCCGCAAGGTCGGCCCGTATTCCGCCAGCAGCTTGCGGCCGTGTCCGGCCAGCGCCTCGATCCGCGCTTCCTTCAGATAGTCCGCAGGCACCTGCACGAACTCGGCCTGCGACGGCGCACCGGTCTTCGGACGTCCGGGCAGCAACAGGTCCGGCAGCTTGTAGTCCGGCTCCAGCCCGGCAGTGACCGACTCGAACGTGGCGCGGGAGACGCCGGCCTGTTGTGCCTCCGGCCACAGCGACGCGACGAAACGCGTGAAGCCCGCATCAGCCGCCCGGGCGGTGCCGGGCGTCAGTGTCGCCGCCAGCGCGAGGCCGGCGACGACGACCAATGTGGCGACTCGCAGCGTCAGTGCTCGGAGTGAGCCTTGGCCTCTTCGATCGCGAGGTTGGAGATCCTGTCGACCCAGGCGATTCCGATCGCCGCCAGGAGGAACACGGTGTGGATGGTGGTCTGCCACATCACGCCGGTTTCGGTGTAGCCGGCCCGGCCGGGCGAGCCCAGGCTGCCCGCCT